>CACVAP010000048.1 GCA_902727895.1 uncultured Sulfurovum sp.
GTTAGATTACTCTACATACTATGTATGTAAAGTTTATCTTCCCTTCTTTAAATAAAGACTAAAGATAAAACTTACGTACACAATATAACAGTGTTTTCTCTTGTAAAATTTACAAGAGGGTTGAGCAGTTGTGCAAAGAGTTTTAACGCTCTTTACACAGTGGTTATCTACCCTTCGGTAGTTACCATTGCCATTTCAATACAGTTTCTGTCAAGAAGATCAGAACATACATAAACACAAATCGCACATCCCTTACATCTATCTTCATCAACCCATGAAGTTTTATTTTTCTCATCATACATCAATGTGTTTGCTTCTGGACAATAAAGTGTACACATGTTACACTTATACTCTGAACATTTATCTGAATCAACTTTTGCTACGTAGTACATTTTTTTCCTTTGTTATATGTCAATTTTAGTTATAAGATCGGCATTAGCTAAATCAATAGACGCTGCCATTTCAAAAGTCTTGTTAATCACTTCCATGTTTTTAGCAAGTAACTCCTCCTTTTTCTTAAACTTTTTCTCAATTGCTGAGTCAAGTGATGCTGTACCACCTGATGCAACAAATGAATTACCCAAGAATCTTTCTCTTACGGCAGCCTCAATATTTTCTTCGTTAACAAGTTTTGTTAAACCAAGAACCATACCCATCATTGCCATGTTTGTCGCAAGTTCTGTACCAGCAATTTTCAATGCTAATTCAGTTGCTTCAAACATAACAACCTTTGCGTTAAGGTTTCTTAATACTTCTTTATCCTCTTCTTCGAGAACATCAACGTCTGAATTAATAATAATTAGAGCGTTTTTCTTAAGACCTGTATAAAAAGGCATTGTATACGATTTACCATGAGTAACAACTTGTGAATGATAAATCATAATAATGTCAGGGTAGACAACTTCACCTACTTCATAAATAGGTTCAGATGAAGCTCTTACATACGCTTCAACTGGTGCCATTCTTTTCTCTGAACCAAAAAATGGTACAAGAGAAGCAAACTTACCAGCATTGTCCATTGCAGTTCCCAGGATATGGGCAGAGGTAACAACCCCTTGTCCACCTAGCCCAGAAATTCTCATGTTATATCTTTTTTTATCTATTGCCATCTAGCTAACCTTCTTTTTCTTTTTAGCTTCAACTACAGTAAATAGTTCTTTAGCCTCATCCGTCATGAATTCTTCGAATGCAAAACGACCTTTTTCTTTCTCTTTAGCATCTCTAAATACATCTGGTGTAGGAATAGAGTACTCAATATTACATGAAGTATATGCATGAATGAAAGTTGGTCCAAGTTCTCTAGCTGCGAAGATTGCTCTTCTAATCGCTTTAGCTGCTTTGTTAATATTTGTCGGAGACATTTTAACAACATACACACATCCAGCAGTAATAGCCAGTTGCATCGCAGGCATTTTTCCAAAGTTTTTACCTTTTGGAGACATTTTAAGAACGGCACCTCTAACAGACATACCAGACTCTTGCCCACCTGTGTTTCCATAAACTTCGTTATCAAGCATGATAGTAGTGAATTTTTCACCTCTAAACCAAGCGTGCATAGTCATAGAAAAACCGATATCCATCATACCACCGTCACCGGCAATAGTAATAACATCTTTTTGCTTATCAGGGAATCTTAATCTAAACGCACGAGTAATACCCGATGCCATAGCATTTTGATCTCCGTAGTTACCGTAAATAAAAGGAACAGCAGCTTGAGAAATAGCAAGTCTACCACATCCAGCTGTACCAATAGTTACAGTATCTTCAGGGTTAGGAAGTGCTGCAAAAATGATCTTAATGTAATAAGCCATCCAACAACCAGAACACATTGGGTGCTCTTCTACTAACTCTTTGTATTTACCCATATTCTTAGTACCAACTTCAGAATACTCTTTACCGAATGGACCATAATCTACCAATTCTACGTAATCTTTTGGTAAATATCTCTTGAACTTTGACGCTGGAATCATATAATTTAAACTCATTCTATATCCTTTATGCTTGTAGTACTAGAGAGTCCATACCTAAGGCATCGTAAATCTCTGTCATAATTAGTTCAACAGGTAGTGTCATACCACCGTATACTCTTGGACCTTCAACAACAATTCCACCATTTGGAATAGCTGCTTTAACTTCTTTAGATAACCATCCAATAATGTTGTGCTCTGGAACGATTACACATTCAGCACCTGCTAATGCTGCATTAAGTTCATCTGTTGGGAATGGTCTAATAGCTCTTACTTTAACAAAACCAACATCTAATCCTTCTTCTTCAGCATATCTATTTGCTTCTCTAGCTTGTGCAGCTGCACAACCTGAAGCTACAAGCATTACTTTAGCATTAGGGTTAGTTACTTCGATTGGTCCATCAAGATATTCATAAATATACTTCATAGCTCTTTTATTACAATCCCAAATCTCTTGTTGCCATACTGAGTGAATCAAGTAAGACATAAAGTTTGACTTTTGTACAGGAGCATCTCTTTGAATTCTCGCTGGTGGAACTTCGTTATCCATTGCTGGTACTGGTGCTTTATAAGGATCACATTCAGTAAATGCCAACTCGTCAGACATCATATCAACATACCCTTTAGCATGTGTTACAAAGAAACCTTCAGTTGAAACAGATACAGGAATATAAACATCAACTTTTTCAGTAATAGCAAATGCTGCTAAAGTCATGTCAAATGTGTCTTGCTGATTTTCAGCATGTAACATAACAATACCTGAATGCATCAAGTATGCCATTTCAATGTTATCTGGCTGAATTGAAAGAGGTGCATTAACAACTCTTGTAAGAACACCAAGTACACAAGGGATTCTATGTCCAGGCCATGAAACAATTGCTTCTAGTCCTCTTAAAAGTCCTGGTCCTGAAGTAGCTGTAAACATTCTTACACCACCTCTAGCAGCACCAGCAATCGCTGACATAGTACCAAGCTCTTCTTCTGCTCTGTAGTACTCTTTAATGTGACCTTGTGCGTAAATGTCACCAACAAGGTGCATTACTTCCGACTGAGGAGTAATAGGATAAGCAATTGCCATATCACAACTTGCTCTCTTAACAGCTTCAGCCATTGCTTGAGCACCTGTAATAAAGTGCTGCTCTCTTGGCGCCTCTTTTAAGAGGTAATTCATGTCTACTAATGTTTTATTTAAACTCATTTGATTCTCCTATTCTCTTATTCAACAGCTGTAACATGTTCACCCTTTTTACTCATGATGAGAGATCTATACTCACCATAATCAGAAGGCGTTAATGATCCCCAGTCTTCTTTTGGTAAAGAAGGATTCTCTGGAGGCATAGTTGTTGTGTATTCGATACCAAGTTCATTTCTAACTTCAATGATAATATCTCTGAATCTTAAAACATCAGCAGCATGTACATCTCTAATAGATGCCATAGCTTCTTCGTGACCCATCTCTGCACACATTGCTACAGTATAACAAGCTGTACCTGCTCTAATCATTCTTAAAGTAAGGTTTGCATAGTGACAATGTACACCAATGAAAACACAAGCTTTAATCTTGTTGTCTAGAATAGTTAAGTTAGGGTGGTTAGGGTTGATTTCAGCCTTAACATCAATCTTAGGATATTTAGGTCTGTAATCTGGCATTGGAATAATCTTACAACCAGGAATTTCAGATGCTAAATCTAAAATAGCTCCTGACTTTTCTGCAACATCTTCTTTCCAGTCCCATAAAACCATTGGACCAGGGAAGATAGTTGGATTATCCATTGTAAGAAGTGCTTTTGCAGCATCTCTCATTGCTTCTTCTTCTTCTACTATATTTCCATATAGTAACGCTTTACCTTCGGGCGAGAGTTCTACACCCATAGATGGTGCTGACTGTGGCATATAGCCTACAGGACCAACCGTTATTTTTTTTGACATATGTGGTTCTCCTTGAATGAATATATTCAAATAAATGAATAGACTTTAGTTTTAAAGCTAAGACATCGTATCAAAATTATAGATATATCTTATCAAAAAGATAATATTTATATTTTGAAACTCCATAAGTGTGTAATATAGTAATTGCTATGTAATTGCTATTTACGATAAATACAACTGATACTAAATAAAAATAAATCGAGTTTCTTTTATTTAGAAAACTTATAATACTAATTTACTAAGATTATATTACAATGAGTTTAAAAGCTATTTTAGCAAGGATATATTCATTTTTCTGTGTAAATTCTCCACAATTACCTTATACACTATATAGAGGGTCTCAGGAATGTGCTTTTTTTATCACATTAAGATTTATTTAAACTAATGCAATAGAATAAGATGTTAGATAATGTTGTCAAGCTCTTTTCTTTCCCACTCATCATTCATTACAAAAAGCTCATATACTATTTTTTCTTCAGTAAATTTCGCTAAAAAAGCTTGTAACATCGCTATATCTTCTCCCCGATCTTCATCTTCTTCCAATTCTAATTCAATTACTTCATTATTTTCAATATTTTCTAAGATGTCCTCATACTCAATCTCATAATCTAGCCAATATTGCAAAGGCTCAAAAAGTTCATAATCTAAAGCTTTATCAAATTTTAATCCAATCTTATCCATGGTTTATCCTAATTTATTTTTTATTTTCGTTAAAGTATAGCATATTTGTAATCAGCCATTTGATATAATCACAAAAAATAATATTCTATACTTCAAAGGTAATTCCATGTCCATTTCAATCGTTATTTTAGCAGCAGGTAAAGGAAGTAGAATGAAATCTACTACCCCAAAAGTTCTTCATGAGATTTCAGGAAAATCAATGCTCTTCCATGCCATTGATGCTGGTCAGAAAATTTCAGATGACATTACAGTTGTTCTCTATCATCAAGCAGCAAGAGTACAAGAAGCCATTGAAGCTGAATATCAAAACGTTAACTTCCATATGCAAGATGTAGAACAGTTCCCTGGAACAGGTGGTGCAATGAAAGGCGTAACGACCAAGTACGAAAAAACCCTTATTTTAAATGGTGATATGCCACTCATTACCCAAAATTCTCTTCTAGCCCTAACAGGTGGTGAAGCAGACATTAACATGTCAGTTATTAAACTCGATAATCCTGATGGTTACGGAAGAGTATTAATAGACAACGAAAAAGTACAAGAAATCGTTGAACAAAAAGACTGTAACGAAGCGCAATTAAAAACAAAAACTGTGAACGCTGGAATTTACTGTGTTAACACAGAATTACTCAACCGTTACATTCCCCTACTCTCAAACGATAATGCCCAAGAAGAGTACTACCTAACAGACATTGTTAAAATGGCTGTAGACGAGAATAGAACCGTAAGCCCTATCTATGTTGAAGAAGAAGAGTTTAAAGGTGTTAACTCTAAATTTGACTTAGCAGAGGCAGAAATCATCATGCAAGACAGACTCAAAAAAGAGTTAATGGCAATGGGTGTCACCATGCGTTTTCCAGATACAATTTACATAGATTGTCGTGCTAGCTTTGAAGGTGAGAGTATTTTAGAAAATGGTGTTACTATTTTAGGTGCTTCAAAACTTATCAATGCACACATAAAAACCAATTCTATTATTGAAAACTCTATCATAGAGAACTCAGATGTTGGTCCAATGGGTCGTATTCGTCCTCTAAGCCACTTAAAAGACACACACGTTGGTAACTTTGTAGAAGTAAAGAAGTCCACCCTTACAGGCGTTAAAGCAGGTCATTTAGCTTACATAGGTGATGCAAGCATAGATGAAGGCTCAAACATTGGTGCTGGTGTTATTACTTGTAATTACGATGGAAAAGCCAAACACAAAACAATCATTGGTAAAAATGTATTTGTAGGTTCTGACTGTCAATTAGTTGCACCCATTAACATAGAAGACGATGTTATTGTTGCAGCAGGGACAACCCTAAACAAAGACGTTAAAAAAGGTTCATTGGCAATTACCCGTACAGCCTTAAAAATATTACCTGATTTCTTCTATAAGTTTTTTGGAAAATAATTTTATAGCTTTTACCTAGTTTACAGAAGATTAGAATAAAATAACTCAATTTAAATAAGTGAGTTTTCATGCAAGTTAATTTAACAAACAAAACTATTCTTCTAGGCGTTACTGGAAGTATCTCTGCTTACAAAGCATGTGATTTAGCCCGTCTTTTTATTAAGTCTGGAGCTTCTGTTCATGTCGTTATGACAGCCTCAGCAGAGCGTTTTGTCTCTGCTCTTACTTTTGAAGCATTAACACGAAATGCTGTATTAACCGAACAAACTGAATCATGGGCATCCACACTCAACCACATAGACATCGGTAAAACTTGTGATGTCTTTGTACTCGCCCCTGCCACAGCCAACAGCATCAATAAAATTTCAAATGGTATCGCTGACAATATCTTACTTCAAACTATTTTGGCTTTTACAAAACCTCTCATTATTGCACCAGCTGCCAATACAAACATGGTAGAAGATACTTCAACCATAAATTCCATAAAACGCTTAAAAACTAATGGTGTTAGCATTTGTAATTCACAGTCTAAGTTACTCGCTTGTGGAGACACAGGAAATGGTGCTTTAGCCGAACCAGAAGAAATTTTCTATACTACAGCCAAAGCCTTACTTCAAAATGAGTACTGGAAAAATAGAGAAGTCATTGTGACAGGTGGTGGAACACGAGAAAAAATAGATGAAGTACGTTATGTCTCAAATTTCTCTTCAGGAAAAATGGCAAATGCCTTAGCAACGGCACTTTACCTCAAAGGAGCGAATGTTCATCTCATTACAACTAAAGATTATTCTGAAATTCCTTTAGACATAACTAGCACCGAAACTCATTCAGCCTCAGAAATGAAAGCCCAAGTGTTAACAAGTATCAAAGAGCTAACCAAGAGTACTAAAAAATCATTTCTTTTTATGGCTGCTGCTGTGGCTGACTTTAGCCCAAAATCTCCAAGTATGGGAAAAACAAAAAAAGTAAGTATTGGTACTCAATGGAACATTGAGATGAAGCAAACAGAAGATATTTTAAAATCTGTTTCTAGTCTAGACATAATTACCGTTGGATTTAAAGCAGAAATGGACAAAGAAAATGGTCTTTCTAATGCTAAAAGTTTAATCGAAAATAAAAATGTAGATGGAGTATGTTATAATCTCCTTTCAAATAGCTCTAGCTTTGGCACAGCAGATAATAGTATCACTTTCATCACTGAAAATGAAAGTATAGATTTAGGTACAGCTTCTAAGCTTGACCTGTCATTTAAAATACTAACAGAGAGTCAAAAGATAGAACCAAGTAAATAATAAATTTTAAAGATTGAATATGAGCAAAGAAAAAAATGTATTAAATCATCTTGCCATCATTATGGATGGTAATGGACGTTGGGCAAAAGAAAGAGGTCTCGTTCGAACAAAAGGTCATGAAGCAGGGGCAAATGTCACCCGTGATATTACACAATATTGTGCTGAACATGAAACCATTGAAACCGTAACTTTTTACGCTTTTTCTACTGAAAACTGGAAACGTCCAAAATATGAAGTAGCTTTTTTAATGAAACTACTTGATTCATGGCTTAGAAATGAGCTTGAAACATACCATAAATTTGGTGCAAAGTTTGAAACAGTTGGGAACATAGAGGGTTTCTCTCCTAAACTTCAAGCAACCATTGCACACATAAAAAAAGAGACAGCACACCATACTAATGTTACGCAAATCTTAGCGCTAAACTATGGTTCAAGAGAAGAGATTGCTAAAGCAGCAAACCGTTTAGCTAAACGTGGGGAAGAAATTACTGAAGAGAGTTTAGGTAACGAGTTAAACACCCCTTATGTAGACCTAGACCTAATGATAAGAACGAGTGGAGAGCAACGTCTTTCTAACTACTTATTGTGGCAAAACTCTTACTCTGAGTTTTTCTTTACACAAACGCTTTGGCCTGACTTTAACCCTACTGAACTAGAAGACATCATTGACCAATATGTCAATAGAAATCGTCGTTTTGGAGGACTTTAGTGGCTGAATTAACCATTGCTATTTTTATCTTTGTTTTTGGAATTTTAATTGGTTCTTTTTTAAATGTGGTCATCTATAGAATTCCTAAAGGTGAAAGCATTGTCTTTCCTGCTTCAAAATGTCAGTCATGTCAAACACCCTTGAAGTGGTATCATAATGTTCCCATATTTTCATGGTTATTTCTAAGAGGAAAATGTGGTTTTTGTTCTGAAAAAATATCCATGCAATACCCACTCATAGAGTTAGCAACAGGAATTATCGCACTTTCTCTGTTTTATAAACTTGGTCTTGTTTGGTATTTACCCGTTGTGTTCGCTGTTTTCACCCTACTTCTAGCCTTGGTCATGATTGACTTTAAGTACATGGAAATACCTGACAACCTAAACCTTTTAGCTTTAGCATTGGCTGTTATAACCCCAACGTTCTTAGACTCAATTCAAGATGCTCTCTTAGCTGTAGGTGGGATGACACTTTTACGCTATTACCTTTCTTTCTTTTTAAACAAAGAAGCCATGGGTGAAGGAGATATTATTGTCGCTGGTACTATGGGAGCTTTACTTGGTTTTCCTGGTTTTCTTTATGCATTGTTTATTGCTGCTATTGTGGCTATTGTTCCTTCATTATTAGCAAAAGATACCCAAGTACCTTTTGTTCCTTTTTTGATTATCGGAACATTTATTACTTATATGTTTGACAGCCAAGTACAAAGTATAGTAGACCTCATAATATATGGCTAAAAAAACCTCCATCTCTAGCTACCTATCAAAGAACTTTCAAAGTTCTTTTTTTACCATATTTTTACCTCTATTTTTTATTGGTTCACTTGTCTTTATTATCAAAATATCAGCACTTACAGCTTCCATACAAATCTCATTTATAGAGATGATGCAACTCTTTAGTTATAACTTACCTTCTATCTTATTTTATACTTTACCTATTTCATTTTTAGTAGCTGTGGTTATGACACTCCTGCGTCTTTCAACGGACAATGAACTCATGGCACTTTTTGCACTGGGTTCAAATGCCAAGATTATTCTCTATCGTTTCTTTTTGATTGCAACGCTTTTTTCAATTATTTTACTTATTTTGTCATTAGGACTTATGCCTAAGACTAAGCAACAATTTAAAGCTTTTAAACATGAGAAAACCTCTCAGGCACAAATAAACATTAACCCCTCTAAACTAGGACAAAAATTTGGAGACCTTTTTGTTTATGTAAAAAGTAAAGACAATGACACCATGCAGGACATTGTTATTTATAACAAAGACAAAGAACATGCTGATCAACTTTTTATTGCGAAAGAAGCAAGTTTTGAAAATCAAAATTCTGTCGTCACCTTAACACTAAAAAATGGTTCAGGTTATACTTTTTCCCAAGAGAGTTTAAAAAAAATAGATTACGAAAGTATGAAAGTCTTTCAAAACTTAAATGCCGATGCTTTTACCTACAACAACATCGTTCAGTATTGGGTAAAACTTTCACTCAATCCTAAAAAAAAGTCACAGATTTTTTTCTTTATTTTTACCAGTCTCATTCCTCTATTAGCATTGATGATTATTGCTGCTTTTTCCATTATTAACCCTCGTTACCAAAAAAACTATGCTTATCATATTTTAGCATTGACAACCATAGGACTCTACGGCTTAGCCATTGTCTTAAAATCTAATGGAACCATATTTATGACAGCTGGATTTTCATTTATGGTCTTTACTCTTGGTTACTTTCTTTACAAAAAAATTGTTTTACGGTTTTTCTAAATGCGTATAAAAGCTACCATAATTTACGATGGAGGAAAGTTCAAAGGCTTTCAAAAACAAACCTCTACAAACAACACCATCACCACTTCCCTAGAAAAAGCATTAAAATCTTTAGGCATTAGTGACAACATACGTGGCTCTGGACGAACCGATGCAGGTGTGCATGCCACAGGTCAAGTAATTGACTTTGAAGTTCCCTCCTATTGGACAGATCTAAACAAACTCCAACTCTCACTTAACCGAAAACTAGAATACATCTCTATAAAACGTCTACAATGGATTGAAGATGATTTTCACTCTAGATTTTCAGCGAAAAAACGTCTTTACCGTTATGTTTTTAAAACTTCTACGCCTAGCATATTTGAAAAGCCTTATGTCTCTTACTACCCAACTTTTGATGAACAAGCTTTACAAAAAGCACTCAAAGTTTTTGAAGGGAAACATGACTTCTCAAATTTTATCAAAACAGGAAGCGTTACCCATACCAATGTACGAGAAGTTTACAAAGCCAGATATAAAAAACTTAAGAACTACCATATCATCTACTTTGAAGCCAATGGTTTTTTACGTTCACAAGTACGAATGATGGTTGAAGCTTCCATGCAAGTTGCATTAAACCAATGGTCAAGTAATGCCCTAAATAAACAACTAAACCTTGAAGAAAAAACCCTAACTAAACTTGCCCCAGCAGAGGGACTCTATCTTGCAAAGATAATTTACTAGTTTCCTAGAACCCATAAGAATGTTATGCTAGAATTAAATATAAACTATTGGACTTTCAACAGTCTATTTTAAGGAAAGCCTTTGCAAAAAATATTCGGTTTTTTATTTATTTTACTTTCAGCAGGATTTGCTGTTTGGTATCCTCTTGGTAAATTGGTTACAGGATAAATATGACACAAGTAAAACGATACAATCCAACAATTAACCCTGGTGGTTCTAAAGCTAAAAAAGGTTTTTTACTTTATTTCTTTTTAACACCTCTCTTTCTGTCTGTAGTCTTAGCCTTAGTCGCACGAGATATTCCTGCCTTTGGTCTAAACTTAACAGCCTTTATACTCTTTTATGGTGTTGTAAAACTAAACACTTGGGGCTTAGCAAATGAATTTAAATATCATCAAGAAAAATTAACCAAAGCACCTACAAAACCATACAAAACCATGTCTGCCATTCTTTTAGGAATTGCCACACTTTTTGCAGCATCTTTCGCTGGTGATGAGTCAATCTTTATGGGTATTTTCTTAGCGTCCATTGCCGTGATTGGTTATGTTCTCTATTATGGTTTAGACCCAAGAACAGACAAACTTGAAAACATTGGTGATGTCTCAGCAGAACTGGTTTTAAAAACACTTAAAGATGCTAAAAGTAAACTTTCAGGTATTGAGTCACATATTAACAGTGACTTGAAAGATCTTGTACTCAAAGACAAACTCTCTTTAGCCACCAAAAAAGCTGAACATATTATTCAAACCATTCAAGAAGACCCAAAAGACATTCGTGTTGCACGTAAGTTTTTACTGGTTTATTTAGACGGTTTAGAAAAAGTAACGAACTCTTATACCTCTATGGATGAAGCCGACATTAAAGGTGAAACCAAAGAAAAACTTCATCAGCTATTAAATGATGTAGAAATCAGATTTGACAAAGAGTTACGTAGATTAAAGAAAAACAATGAATTTGACTTAGATGTCAATATTGACGTATTACAACAACAAATTAAAAATTAAAAATAAGGTAGAAAACATGGAAACAAAAACTAAAGAAATTATAGAAGCGACAATAGAAGAACAAAGCGAAAACCTACCAGCAGTTCAAGCAGAAGAAAAATCACAACTTGAAACAGCCCTTTCTGAACTTGACTTTAATGACAGAAACTCTATCATCTACTTTGGTGCATCTGCACAAGAAGAACTTGATGATATTTCTAACAGAATGATTGATGGGGTAAAGAACAAGGATACAGGCGCAGCAGGTGCTGTTCTAAACGAAATGGTAGCAGCCATTAAAGGTTTTGACATTGAAGAGTTAAATCCTAATAAAAAACTGCCTTGGTACTCTAAACTTTTTGGAGGGACAAAACCTTTGGTTAAGTTCATGCAAGGTTATGAAGACGTTCGTGACCAAATAGATGAAATTTCAAATAATCTTGAGACACATAAAAGTACCCTCATGAAAGATGTTGTTTCATTGGACAAACTTTACGAAGCAAACCTAGATTACTTTAGAAAACTAGAGCTTTACATTGAAGCTGGGGAAATCAAGAAAACTGAACTGGCAGAGAACGTTTTACCTGAATATGTTACTAAAGCTGAGGGTGAAGACATGATGGCAATCCAAGAGCTTAAAGAAGTTAGAGGTTTTGCTGCTGACTTAGAGCGTCGTGTTCATGACTTAAGACTTTCTCGTCAAGTTACCATGCAGTCACTTCCAAGCATTAGACTTATTCAAGAAAATGACAAGTCACTTATTAACAAAATCTCTTCTACACTTGTTAACACTGTACCACTTTGGAGAAACCAATTGGCACAAACGGTTACCATCTTTAGATCTCACGAATCGGCAAAAGCACTTAAAGATGCTGCTGACTTAACCAATGAACTTTTAGAGAAAAATGCTGAAGGTCTAAGAGATGCTAACCGAGAAGTTAGAACACAAATGGAACGTGGTATTTTCGACATTGAAAGTATTAAAATAGCAAATAACACACTTATTGCTACTTTAAATGATTCACTTGAAATTGCTGAAGAAGGAAAACAAGCTAGAGAAAAAGCATTGGTTGAACTTGAGAATACTGAGCATGAGTTAAAAGAAGCACTTCTCTCCACCAAAGCTAAACTTGAATCACTACCAACAGAAACTGTAGCAGACGTAGTAAAAGGATAAACATGGGACTTTTTGACTGGGTATTTGGACAATTTATTGATGTTATTGAGTGGACAGATGATTCACAAGACACCATGGTATATAGATTTCCAAGACATAATAATGAGATTAAATATGGTGCAAAACTAACGGTTAGAGAATCACAAATGGCAATCTTTGTAAATGAAGGTGTTATTGCTGATGTTTTAGGGCCTGGAATTTATGAATTAGAAACTAAAAACTTACCTGTTATGACTTCTATTGAACATTGGGATCATGCTTTTAACTCACCGTTTAAAGCTGAAGTTTACTTTGTAAATACCAAACGATTTACTGACTTAAAATGGGGAACTAAAAACCCTATTATGGTACGTGACCCTGAGTTCTCTATGGTAAGACTAAGAGCTTTTGGTACTTACGAAATTCGTATTACCGACCCCAAACAGTTCATGAATGAAATCGTTGGTACAGACCAGCATTTTACAATAGATGAGATTGATGACCAGTTGACCAACCTTATTATTTCAAAGTTTACAACCATTGTGGGTGAGAGTAAAACACCTATTCTTGATATGGCATCAAACTATGAAAAGTTCTCAGAATACATTTCTGAAAAAATCTCTCCATACTTTGGCGAGTATGGTTTAAGTCTTACAAAAATACTGGTTGAGAACATCTCTTTACCTGCTGATGTTGAAAAAGCACTGGATGCAAGATCTAGCCGTGAAATCACTGGTAACTTAGATGACAACATTAAGTACCAAACTGGTCAAGCCTTAGGCTCTGACACAGGTGGTGCTATGGGTGACATGATTGGTATGGGTGCAGGAATTGCTATGGGTCAAAATATGGCTGACAGTCTGGCTAAAAAAGATGTTAACAAACATACCCCACCACCTTTACCTGAACGAAATGAAACCATGTACTTTGTTGCCTTGAATGATGAAAAAGAAGGGCCTTATGACATTCGTACCATTCAACTTTTCATTAGCGAGAAAAAGATTCAAGAAAAGACTTTGGTATGGACAGAAGGACAAACAGATTGGGTAGAAGCATATACAATACTTGAAAAACATTTTAATGCAACGCCTCCACCATTACCAAAAATCTAAAAAGTCAGTATATTGAAGTTTAAATCCATTAATTTCACCTGTAAGAACTGTGGGGCTCCTTTACGTTTTAGCCCCATTCATAACTCTTTAGACTGTGAGTTTTGTGCCACACAAGAGTCCATAAAAAAGTCCATAGAACAAGTTAAAGAGTATGATTTACAGACAGCACTGAACTCTTTAGAAACTGTTTCCGAACAGGAAATTTCTAAAGAGGTAACTTGTAATAAATGTGCTGCAACATTTACCATGACACCCTACTCGTTCTCTTCCAATTGTCCTTATTGTGATACACCAGCCATTACAGACTTTGTGAAAGATATTACCCCTAAATCACTCCTACCTTTTCACCTTTCAAACAAAGAAGCACAAACACTTTTTAAAAAATGGATTGGCTCTTTATGGTTGGCTCCTTCAAAGCTCAAAAAGTTTGTAGAAGGTAATGAAAAGTTAAAAGGTTATTACCTGCCACATTGGACTTATGATGCTGACACTTACACACAGTACCGTGGTCAAAGAGGAGATGTTTACTATGTAACCGTACAAAGAACAGTTACCGTCAATGGTAAACAACAGCGACAAAGTGTACAAGAGGCAAGAATTCGTTGGACAGCTGTTTCTGGTCGTGTAAGCAATGCGTTTGATGACATTACCATTGGTGCGTCCAAAACCATTTCTCATGCTATTTTAGACAACTTAGCACCTTGGCATACTGATGTATTGGTACCTTATAATGAGAAGTACGTTTCAGGCTTTCATTCTGAAGAATACACCGTTGGACTGGACAATGGTTTTGAGTTGGCAAAAGTAAAAATGAATCAGGTTATTCGTAATGACATTCGTCGTGACATTGGTGGAGACAGACAACAAATTAGCTCTATGCAAACCCAATATAACAATACTTCTTACAAAAATGTTCTCTTCCCAATTTGGACAGCCAAGTTCAAATGGAAAAACAAAGTTTATAACTATGCTATTAACGGTCAAACAGGAAAAGTAACCGGAGAGCGTCCTTACTCATGGGTCAAGATTGCAGCCATAGTAGGAACACTTGGAGGAGGAGCTGGTGGTGCTGTTTATGTAGACCAGCATCCTGAAATACTTCAAGAACTTAGAAGTATAAATGTTCAACACATCGGCTAAAACCGACGTGTTGAAATAAATAGGAAACTTTAAAGTAAATTTCTATTTAATAACTCATTGAACCAGCATTTAGAAGCCCAATAGAAATAGATAAAAATGCCATTAATGTACCTATGGCTACATTATTTTCCGTTATCTTCTCTTCAAACGAGAACTTTCCTTTTCTTTTCGTTACAGCATAAGCAAAAGCCAATTGCAGAAGCATAGCAACCATTGCCCAAACAATAAAGTCAATATAAGACCCAGAACTAACCAATGCACTATACAGAGGTATACTTAGTCCTAAAATTGCCCCTCCAAATCCAATAGAAGCAGCTAAATTATTTTCTTCAAATATTAATTTGAAATCATCATAAGGCGTGACTTTCGCGTAAAGATAAAGAAATAAAACAACAATAGCAACAGCAGTAAACAAAAAGAGCAAGAATAATAAAAATGAACCCATAAGGTAATCCTTTAATTTTTTGGCATTGTAGCATATTAGAATGTTTTAAACTTTTTTAGTCAAGATCTTATAAATAATAAACCCAAAAAAGAGCGTAATCCCAATAGAAAAGTAAATAGGGATAGACTTCGTAATCACAAAGACAACAATCAAAATAGCAAAGAGTGTTGGTACTTCATTGTAAGCTCTAAAAAACTGTCCACCTTTTATACACTCATCTTTTTCAAGTACGCCTCTAAAGTAGTCTAAAGAATAAGAGTACGCAATCATAAGTGCCAACATAAAAAGTTTCGCAAGCATCCAAGGCTGGTCTAAAAGTGTTGGATTTAAGTAAATAAGTGTCCCACCAGAAGCAATGCTTGCCCACATGGCTGGCATACCAATGATCTTATAAATCTTGCGTTCTTGAACTTTTACAACATCTGTAAAAGCTTTTGTCTCTTTGTTTTCTTGATGGTAAACAAAAAGTCTTGGCATGTAAAAAAGCATGGTCATCCATGATAAAACAGCAATAATATGAAAGGCTAATATTTCTGAATAGTAAGTCATCATCTATTCCTTTGTTAGAGTAAGAGCATCATATCTTTTTTCTATCTCAAAATCAATGACTTCATACTCTCCCTTATGATTTTTACAACCATACACCATGACATCATAAACATTTCCTAAAGTAAAAAACTTTTTTGTACCATAAATCAAAATATTTTTTTTAGATTCTTTTTGAAAAATTCTCACTTTATTTTTTTCTTTAGAAGTCACCTTTACTCTTTTTAACAAAATGGGGAAAATAACATTCTCATGAAATAACTTATCAATAGTTCCTACAGTTGGAACTTTTCTTTTTTTACTATAAAGCTCACTGGTTGAGAAATGAGCCACAACGGCTAAATGATCTGAATAGCCTCTACCCTTGTGTCTTTGTTTTTTATATTCCCATCTAAATATATAACCTTCTTTATGAAATAAATATCTTTTTTTAAAAACAGTAAAACTATTGTCTACATAGTCAATGCCTTGCCCATCAAGAAGTGTATTAGGGATAAGTATGGCATCTAAAGCTTGTTTGTTACCATAAAAGTTATGACTCCAACGCTTATAATTTGCTAACTCTAACCATAAATTATAATGTGAGAAATCTCCAGAGTTCAAATGCTCTTTTCTAAAAAACTTCTCATTGTTAATGCTTTTTAAAACATGATTTATCCCCGTTTTACCCTCAGTATCATTATGCTTTTTCTCTAAATGCAAATACTCATCATAATCAGCGTTAAAATCTCCTAGTAAAATATATTCACTGCCTTTTCCTAGGCTTTTCAACCTTTTAACCAATGCTTTGGCTGAAGCCATACGGCTACTTTCAGCTGAACGTTTAGAACTCCAATGATTAACAAAAAGATACAAAGACTTCTGATTAACCATAAATTTAGCTTCTAAAATATGACGGTATTTTAATTTTCTGTTTACAATAATTTCTTTAACACTTGTAATCGGGATTTTTGAAAGTAATGCCACTTGTATGGCAGAACTTTTTTTGTGTGTGATAGCATGATATTTATAATGACAGCCACTGTTTTTCAAACTCTTTTTTAAAAGCTTTAAAACATGCTCATTTTCAATTTCTTGTAGTCCTATGATGTCAGCATTAATGTCACAAATAACTTCTGAGATATTTAGTAATTTCTTTTGAAAGTTTTTTCTTGTCCAATTATGATGATTAGGCTTATAGGCTTTATATTCGGTACCATTGTTCTGCATGTCAAAAAGGTTTTCAACATTGTAAGAAGCTATTTTGAGGGTTGTTGCATTGAGAGAAAGCGTTAAAAAAAGAAAAAATAATAATTTATACATCTTACATTCGTGGGCATAAAACCCACGAAAAAAATCTATTTAAACATTTTATTAAGCATGTTCATAGCACCTTCAGCACCACCAACTTGATCTAACATAGAGTCTATAATAGAACCTTCACCCGATGTTGCCTTGTCAATAATATTTGGTAACATATCAGCCAATGCACCTGTTGCTGATTCTTCAGAAAGACCTAAAGACGAAGCAAACTCAGACACTTTATCTCCACCAAGTAAATCAGTAATAGAATCCATAGAAATAGCTTCATTTTCGCCATTTCCTAACCATGAACCAACAACAGAACCTAGACCATTTTCAGAAAGTCCAGACATAATATTGCTAAGATCAATTCCACCGTCAGAACCACCACCAAGTAAAGAACCTAATGCTCCTGTAAGAGCGTCCGTATCTAAGCCAGTTGTTGCATCATCACTGTTATTTTGTATTGCACTTGCACCCATTTTCAATAAATCTGTTAAATCCATTTAATTATCCTTGTTTAATTTAATGAAAATAGTATAGCTGAAACCTTGTTAGAATTTTCTGATGAGAATACTTGACTATAAACAAACCATACACTTAAATCATGATAGTATGCTACTTATAAATTGAAAGGCTATTATGACAGAATTAATTTTTGGTTCATTCATTGCAGGTTTACTACTTACCTTTACCCCTTGTGTCTTACCTATGGTACCTATTATCTCAGGTATTATTGTTGGTCAAGGAGAGAGCTTAACTACTAGAAAAGCTGTTATACTTTCTCTCTCTTATGTACTCGGAACTGCGCTCACTTACACGCTTATGGGTGCATTAGCAGGAGCAACAGGCGAACAGTTACAGTCTTACTTCCAAAACATTTGGGTCATTGGGAGCATGAGTTTGGTCTTTGTCTTTATGGCGCTCTCTATGTTTGGACTTTTCACCGTACAACTCCCCTCTTTCATTCAGTCTAAACTCAATTCTCAGTCGGGTGGGATTAAAGGTGGTTCATTACCAATGGTATTTTTACTAGGTATGATTTCTGCGCTTATTTTAGGAGCATGTGTGTCCCCTGTGCTTATCTCATTTTTAGGTGTGGCAATTGCAAAAGGGGATGCTTTTTTAGGTGCCATTATGATGTTTGCCATGGCAATGGGTATGGGTGTACCTCTTATACTCCTTGGATTTGGAGCAGGAAAAATGTTACCAAAAGCTGGTATGTGGATGGACAAAGTAAAGTATGTTTTTGGAATCCTACTCATGGCTGTAGCCATTCAACTTTTTGCAACACTTAACTTAGTTTCAGAGCTACTTCTTTGGGGAGTGTTTGCTATTATCTTAGCCATTTATTTTGGTGCCATAGATACCCTAAAAGAAGAAGACAACTTTCAAAAGTTTTTAAAAGCACTTGGAGTAGTCCTACTCATTTGGGGTACGGTGTTAGTCGTTGGTGCTGCAAAAGGAAATACATCGCTCATGACACCATTAAAAGAGTCTAATCCTGCTCTCATCACAAACACAACAACAAACCTTCCTATACAAAAGAAAGAACTCTTTAGTGAGATTTATACTATGGATGATTTAAAAACAAAACAAGCAGAAGCCATAGCTGAGGAAAAACCTCTTATTATCTACTTTTATACAGAGTATTGTTCAGTATGTAAAAGACTCAAAGAAACTACCTATAAAGATGCTAACATCAAAGAGATGCTTTCAGAAAACTATGTGGCAATACAGTTAAATATGACAGACAAATCAAATCAAGAAATGCTTGAAGTAAAACAACATTTTAAAATCTTTGGAACACCAGGTTTTGTATTTTTTGATGCTGAGGGTGACAGAGCAGATGATGAAGCACTTTATGGATACCAAGGTCCAGAAGAGTTTTATGATACTTTGGACTTGATGATGGAGTAATAAAGCTTGTGTAGCTCAAGAAGCTACACAAGGAAATTTAATGATTTTTAAATTGTATTTTCACACGTCCCTATGGGGTTCTTTCAAAAAAAAAGTAAAAATCCCAAAATCTAAGGTAAAGTTCTGAGGAGACGGAAACCCACAATATTGTACAGATAGGTAGGATAGCTCCTGTACCGATCAGCCGAACGAGCATCGTAAGCAACACTGAACCACGAACCACCACGAATAACTTTTCCTTCCTCTTTTTCATCATACCAGTTTTCACACCACTCCCACACATTTCCATGCATGTCATAAAGTCCTAAAGTATTTGGCTCTTTTTCACCGACTGGATGTGTTTTACTATTAGAGTTTTCACTATACCAAGCATACTCTTTTAAACTATTCTCATCATCACCAAAATGCCACTTAGTTTTTGCACCTACATTACATGCCAAATACCATTCATCTTCTGTTGGTAGTCTATATTTTCCTTCATTGTCTCCACTCAACCATTTAGCATAAGCTGTAGCATCTTCCCATGAAACATTAATAACAGGTCGTTTACCTCTACCCCAACCTTCATCATTAGGTTTTTCAACTCCTGTAGCTTCACAATATTTGTCATACTCTTCAAAGGTTGTTTGATATAGATTCATTTTATAGGGATAAATATCATTTAAAAGTTTTACAAATTGTGTTTGTGTTATATACTCAGCTATTAAAAGTAACCATTTTGGATTTTTTCTAAAATCTTTTTTATCTTTAGCCTTAGCTTTTTTAGTCACTTCAACTATGGCTTTTTCTGTTAATAACGCTTTCCCTTCTTCAAAAAGCTCATTGTCATCAAAAGCTTTTCGCCATTGGGTTTCTGTTTTTCCAAATAGTAACGTATAAAACTCTTTTGACAAAAGGTCTACAAGTTCTTTCTTTTCTACGGCTATGATTTCCAAAACTTTTTGTTCCATGGCTTCTGTCAATATAGTTTTATCAATACGAGCTTTAAAAATATGGTCAAGTTTAAATACCATGCGAGAATGATAATTCTCTTCAACTATCTCTAACAACTTAGTATATGTACGTCTGTCACCTTCATTTTTATAGTTTTCTATCTCATTTTTAATACGTGAACTATTTTCTAAACTGTTTTTAGCTGCTGTATCTTTAGCATCTCTTAGGTTTGAAAAATCATGAAGTACATCAAATATCTCTTTATAGTTATTATTCTGTATAAACCGTAAAAGCTTCGGTGCAAAGAGTTCAAGTAGTGTTAGTTTTGCAACCAACATATGGTCAAAGTTATGCTGTTCAAGTGCCTGAAGTATTTTTACTTTTGTCTGAAACAGCATAGCAGTGCGTTTTATTTTTCTAGGCTTAGGAGGAATGGTGTCTGCAAAAAACTTTATAATCTCATCAGACTTACTTAATGGTGGTTTCCCCTCTTGCATTTCATTTGTTTGAGGTTTGTCTTCTTTAAAAAGCTGAGAGAACTTTAACTTATAGTTTTCTTCTAAAAACTCTAAAACATCTGTATTGGTAATAACAGGAATTCTAAATGGTAACTGTATCATTTTTTCAAGATACTCATGTCCTGTTATGGGAAGCTCTTCAACTTGCTTCTCTTTTATGCCATCTACACGCACAATGTCTTTTAAATAATCTCTATAATGATAAGCCACTCCACGTTCCACAACATCGTCGTCAATCGCTAAAACAAAAGCACAACTTGGAACATCTAAAAAGAGTTTAATGGACTCTAGCATTTTGAGGGTATTTTCAGGTAGACAACGGTCTAGATCATCAATAAGGAAAACGAAGTTTATCTTGTCTGCTATGGTGATTTTTTCTATCCATTGAGGAATATTATAATAAATTGATTCTAAACGATTAACTTCTATTAGCTCTTTAAAGAGTTCATCATGTAGAAGTTCTTCTTTTATTTTTTTGTCATACTCGTTTGAAATAGTATCAGCATTTAAGACATCAGCCACAACTGTTATATCAAGGTTTTTAATTTTTTCAGGAACTTCACTTATTTTCTCTGGAACTCTTAAGCCTTTAAGTAATGCTTTTCCAAGTATTTTTAATTTTATAAGACCATGCCTCACAAACTTTTTAGCTTTAGCATCTAAAGGCATATGTTCATACTCTTCAAGTTGTGTTAACATTGTTTGGAAAAGAGGAATAATCATATGTTCTTCTTTTTCAAAACGCCATGCATTAAAAAAGACAGGGATGGTTACTTGTGGAAAGGTTTTAGTTTCATCATTTTTTTGGTCAAGTTGGACTCTGTTAACTTGTGATTCAATCAACTTTAGCAAGTGTGTTTTACCACTACCCCACTCTCCAAAAAGTCCAACGCTTAAAGGCTCAATGCTTTTGTATTTGTTACAAATGACTTCAGGTAATTCACTTTTTTGTTCTTTAAGTTCAAGCTCTAATCGTGAATATTTTATAGCATCATAAGTATTACGAAACTTTTTTTCTTTTTCTTCTAAGGCTTTACATGCTTTAACCGTTTTGTCTAATTCTTGAAAATTCTCAGCTATCTGCTCAACAATAACATCTATATACTCATCTGCATTAAAAGCCATGTTTTACCTTTTATAGATTCGTTGTTGACGGTGTTTTCAGGGGAAAACACCCTACAGAGCTTTGATACCTTGTTCAAACAATTCAATCTTTTTAGCAGCAATAAGTGCTGTAACTGAACGTTTAAAATTCTTCTTACTCATTGCAAATACTTTCATAATATCTTCAGCAGAACTTTTAGAGTTAATAGCAATCAAGCCTTCTTTCTCTTTTAGAAGTTCAAGAATTTTTTCTTCAAAAGTATCTATGTTTTGTTTTTTACCAATAGGCTGTAAAGAAAGGTCTAACTTACCGTCTTTACGAACTTTTTTAACATAGGCAACTTTACGCTCTCCTACTTTTAACTTCTCAAAAATCTCATTTTCAAAAAGCATTCCTTCGTGTTTGTTTTCAACAATTACTTTATGTCCAAGTGGTGTTTCAGAGAGTACTAAAATATTTACTTTTTCATTTACTTCTAGGTATTCAGTGTCTTTAGAGAGCCATTTACCAATTTTATGTGTTCCATAAAGCCGTCCAGTCTCTTTGTCTAAACAAACACGTAAGATGTATTTAGACCCAATATGAAAGTGACATTTTTGTTGAGAAAGAGGAACAAACAAATCTTTAGGTAGACCCCAGTTTACAAAGGCACCAAAACGTTGGTAATCTACAACGGTAAAGTATCCAAACTCACCAAGTTGTGCATAAGGAAGTTTAGTCGTAGCTACAGGTCTGTCTTCTGAGTCTGTATAGAGAAAAACGTCTATTTCAGCACCTATGGGCATGTCATCTTCCATAACATAAATGTTAGGAAGAAGAACTTCTTCAAGGTTTTCGGCTCTTAAATAGAGACCGAAGTCGGTGTCACGTTCGACACACAGGGTATTAATTTCGCCAATGGCAAGGGTTTGATTCAATGAATAGTCTTTAAGTGTTTAGCAAATTTTTCAGCTTTTACGAAACCAGAAATGGTTTTTGAAGGGAGCGATTTGTTATTCTTGTCAAAGAAAAGAATACTTGGCGTTCCAAATAGTGTATGATGTTTCATTAATGCTTTTTCGTCGTCTGTGTCTGCTGTCACATCAATGGTAATAAAAGTAAAACGTTTTAATTCTTCTTGTACAGCAGGGTCTGGGAAAGTAAATGCTTCAAGCTCATCACAAGAAGCACAAGATTTTTTTCTAAAGTCAACAATAACTAACTTCTCTGAAGCTTCAACTTCAGCTTGAAGTTTAGCTATGGAGTAACCAGCTTTAGCTACTAAGTGTTTCGGTTTAGTTGTTGCAGCTGTACCTTGTACTACTTTAGATGATGTAAAGTTTTCTAAAGGACTAAGAATTGACTTTGCATCTGTCAAGAATCCAATGAATAAAATAGCCCCATAGATCAATGAAGTAAATGCAAAAAGTTGGAAAAGCTTTTTCATTCCAGCTCTAGCTGATGAATTGTCAAATACACCCATATAGAAAGCAATACCCATAAAGAATAGAGACCATAATAACATGGTAATCTCATCTGAAAGAACTTTTCCAAGCATAAAGATAGCAAGTGCTAACATCACAACACCAAAGGTTTGCGATACAGCTGTCATCCAACCACCAGGTCTTGGCATAAATTTACCTGCTCCAGCTCCAACTAATAGTAGTGGAAGACCCATACCCATACTCATGGCAAAAAGTGCAATTCCTCCCAGAAGAGCATCTCCTGTTTGAGAAATAAAAATAACAGCTCCAGCCAATGGTGGTGCAACACATGGCCCAATAATAAATGCTGAAAGGAACCCCATAATAACAGTTCCCATAATACCATTACCCTGTGCATTGTCACTTACAGAGTTGATTTTTGTTTGCCACTTAGATGGAAGTTGTATTTCATAATAACCAAAAAGTGAAATGGCTAAAGCAAAGAACATAACAGCAAAGGCTGTAAGTACCCAAGGACTCTGCATAGCAGATTGGATATCAGCACCAAGTAATCCTGAGATAACCCCTACAAGCGTATAAGTAACTGCCATAGAAAGTACATAAACAAGAGAAATAAAGAAACCTCTTAAAGCACTTGGTTCTTCATCCTCTGATTGTTGCGAAACAATAATAGAGGATAAAATTGGAATCATTGGGAAAATACAAGGAGTTAAAGCAAGAAGTAAACCCATAATTAGGAAGAGGAAGACTACAAAGAAAGAACTTTCATTAATGAGAATGTCTACAATAGCCATAGGGTTAGCTTGATCAAGCGCATCCATAACCTTTCCCCATGTAGTTTGCGCATTAGGGTCACCTTTAAAGTGAAACTTGTCAGCTATAGGATTGTAACAAATACCAGCATCTGAACAACCTGAAAAGTTAATAGATAAGGTATAGTCTCCAGAAACTTTAGCATAGATACTTGCTAAAGGAATGTTCACCAAAATCTCTTTGTCATAAACTTTATCACCATCTATTACATGAGGCTCTGGCACTTTAACATCTAAGGTTACATTGTCTGGTTCTATAATATATTTAAGTGTGTCTGCTGTAACATGAATTTTATCTCCCAATATAATTTTAGTTTCAATAACATCACCATTTTGAACAGCTGAAACTTTAAATGCATCTTCAGCCGATAATAAATCATCATTTTTTAACTTTGCTCCAAACCCAGCATAAGCAATAGTGGTAACAAGTAAGAGTAATTTTAAAAACTTCATTCTTCTTTTATCCCTTTTTTAATGTAATAATTATAATATCAGTTAAATTATTATATATAATTACATGTGTACAATATGTGTAGTACTATAACAAAAAAATATGTATAACACTCTTTATAATTTAAAAATATAGCCTAAGAAAAACAATAAATTGAATATATGTTTTTTCTTGTTTTTTTAAATTAAAAGTGATAATAAAAGGTTTATCTTGTCAAATATTAAAACAAAAGAATTTATAAATTGGTATTCTTGGTCAAATGAAGCCTTAGAAAAAGCAAGAACTGAGAACAAATCTATCTTTTTGTTTATAAGTAGCTCCTCTTCTCAATGGTCACAAAAAATGTATGAAGCATCTTTTAACTCTGACATAATTATAGAACTTATCAATGAACGTTTCATTCCTATCATGGTTAACAAAGATGAACGTCCAGACATTGAGCGTTACTACCATAAAGTGTACAGCTTAATGAACCGTGAAACAACAGGTTCACCCCTAAGCATTTTTTTAACAGCCAACTTGGAACCTTTTTACGCAGGGTCATACATTCCTGACCAAGACATTAATGATCAGCTTAGTTTAGAGTCTTTACTACGTGTTATCTCAAAGAAATACATTACCGACTATGACACCCTTGCTCAAAAAGGACAAGAAGTTCTTTCTCATGTCAACGTACAAGAGAAAAACATACAAGCCACTAAACTAGACATTAATATTATAAAGACCATTCAACAACATAGCAATGCTTTACTCGACCATGAATTTGGTGGATTTTCCAAAGCACCAAAGTTTCCAAATGCTTCAACCCTAAACTTACTACTAGATGTTTATGAACTTGAAAAAGAGACTAAAGTTTTAGATGCCCTAACCTTGACACTAGACAACATGATAAAAGGTGGATTCTATGACTTAGAAAATAAAGGGTTTTACCACTACGCTAAAGATGTGCAATGGACGCAACCCTACGAAGTAAAAACAACGTATGACAATGCACAACTTATACAACTTTATCTACGTGCTTACAACCTTACTCAAAATGACAACTATAAAAGAGTAGCTATTCAAAGCCTTGATTTTATGTTAAAAGAAAGAAAAGATGCTAAGTTCTTCTCTTTAGAAAATGAAGAGATTATTACTTCATGGAATGCCCTTATGGTTCAAACACTATTTTCTGCTTCAAGCATTGATGACAAATACAAAGTAAATGCTTTAGAAACATTAGAGGCTATTTTGTCTGAATTATATGTTTCAGGAACGCTTTACCATACAAAGAAAGTAAATAAAAAAGCAACTATTCAAGCATTCTTAGAAGACTACACCACACTGGGTGAAACACTCATCTCAGCCTATCAACACTCTTTAGATGAATCATTTCTAATTATGGCAACACAATTTGCCAACCTCATCATTGAACAGTATTATGAACAGGCACGTTGGGTCTACTCTCCTGGTAATTTTAAAGTCAAAGAAAACATTCATGACATGAACATACCTTCAAGTGTTTCATCTGCACTTTCACTTCTTTTAAGTATTTCATCTTTAGTTGACAACAACTATAAGAAATTTGTTTTTAAAACTTTAGAGCTAAACTCGTTTAGTTTAATGCGTCAACCTCTTTCTTCTCCAAAATTAACACAAATGGTTTTACGCTATTTAAAAGATGATATAATCATCAAGTCAAATGAAACTTTACTCAAGAAACATACCCATGATAGAGAAAAGCTCTCATACCCTTATGTTTACTTTAAAGTAGTTAATCAAACAGCGTTAAACATAGATAACTCTCACTCAACGTTAAGAACAGAAGAAACATTTGAAAAAGTTAAGCAGTATCTAAAAACTTTATAATGGAGCGTCTATAAATGAAATATATCCAGTACCTTCTTCTTGTCTTTATTCTTGGCTCCTTCTATGCTTGTAACAGTACTAAAAAGCCCAAGAAGGAAGAGGTTAAAGAAAGTACTATACCAGCACCAATAACTACTATAGACAGTCATCTTGGAAGCTTAACAAGAGATCAAGCACTTGTTAAAATTGAATTAGACACTTACCTAAGAAAACTGAGTACTTTTAATACAGATGATATAGTAGATATGACCTACCCTAAACTTTTTAATGTTATTGACCTTGATTTGTTTAGACAATACATCGCTTCCATGATGAACTCAACTGATATTGAAATGAAAAGCTATGACACCCATGTTAGCAAACTTTCAAAAGTTACAACTTTCACCAATGAAACAAAGTTTGCACAAGCTGAATATACTTCAAGGGTGAAAATTCATTTTTTAAGTAGTCATCTTTATGATACCGATGAAAAAATGAATTTTCTTTATGATGCACTTGTCTATAAATATGGTATTGACAACATAAAAGTAAACAAACAACAAAGAATTTTAGACATTAAAAAAGAAGAAAAGTTATTAATCATAAAAGAAAAAGACACAACTTGGAAATTTCTAGGAGACAATATAGAATATAGACAACTATATCCTAGTTTTCTACCATATGAAATTCAAAAAATTATAAACTAATAAGATAGACAAAAAAAGGAACTCAATGAACTTTGAACTAACCATAAGCCCCATCAATGAAATAGACGCTGCATTAGAACTAATTGTAGTAGTAAATAAAAACTTAAAACACGACTTTATACAAGACAAAAAACTTCTTAAAAAATCTGGCTTTAAAGCTGGACAAGATGAAACTTGTTTACTTATTGAAAAAAACAGACTATATGTAGGTGTTGAAAGCATTAACGATGACAACCTTAGAATTGCTATGGCAAAAGCCCTTCAAACATTAAGTAGTACTAAATACAAAAGCCTCAAAATAGCAAACTACATGGAAAATAAAACTTCATACTCTAACCTTAGAGCCATAGTAGAAGGTTTACTTTTAGGTGCTTACAGTTTTGACACATATAAAACAACGAAAGCTAAACAGCCTATTAAAGACATTATTATTTCTTTAGAAGAATATAACGCCTTTGACCTTGACATGGAAGACGCTGCTTCTGCCATTGAACTGGGACAAATTACTGCTGATGCGACTAACTTTACCCGAGACATTGTAAACACAACGCCTGAAGACTGTTTCCCTGAGACTTTAGCGAACATCGCTGAAGGTCTTGCAGAAGATTTTGAACTAGAATGTAAAGTTTTAAAACCTAAACAACTTAGAAAAGAAAAAATGGAAACCCTTTTAGCTGTTGCACGTGCTTCGCGTCATAAGCCAAGAGTTATCCACTTAACGCATAAACCTAAAAACCCTAAAGCTGTTATCTCTTTAATTGGTAAAGGGCTTACTTATGATTCAGGTGGGCTAAGTCTAAAACCTGGTGCTTCTATGGTTAATATGAAACTCGACAAAAGTGGGGCTTGTGCTGTTTTAGGAATTATGAAAGCCGTGGCTGAAATGAACTTAGAAGTTGAGGTTCATGGTTTTATAGGTGCAGTTGAAAACATGATCGGTGGTGATGCTTATAAACCTGATGATGTATTAGTAGCTAAAAATGGAAAAACCATTGAAGTACGAAATACTGATGCAGAAGGTCGTTTGGTTCTAGCAGATGTCCTAGGTTATGCACAACAAGAAGTAGAAGCAGACTATATGTTTGATTTTGCAACCCTAACAGGTGCTTCCGTCGTGGCTGTAGGTCATTATACCTCTAGCATCATGGGAAACTGTGACGTACCAAAAGACATGATAATTGACGCTGCCAAAGCTTCTGGTGAACTGGCAACTAAACTTGACTTTAATAGACACTTAGGTAAATGTTTAAAATCTAATGTTGCAGACATTTCAAACATTTCTAATACCCCTTACGGTGGTGCCATTACAGCTGGAATGTTTTTAAGTGAATTCATTAACAAAGAAAACAAAGACAAATGGGTACACATTGACATTGCAGGACCTGCTTATGTAGAACATGCTTGGGGAGAAAACCCAATAGGTGGTTCAGGAGCTGGTGTACGTATGATGATAAAACTACTAGAAAAACTAGCAAATAAATAAATGAGTAAGTATCTACACTTACTCTCTAAGAATCAATTCAAAGTAATATTTTTTATTACTGTGATTGTCATACTCTATAAAGCACTCACTCCTACTTCGGGTGACCCTTTTTTTGACTTTAATCATTCTGATAAAGTACTACATGTACTTGCTTTTTTTGTGCTATCTTTTCTACTTAATCGTTCATCATCTAGCATTGCTAAACGTATTAGAAATATTTTTTCATTACTCGCATTTGGGATTCTCATAGAAATACTCCAGTCGTTTACAGGTTATAGAGAAGTATCTTTAGCAGATGTTTTAGCCGATTTACTAGGTATTCTACTTTTCCAAATCACCTACTTTCTCTTAAAAAATTGGCAGTTAAGAAGACGAAAACATCGTATGTAACCCCTACTTCACCAAACTTTAGTTAAAATTCCATAATTATTTTAACTAAGGAATATCATGGGATTAAGCATCGGACTTGTAGGATTACCCAACGTAGGTAAATCAACCACATTTAACGCCCTAACCAAAGCACAAAATGCAGAAAGTGCCAACTACCCTTTCTGTACTATTGAACCAAACAAAGCTGTTGTACCTGTACCAGATAGCCGAATAGATGAGATTGTAAAGATTGTCAACCCTGAAAAAGTTCAGTACTCTACACTTGATTTTGTAGACATTGCTGGTCTTGTTAAAGGTGCGAGTAAAGGTGAAGGTTTAGGAAACAAATTTCTTTCTAACATTCGTGAAACAGAAGTGATTTTACACATTGTAAGATGTTTTGAAGACGATAACATTGTTCACACAGAAGGTAGTATTGATCCTTTACGTGATGTTGAGATTATTGAACAAGAACTTCTTTTTGCTGACATGGATGCCCTTGAAAAGCGTATTATGAACCTTGACAAAAAAGCACGTGGTAATGACAAAGTGGCAAAAGAACAACTGGTAGTTGCTCAAGAGCTTATGAACCATATAGCAGAAAACAATCCTGTTTCTACTTTTGAAGGCATTGAGTCTGATGAATTCATAGCCATGAACAAAGAGTTACGTCTACTTACTTCAAAAGAAATCATGTACGGAGCAAATGTAGATGAAGACGGACTTGAAGAAGACAATGAATTTGTAAAAATTTTAAAAACTTACGCAAATGAGAGAAACTCCGAAGTTATCAAACTTTGTTCTAAAATGGAAGAAGAGATGATTGACTTTGACGATGAAGAGCGTGAAGAGATGCTAGCAGACCTTGGTGTTAAAGAGAGTGGTTTACAGCAAATCATCCACAGAGGTTTTGACAAGCTTGGTCTTCAGTCATACTTCACAGCTGGTGTAAAAGAAGTACGTGCATGGACAATCCGTCAAGGAACAACAGCCCCTAAAGCTGCTGCTGTTATCCACAATGACTTTGAAAAAGGTTTCATCCGTGCTGAGGTTATTTCTTATGCTGACTTCATGGAGTTCGGTGGAGAGTCTGGCGCTAAAGAAGCTGGTAAAAACAGACTTGAAGGTAAAGAATACATCGTTCAAGATGGCGATGTGATGCATTTTAGGTTTAATGTTTAGTCCTAAAGCTTGGGTTTAACCAAGCTTTTTAGCTTTCTAAAAATTAGAACTCAAAAAAACATCCCAAAAGGAACAGCAAAGTTCCTTTCATCTATTTCTAAAACTGTGTCTCCCATATAAAAAACTATCCCTAAAATATCTTTTTCAGAATGCTTTTGAAAATCAAAAATATGTCTAAAATCACCCTTACCTACTGAGTGAGAAGCTTTTACTTCAATGGCTAACATTTGTTCACCTCTACTCAAAATAAAATCTATCTCTTTTTTATCACTCGTATGGTAGTGAAACATATCCGTATTGTCCACAGCGAAACTAATGTGCTTTTTAAGTTCAGAAAAAATAAATGTCTCATAAATCTGACCTTTATAATGTGACTCTTCTAATGTTTTTGAATTTTTTATGCGTAGTAAATGACAAACTATTCCTGTGTCCATCATGTGTAGTTTAGGTGACTTAACAAACTGTTTACCTATGTTTTCAGAATAAGGTCGAAGCAATTCTACTTGATAAAGTTGTGCCAATATGGTTAAAAAGTTATCTACCATCGAGTCTTTTAACATGGTGGCTTTAGCTATTTTAGATTTATTTAATAAAGTTCCTGTTCTTGGAGCAATCACATTAAAAAATTTAAAAAAGTTATTTATCTCTCGTATTTCTCCAAGTTCTCGTGCATCTCTTTCGATGTAGGTCGAAATGTAAGAACTAAACCAAAGTCTTCGTTTGAGCTCAGTATCAAGTCGTAAAAGTTCAGGATACCCACCCGATATAATCGTCTCTTCAATAACACTGGCATCTATTTTAGAACAAGAAAAGTCTCTGTTAAAAAGCATATCTACTACATTTTCACTGGCTTTGTTATTTCTCTCTTTAGCACTCAAAGGGTAAAGTAAAAGCTCTATAATTCTACCTGCCAAAGTATCTTTGGTCATTTTCATGTCTAAAAGATTGGCTGAACCTGTCAGTAAATAACTTCCATTTACCCTGTCTTTGTCAACATCCATTTTAATGGCTTCGAGTAGATTAGGAGCTTTTTGAGTTTCATCAATACACACAGGTTTTTCAAGTCGATGCACAAAACCTTTTGGGTTCTCTATGGCTGTCAAACGTAAATCCACATCATCAAGAATGGCATAGTTTTTAAAAAGTTTTGATGAAAGCGTGGACTTACCCACTTGTCTTGCCCCACTTAAAAGAACAATGGGTGATATTTCTAAGGCTGTTTCCAGGATGGGAGCGATGCTTCTTTTTATCATGATAAGCTCTTTTTTATAAATTATACCCTTATAAGGTTAAAATTTATAACTTTATAGAGATATTAAATATTATTTTCTAGGTTGCTATTAAACCAACCTATTCTACTACATTCACTAACACTTCTTTAAGACAAAAGATAAGCCTTCAATTCATCCTCTAACTTATTTTTCAAGCTCAAAGGCTCAATAACTTTAACATAAGGTAGCCACTTTTTAACCAGCTCTTCTATTTCTATCTCTTGAAGGTCACATAGTCGATATTAATGTATAGACCATAGTCGAATGCGAAAACCCTTACCTATTTATAGATTTTTTCATTAACCCGAATACTAAGGATTTTGATAGTTATAAGATAATAATTACCAATCTATTTTAGTAATTATTATTATCTTATCCTCTATTCTAAAAAAGCTAAGAAAAAACCTTCAAGATGATGGTTCTAATTATTAAAATCCACAATATATTAGTTATAAGTAGCCAATAAGAATTAAACACTAAGAAAAGTTTATCCTATAATGTTTACCATAGTTATTAAATATTTTTTGGATATAAAGAATCATATTATTCCAACTCAAATAAGCAGAATAATCAATCCAA
>CACVAP010000049.1 GCA_902727895.1 uncultured Sulfurovum sp.
CACTAAACGTCCCATCTCTGTACTTCCTAGAGAATAAGGTGTTTTTCCTTGAATTAAAAGTTCTTCATTTATTTCTTCTATAAACAAATCTTTATAAGCATAGGTGATATTAAATTTATCACAAAGTTTTGTAATTTTAGATGTCAATGGTGAGCTAAATACTGAATTTGCATCCTTATTACGAAGAACTATATGCTGTGCATCGGCACTTTTTCTATTTGGGAAAGGACTGGTATCGAGTACAAGAAGTTCATTTGTACTGATGTCTTTTCCCCTAAACCATTCAAGTAAAAAACGCCAACTTTTACCTACTTCCTCTGAAGCTGTAAAAAATGCTCTTCCTTGATATCCTTGTTCATAAAGAAAAAGAATAATAGCAGCACTTAGTACATTATCCAACTGTGCTGAAAGGTGTCCTTCTTCATAGGTTAAAGTATCCACAAATGCTATTGGTGTACCTGCATACAAATGCTCTAAGCCCTTGACATTAAAAAGTAGATTTTCTCTACGCTCACATAGATAAGCACTATCTATCTCACCTAACCCAAGGTAAGCTCCTGACCAAGGATTATAAGCTTGTACCTTCTGATGAATAAAACGTTCAATAATATCTTTATAGGTTTTCTCTGCTACCGAATCCCCCGTTAAGTTTCCTCTATTATATGCTGTAAATGCAGCATACTGAAACTCATTAGGTCCAGTACATACTAAACCATGTCTGTCAATATGTGCAGAAATCATCCCTGAGTCAGGATCAGTACCTTCAGCAACCAATACACCTTCATATAGCGTTGTTTGTATACCCATTTCATCCAATTCTCTTTTTAGTACTAGAAAAAAAGGGTGTTCTGCACCTACAACTGAAGGCGTACGTATAATTTGCTTAAGAATGTCTAAAAAACGACTTATCTCTGTTGAATTACCAACTATTTTGTCAACTTCTTCTAAAAAATTTTCTTTAAACATTTTTTCTACTTTACATGAAATAATATATAGATTTATAGCAGACATTCTCTTAGTTGTAAGTCTTAATATTTTGACGAATAATTA
>CACVAP010000050.1 GCA_902727895.1 uncultured Sulfurovum sp.
AATGAAGTTTATTTTCAATCTGTGAATAATCCCAACTCAAAAGGAGAGTATAAGTTACCAAAGGTATCGTACTGAGGTGATATTAAATAATCTTCTTTACTGGTATGAAAAAAAGGGAGCATTATACAACTAGAGCTAAAGGACAAAGTAAATGTTGGTTATGTCAAAGCATTTGAAGCAGTAAAAAGTACAGGAAGAAACTTAACCTATCCCTCTTTTTCAGATGAAGAGATAAAAGCCAATCATAGTGATTTTAATGATTTAGCTAAAACAAAAGGTTTAAAAGAAGTGAAACGTATTATTGAGAATTCTTTGGAAAAGTCTAAAGTATTACAACAAAGGGCTAGAGAACTTCAAAAAGAGCAGAATCAGAGTAGTCAAAAGGTACGTAAAAAAGAGGTTGTTAGGTCTGTTCGTATTAGTAGGTAAATTCTAAATTATCTACTTTTGATATGATTAATCCCTCTAATCGTATCAAATTATGATGTGATTAGAAAATAAAGATACCTTTCTAATCAAAAAGAGCTGCTAAAGTTAGATTCTTAGCAACAATCTCATCTGAATAAGAATTTCTTGTTACCCCAAAAGAAGTTAACATGACCACTTGAATAGAACCTTTATATTTAGACTTTTCATAAAATAGCTCAGACTTATTAATTAAATTACTAGCATATGACTTACTAATCATAAACTCTTTATTATAATATTTACACTCAATTATATTGATAACATCATCATCTCTATCAAGTAATATATCTATTTGACTTCCTTTTTTATCATCACTAGCTGACCAATAATAAGAGCGTGTCATGACAGCACCAATATCTAAAGCTTTTTTAATTTGATATAAATGACCATGACAAATATTTTCAAATGCAAAACCAGCCCATGAACGATAGGAAGAAGAGAGATAAAGTGTAGAGAAATAGTTTTTATTTTGACTTAACTCAATCATAGATATATTGGATACCCACTTTGTAAAGAAGTAGACAAATGGATCACCTACACTATAAAGTATTTCTCTCTTTTTTTGACCATATTTCTGACGTTTTACCAAAAAACCTGATTCTTCTAATTCTCTTAATGCCTTTGAGAGGGTTGCTCCTACTTGTAAATCTTTTTTAGCCCCAAGTTGAGACAAACTTAATCCACTCCAACGAGAACATAGATGATTTATAATATTTTCATGTGTTTGATGATTCTTAAAAAGTGTAGAAAAAAGATTGTAATATTCAACTCTTAGTACAGCATGTTGTTGAAAAAAAAGCATATCCATATTTTGAACAAATGATTTTTCTTTATCTAGTAAAACCAAATAATGCGCAATTCCACCAAGTGCCATATAGTAATCTACCGTAACTTTATGCGTTACCCCTTTATGTCCTAATGTTTCCAAAAACTCTTTAGTCTCAGATAGACTAAATGCTTTTAAATGAATTATCGCTGTTACTCGATTGGCTAAAGAACCTCTATCTTCAATAATATGGTTAATAATCCATGAGGTGGCTGAACCACATACAATAAGAAAAATATCATCTCTCTTAGAAGCAAAGTCATTCCAAAAGAGAGATAAGGCAGACTTAAAGCCTGAACTTTTCATTTGAGCTAGCCATGGTAATTCATCTATAAAGATCGTAAATTTACATCCATCTTCCAAAGAAAGTTTTTCTATTTCCATTTGAAGAAATAAAAATGCATTTGTCCAAGATTTAAAACTGGGTGTTTCACAACCAAAAGCTAATAAGCATTTATTAGCAAAATTATCTAAATGAGATTTCAAGGAAGCATCATAAGCTCCTGTGACTGAAAAAAGAGGGCAAGACTTAGAACGAACAAAATGATTAACAAGCTCTGTTTTACCAATTCGTCTTCTTCCATATACTGCTACAAAAGATGAAGAATCTTGATTATATTTACGTTCAAGAATATCCAATTCTTCTTTTCTTGATACAAACTTCATTGTATTTCCTTAATAGATATTTCATATTTTATCCTAAAATATCAAATATCCACTATAAATAATATACTTATTTCATTTTTATTATAAAATAATCAATTATCTATCCATTAACCGAAAAACTCAAAGGAACCCCAAATAAAATAGCCCAAAGCTCCATCGTCTCTTTTTGAATGGACTTAATATTCGTACCCTTAGCCCAATAAAGATTTGAAATACCAATTAAAATATTAGGCTTATAGAAAAATGTTTGAAGATAAGGATAAACCAAGAGTTGTTCATAGCAAATAAAAACACCTGCCTTTTCACCATTAATTTTAACAATCGCCTGTTCAAATATTGTGGCTTCTGTACCCTTATTCCTAAAAGGCTTCCACATCTCTCCTAAAACAGGAACTCTTTGTTTATAAAGAAGTTTAGTACTATTATGATCTATCTCTAAAAGAGCATTAATATTGTTAGAACGTCTAGCATTATAAATGGTAGCTCCTGCAAAAACAGTTCTATCTTCATCCAACTCTTGCCATAACATTGACTGAACAGAACTATAATTTCCTAAAGCATTCTCTGGTAAAAGAATATTGAGGCTTTGAGTGTTTTGAACTTTATAAAAAAAGGTTTTTAAAGTCCTATATTCTCTTGACTTATCAAAGGTCATAGGAAAATATTCAATATCACTTTGTATGCTTTTTATGACTAGATTTTCTTTTACTTTAGGAGGAAAGTAATATAAAGTAGAGATAAATATAATACTCATAAGCGTCATAAAATAATACCTAGCATAATCATACTTTTTCCACAATATAGCTACCAAATAAATAAAAATCAACTCTAAAACAAGCCCTAAAAATCCAAACCCAGGAAGCACTACAGCAATACTAGGTAAAGGATTAACCCATGATATAAACCCAAATGGTGGTAATATCATAACAATTAAAAGTAAGGGGAATAATGACAATCTTCTTCTAAAAGACCTAGTCCAAATCAGAACCCATAATAAACTTGAAACAGTAGCAACGCCAATCCAAGCTAAAAAAGCATATATAAGATTTTCATAATAACTTTCTACGCCAAATAAAAAACCTCGACTAGCCATGAGATAATAAGCCCATACAAACCCAAAAAGTAAGTATCTTTTATCAATAATCATATAAGCCAAAAAAAGAGATAAAGATAAAATAGTTAGGCTAAGACTGTGACCCCATGAAAAATACCCAACAAACATTCCAAGTAAAAGTGCTAAAAGAAAAGAACGTAGAACCAAGAAAGAACTCAAGCTAATTTTACTTCATAGTCAAATTCATCCTTTGAAGCAGAAGAGGTGAGTTGGGGTGCTGCTACTTTAGACCTGTCTAAAAAAACTTGGTCTTTGAAGAAAAGTATCTGTTTTCCATAAATGGGTGCTTGACCTGCAATAAATATCAGCATATCACCACCTTCAATTACTTGTCCATTATTATCTTTCTTTGCTCCTCGTAATCTCATACACTCATCTGGTGTTAAAAGAGGTCGTGATATCTCTTGTAAGCTCTCTGTTACTTGTCCTAACATCACAGATATTCTATTTCCTGAAGTAGTTGTGTAACTCTTAACTACTGTGGTTGTACCAGACATCTTTGATAAGAGTTCAGCTGTTTCAACTTTATTAGGGGCATAGGCAATTCTAATATGACAATTCGATAATATAGACTCATCTTTACCATAAGCCTCATAGAGTTGGGTGATGTCTTGAATAATAATATAAGCTTTAATTCCATACCCACCCATAAACGCTAGACTCTCTTGGAAGATACCCAATCTACCAAGGCTTGTAAACTCATCAAGCATTAAAAGCATTCGATGTTTATAGGTTTTTACAGATTTACCATTTTCAAACTCTAGTTCTTCAAGTAAACGTCTAAGAAGTTGATTCATTATTAATCTAATTAGAGGCATGATTCTATTTTTATCATTTGGCTTTAAAACCAAGTAAAGGCTTACAGGTTGTTCACCATTCATTAAATCATTAATTTTAAATTCACTCTTAGAAGTGTTATTAGAAATAATAGGGTCAACATATAAATTCAAATAAGAAGAACTAGAACCCACCACGCCTGATAACTCTTCAGCTGCCTTATTTAACATCTCTCTACCAACAAGTGACACAAGATGATGTTTTGAGATTAACATCTCTTCTAATAAATCTCTAATCTCATCCTTATTGAGGAGTTCATAAACATCTGTGAGGTTAGGGTAGGGTTTATCTTCTTTTTTAGCTTTATGAATGGTATGTAGAATTAATCCACTAATAAAAGAGAAACTAGACTTCTCCCAATAATCTCTAAGTCCTTTACCTTCTGTATCAACTATCATCATGGCAATGTTTTGAAGATCTCCAACTTCATAACTACCATCAATACGTATCTCTTCTAAAGGATTAAACTTAACACTTAGTCCATCATCTGCTGTAGGGTCAAACTTTAAAACCCTATTATTGGCATACTCTTCTCTCCATCCTGCTGTTAATGCCCAGTTCTCACCTTTAATATCCAATACAATCACCGATTCACGCCAATCTAAAAGCGTAGGAAGAACCAAACCAATACCTTTACCAGACCGTGTTGGGGCAAAAGCCAAAACATGTTCTGGACCATTATGCTTAAGGTACCTCAAGTTTGAACCTTCTTCATAGCCTCCTATGTAAACCCCTTCTTTTTGATTAAGTAAATTTGTCTCTTTAAGTTCATTAGCACTCATCCAATGAGCCGTACCATGAACATCATCATGGGTTTTACTTTTTCTAAGGGCTAACATCCGAATAAGTATAAATACAATAAAAACAGCAGCGATAATAAAAAACATCGTGATATTTAAACTTTTAAAGAAATAAGAATAATGCGTATAAAAGTCTTGTTGCCAAATGAGCCAACCAAAAGGGTTATAGAAGTATTGATATAAAGAGTCACCTAAGTTTTCATGATAGCCAAAATGTTGTGCTACGTATTGCGTGGCTAGAATATTAACCAGAAGAAATAATGAGACCACAACCATAAGGCTTACAAGGTAGTTTCCTACTTGGTTTTTTCTTTTTGTTCCGTAGTCGTGGTTTTGCAATTTCAAGCCTTGTTTTTAGGTTTAAAATTATAACAAAATTAAATAATTTTAAATATATTAAGAAAATTATATCTTTCAAATAAGACTTATTCTGCTTTTGGTTAACATAAGGTTAATTCTATCAACAGTAATATTAATATTACTTAAAAGAGAAATCAAAGCCCCATTCCCTTTTTCTCACCTTGCTCTTGAATTCTCTTCATCGCCTTATCTGTAAACTTCAGTCCTAACTCATAACGCTCATCAATCATCATCACACGCTTTTTAAATTCCACACTACCTTGTACCTCTAAAACATCTCCATACTTCTTTTTAGCCATTTGCAATGAAGTTAAAATAGCCCTATCATTATCTTCAACCGTTACTTTCAGATAAGCCCCTGTATCAATAATTTTTCCATTCCCCTCAACTTCGTAAACTGCTTTTCCCTCTTTGGTTATTTGAACCTTTAAACTCTCCCATAGTTTATGATTAATTTTACCTTTAGGATGCCGTAAAATATTCTCATCAGCTTTAAAGCTCATCGTTGTTCTTCTTAATGCTTCTAACGCTTTTTCATCACCATTTAGAGCTTTTTCTAAAAGATACTCTTTATAAGAATAAAGTCTATTTTGTTTATGAATATCTTCTCTCTTTTGGCTAAAACGTTCTGATAGTTCTTGAAGTTCTTCTTTTTGATGAGCATAAATAATCTGTCGATGTTGAGGCTTTTGATTTGAGGGTATGTTATTATTAAATTTTACTAACGCTAGCTGCTCTTTATATTTTAACTTTATGCTTTGTCTTAA
>CACVAP010000051.1 GCA_902727895.1 uncultured Sulfurovum sp.
GAAACATTGATGAAATGTTAAGAATGGTAGACACAATGATTTTTACTAATGAAAATGGTGAAGTTTGTCCTGCTGGTTGGATTCAAGGTGACGAAGGTATGAAAGCCGACACAGCTGGTGTTGCAGATTACCTTGGTAAACACGCAGAAGAACTATAGTCAGGAACATTTTTGTTCATTTCCCACATTTTATGTGGGGAATACCTATTTAAGTATTATTCACTATAATATTTATATAAGTATTTCTAAAGAAATAGAATAACATAAGGCATAATCATGACAGACTACATTACTTTACTAAAAGCGAATGATTTAAAAGCCACCATACAACGCACCTCTATTTTACAATCTATTGACCATGCTGGTCACATAAATATTGACGATATTTATGATGATGTAAAAAAACAATACCCTACTTTGTCTCTTGCGACTATTTACAAAAATATTATTGTAATGCAAGAAAATAATGTCATTGTAGAAGTACCCCTAAATGGTGAAAAATCAAAATACGAATTAAAAAAAGATGAGCATATGCATCTTATTTGTGATAGCTGTGGATTCATTATGGACACAGAGATTACTTCTCAAACTAAAGAAACACTGGTCATTGAAAATTTTCAATTAAAATCATCTCAAATAAATCTTTTCGGACTCTGTAAAAAATGCCAATAGAAGGCATAATCCCAGAAATTCAAGAAAATGCACTCTTCATAGCAGATGCTCACTACCCTCACCATGGTGAGGAATTTTTAAACCTACTCCAAGACATACAAAACCACAAAATAAATACTTCCCAACTTTTTCTTATGGGTGACATTTTTGACCTACTTTTTGGACACAACAACTACATTCAAAACTTTTCAAAAGAAGCCATAGAATTGCTACAACAACTTTCACAGGATTTAGAAGTCATCTACCTAGAAGGGAATCATGACTTTTGTTTAAAAGAAGTTTTTCCACAGATTAAAGTATACACAAGAGAAGAACAACCCATTCACTACCAACTAAATAAACAAGATGTCTACCTAAGCCACGGAGATAAATACGCAACAGGCTTTGGCTATAATCTCTATTCTAAAATATTACGTAATAAGATTACCCTTACTTTACTAAAACCCTTTGAGAAACAAATCATAAACCACAGAATGAAAAAACTCAAAGAGAAAAAAATCTGTGGAAACTTTAAAGCTTACAAAAAACGTTTTGATAGCATAAGAAGTCACTATCCTAAAGATGCTCTCATCATAGAAGGTCATTTTCATCAAGGCTTAGTTCATGAGAATTATATTTCATTACCTTCTTTAGCGTGTCATAAAAAAGTTGCTGTTATTAGAAATGGGGAAGTTATTTTCAAAAAGATTTAAATTAGATGATTAGTAGTTGAAGATTTAGTGTGAGTTGTGCTTAGATTAAAGTGTTTGGGTAAAAGAGCTTACGTCAGTAAGTGACTGCACCCATCACTTTAAGATGAGTACAAATCGCAATGAAGATTCAACTACTAAGAGAACATTTCTCTTATGGAACCGTTATACCACTCGTGTAAGGCTTTACCAACACCTTCAGATCTAAATTTACCATTTCCATCTTTAGGTTTTGGAACAGCTCCTTTACCTTTAAGTACACCAGAGGCATCAGCAGAGAATGTATGTGTAACCATAATCGCTTCTTCAGGAGCTCCATTTACCATTGAGTAACAAACATTAGCTGCTTTTTCTGGAAGACCTGCAATTGGATCAGCTGTTTTACCACTAACTTGCGCAACGATTTGTCCAGCTGCTCTTTTAGCACCCCAGATAGCTGTCTGACCTGATGGTGGAATTTTATGTCCAACTGCATCACCAATAACATAAACATTTTTGTCAGATGCTGAACGGAATGAGTAACCATCCATTGCTGCATAACCTGCACCATTAGTTTTAATCCCAGCCATGGTTGTAACTGGAGAACATTTATTAATTGGCATTAATGAACATACTTGATAAGTCTCTGTATGTGATTTACCTTCACCATCTGTATAAGTAATAGTCTTAGCTGCTGTATCAACATCAGTAACTTTAGAAGAACCTCTATAGTCTATAATGTCTGAGAATGCATCATTCCAAGACTCTTTAAATGCTGCTGCCTTCGCAAACTTACCTGGTCTTTTATCTAGAACTATAACTTTACCTTGAATTCCTTCTTTTTTCATGTAGTTAGCTATCATCGCAGTTCTCTCATATGGAGCTGGTGGACATCTAAATTTACCTGATTCTGGTGGAACAATAATAACGTTACCATCATCCATGTTATCAAGTTGTCTTTTAAGTGCTAGGTGCTCTGAACCTGGCATTAATGCTGCTGGACAAGCATGTGCTACTTGAGAAATTTTAGCTGAATCCCAAGTTGGGAATTGCTTTTCATAATCATACGCAATACCTGGAGAAAGGACCAGAATGTCATAAGACAATGCACCAGAAGTTGTGTTAATGTATTTTCCAGCTCTGTTAATCTCTGTAACTTCACCTTGAATAAATGTATAACCATGAGCTTTAGCAGGGGCATAATAATCATGTGTAAGTTGAGCAAGTGTCATGCTCTCTAAACCACCAAGATAAAGGTTAGAAACAGGACAAGACATAAAAATATCTTTTTTCTCAACAACAGTTACGTCAATACTTTTGTCTTGTTTTCTGATTTCTTTAGCCATGGTAAGTCCACCCCAACCACCACCAATAATCACAACTGATTTACCAGATGCTTTCTTTATAAATGATGCTGGTGCTGCCGAAGAACCTGCTGCACAACCTGTGACTGCTGGGACAACTGCTACAGCTGCTGCAACGCCTGCTAGTTTAAATAAATCTCTTCTTTCCATACTCATAATCTCTTCCTTTGTATAATTAAGATACTTCCATACTAACTTAGTTTGAAAAAAGATTTTAAGAATTATGCTGTATTTTTTTTATTATTTATTATCTTATACAAAAAGTAACAGTTAACTTCACATATAATAAAAATTTATAAACATTCCATGTTAAATAAAAATATAATAAAATAATCTAAGGAATCTGCTGGGCTTTACAAGGAATTTGAACAATAATCGGCTCTTCAGTATCAAGCCTAGCAGCTGTTAAAGCACTACCCCATAGGCATCCTGTATCTAAAGACAAGACATTAGAATCTTGATAGTAACCCAAAGTTGACCAATGTCCAAAAACAATTTTCAGGGTTGTTGTTCTTCGTGTAGGACAAGCAAACCAAGGTTTCAAACCTTTTTTAAGAACCTTTTTCTCACTTGGTGGACCCTTTTGTTTAAAATCTAAAGTACCATCATCTTCACAAAAACGCATGGCGATAAAAGAACTTAAAATATATTTATCAATATCCATCGAAGAAGCTTTTGCTGAAAACTTATTTGAGTTTACTTTATACATATGTTTAAGCCATGACTTATAGTTTCTTCCTTGAAGCTTTTTTTCAATACGTAGAGCATAATTTGTTGCCATACCAAAGTCAAACTCAGGGGAAATTCCTGCATGTGCCATACAATAACCAAGTTTAAAGTCCCAATGAAAAAAAGGCTGATGACGTAACCAATGAATTAATTCATCTGCATTAGGAGCATCTAAAATAGGCTGAATCGTTTCATTTGACTTTTTTACGCCAGTATAAGCAGCAATAAGTGCAATGTCATGATTTCCCAAAACAACTTTTATTGAATCTCTAATACCATATAAATAATTGAGTGTTTCTAAAGATTTATCTCCTCTATTGACCAAATCTCCTGCAACCCATAATTCATCAACTTCTGGATTAAATTTAATTTTTTTTAATAACTCTTGAAAAGAGTCAAAACATCCTTGAATGTCCCCTACTGCCCAAACTGCCATTAAACTACCAATAACCTTTTATAATTTTCTAATTTTGTCTCAAAACTCATTTTTGCATAAGCAGCTGAGGGAGAAGGAAGATAAACAGTTTCTATTTCTAAATAGTCAAAATGCATCTTAAATAATCTCTCTGCTAAACGCCCTGTAAACGCTACTTTTCTAATACTTGAATACTCTTCTAAAAAAGAAGCCAAATCATTGACTTCTATCTCTTCTAATGAACTGTCTAAAGAATTTTCTCTTTTACAATTTTGTACCATATCCCAAAGTGCTATTTTTGCTGTTTTTAACAGATACATCTTTTGATCTCGGTTATTAATAGGATATGCCGTTACTCCTGAAAGTAATTTCCAAAACTGATTACGTGGATGTGCATAATAAAATGACTTTTCAAAAGACTCTAATGAAGGAAAGGAACCTAAAATTAAAATCTCTGAATTTTTAAATGTGATTGGGTTAAAGGAGTGTTCTGATGTTTCATTATTCATTATTTTAGTATATCAAAAAGTTGTTAAAATGGGGATTGACTTAGAACCCTAATTTTTCTATTTACTCCTTTGTAAGCTAGCTGGATTTCCATACCATATTTCATTCTTTCCAATAACTGTATTCTCAATTATAACACTACCTGCCCCAATAATTGCCCCTTCATTAATCATACAACCCATTAAAATAGTAGTATTTGCTCCTATAAAAACATTATTTGAAATATTAATTTCTCCAAATATACTTGGTGTATTTACTACTAATATCTCGGGGTTTGTAAAGTCATGTGAACTAGAAGAGATTACTACATTATGAGATATCAAAACATTGTCACCAATATTAACACTGCCTCCCCCTAAAATAGTCAACTTACTTCTAGCTATAACATTATTTCCTATACTAACTGTACCTGCACCTCCTAGTATTTTTAAGGACTCTCCAATACTCGTATGCTCTCCTATATATATTTTACCTTTAGCATCTTCATCTATTTCCCCTTTAGCATTTTCTCTATGAGCTTGAAGTGATGCAAAATCTTTAATAGTAGTATTTTTACCAATAACAATATCTCTATAGCCTGTAGCATTAAATAAGTTACTTATGTTTTTTCGATATTTAAATCTAAAAAACAGTTTGTAAGCTAAATTTTTTAAATACACTTTGGAATACTCCTATTAATATTAAATTCTTTAGGTTCTCTATCTTTTGAAAAGATTGAGAATCCAAATTTGTATCCTAGCTCTTTTGAGACTTTATTGATTACATTAGAATGATTTCCTTCGGGGTAACAAATAATCTCAATTTCTTTATTTAATAAAGTAGATAGATAAGCTTTAGATACTTTTAATTCTATATACATATCATCATCACTAAGTGACGTAAGATAACAATGATTAATACAATGACTAGCGATAGAAAACAATTTAGAAAGAGCAATAACTTCTTCTTTATCTAAAAAATAATTTTGCATATCTACATATTTATTTATCTCTTCTATATATTGTGTTGTTGAAAAAAAAATCTTTTTTAGCTCTTTTAGCTCTATATTATTAGATTTAATATTGAATATTTTTTTCATATCATTTAATCTACGCTTATCTATAAGTTGATAAAGCATATCCATACATAGTTTATCTTCATAAAATGAATTTCTAATATTTATGGCAAATGTAATACAATTATAAGAAAAATCATATCGCTTTTTAAGCTCTTTAGCTACCGATAAATGCTCTTTATATCCATCATCAAATGTTAAATGAACGGTTTTATTACAGTGAATAGCCTCATTTATTGAACCAAATTTATACCCTTCCATTATAGCAGTATCAATTAAACAAAAAAGCTCTTCTATCGTATGAAGCATGCCTCTTTCTCTATAGATATCACTCATACAGTTATCCAACATTTTTATTCTATGAAACATCCATACATTACTAGTATTACTTTTAAGACTTTTTACATTCAATTTAAATAGCCCTTTACACTTATGAATTTTGCTTTACTATTTGATAATTATCCCACTGTTCTCCAGCAATTTCCCACCATTTCTTATAACTAGAGTTATATACATTTCTGGATTCATCATGCCCATAAGAAGAGATTGAAATCATTATTCCATACAACACTTTATTTAGTAACTTTTCATCCTTACAAAATTTATTTCTAATAGTTTCACTAATAATTATATGGCGATTTCTTTCAGAAAATAGATTATTTGTTTCTCCTACTATATTCCTAAATTGCTCTTTTATCTTGTCACTTGCATTAAACATTGAAATACCAACACCATAATCTGTCCCTTCATGAATATCTTTAGATTCCTCTTTTATTTTTACAGTTTTACCAAACATAGGGAACATTTTACCTTCTAAACACTCTTTTTCTTTAGATTCAACATGTTTATTAATAGGATGCCAATCTACTAAATCAGGTCTCCATTTAGCATCAGGGTGAATCCACAAGGACAAATAAACAGTTCTATTTATTGTTTCTTTATTCACTGATGATCTATGATAAGTTAAACTATGAAGTAAGATTGTACTACCTTTCTTAATGGGTAGTAAGGTTTTTGTTGTACTTATATCAAAGTCATTTTTTTCTTCTGCCATAAAATCTAATGGTCTATCACAAGTATTTAAATGACTACCATCAATAACTTCTAGGCAACCACCATTTTCTGTTACATTTTCAAAGGGTGTCCAAACAGAACAGCCTTCAATATCTACTGGCCAAAACATTGAATCTTGATGCCACGGAAAAATAGAAGTTACATCATTTAATTTCTCAATTACATGATCATGTAATAGTTTTACCCCAGACCACTGCATCCCTTTTTGAGCTATTGAATGAACCCCCTTCTCATTAAAAATCATATTTTTAAATACCTCGTCCTCTCTCCACAAATTTCGCCATTGCGTTATTTCAGACGCATAATCATCTATAGGAATATTTTGACTATGGGCTTTCTCTCTTTTAATTTGGTTAAATTTAGACTTTAGTGACTCTAAAGTTTCTATTGATGTAAAATTCTCAATTACAACCCAACCATGCTTATTAAAAAAGTCAATAAATTTATTATCTTTATATTTAAATACTTTTGTGTTAACTACCTTTTTCATGATGTTATTATTCCTTTTTTCTCTTTTTCTAACTCACAATACTTATTCCATGCATTTTCTATATCAACCAAATTTATGAACTTTTCACCATAATATTTTTGGATATGCATCTTAAAATCTATTAAATTTTTAAAAATATATTTTTCTCTTTTTTTATTTTTCTCTAGTTTTAAAAGTAATTTATCTCTAACAATAACACCTCCATTTTTATTCCAACTATTAAGTCTAATACTATTTGTAAAAGGTCCCCAACCAATTTCCAAGTACTGTTTATCTAACATAGTGTTAAAACTTGAAAATAAAACTTTCTTTAAAGTAAAAGAATAAGAATCCTCCCACGTTTTTAGCTCTTTATCTTGAGAATGTTGCATGAAAAATAAGTTATTTTTTTGAATAACTCTATGGTTTAAATATTGATGTGAATAAACTAAAGTATGTTCAAGGCTTATTGCAGTTAAATACGGAAAACCATTGCCTGTATCAACTAAATACTTTTCATTACCAATCTCTACCAATATAATCACATGGCAATCAGCTTGTAACATTGAAGCAGATAAAAAATAAACTTTAAATCCTAAAGCTTTCAAAAGTAAGTACATAAATCCATTTCGAGTATTACATAAACCACCTACACCAGATAACATATCTTCTATAATATCAAGTTCAGTAGGTCTTTTTTTACTATTTAGTAAAGTTAAATTTTGGAAAGGGATATGCTCATAAACACCAAAAATAATAGCATTTAAAAACTCTAAACTATCACTTACTTTCTTCACTTGAATCATTTCTAAAAAATGATTCACATCCTCATTGTTAAGTATTATAGTATTCATATTCATCAGTAATATGCCTTTTCAGATAATTCATCACGTACATACATAAGCAATCTTCCCAATATATTATGACCCTTTCCATCAGAACCACAACCCCAATAGTCATCATCTACAGCATTTTCTACAATATAACTCTTCCCCGTAGACAATAATTCTTCTTTCAAAATTTCATTTTGACGGAATTTACTAATAAGTGCATTATGCATAAAAAGTATTTTTCTATTTTCCCAATCATCATAATAGGTCGTACAAGAATATGCTATCTCTTTAGATTCTGTAGCTGTTTTTGCTCCTTGAATACGATTAAATATGTCAGAATTTCTTCTAAATTTATGAGCTTGATAATAGTGTTCTGATGTTCTCCAATATTTATCTTGTAGATGAAATGGATAGTCAGAAAAATTAGAAAAACCTCCATAGGAATCATATTTCTGATAAAACACAACTTTATCTTCTAAATAAGGGTATCGTTCTATTAAGATTTTTTTATCCAACAGTACAATTTCATGTTTTCCTTTTTTCTGTTTTGAGATTAAATATTCAATATTCTCATGTGTGTAAAGTGTTACAAGTTTCTCCTTTTTGATACTTACTTTAATTCCTTCTTTTTCCAAAGATTCTCTTTTTCTTGGATTATTACTGGCTATCTCAATACTCTTTATGCCTAATGAATTTATAATTTTAGCAATTTCACTATAATCTCTAATATCATCTTCTAATCCCAATAGATTACAAGCTTCATAAGTATCTACGTTTTTTGTTTGCATATTATTTACAATGGCTATTTTTTTCCCATATCCATGCCCTCTACCTTCTTGAGTAATATAAAAAAGAATCCCATTATCTATTTCAGAGATAAGATTCATACTCTCTTTTAATTGCTCTGCACAGTCACAATCTATAGCTCCAAAAACTTCTGAATTTGCACATGATGAGTGTATTCTAACAACAGCCCTATCTTTATTTATATCTTCAATAGGTGTTTTTGTAATCATTTTAATATCATCGTTACCTATATCGTATTGTATAAAATTATTGTCTAAAGTTTCTAAAATAGCACTTCCTAATATTAAAGGCTTGTAAGAGATAAATTGATTAAAAACATCTTGATGATTTTCGTTAAGTAACTCTATATTTTTGAGTATATGATTGATGTTTGTCTGATTATAAAATTTTTCCAAATTCTCAACAAACATGTCTAAGTGAGTATTTTTAAGTTTTTTTAATCTCTGAATATTCTTTTGTATCATGAGAAAATTTTTTTCTATGGATTCTTTTTTTGTACTTATATTCTTCTTCAAAATCAATCTAAAACCAGTCCTTTCTTTATCTTCATAATATTGTTTAAGTGCATTAAATACAATAGAACCTCTATTCTCTGCAACTGTCTTCTCAATATTTAATTCTTTTTCTATATCAAACCTTCTATTATGTAAAACAATAAAATCTGTTTTAACAATTTTCTGTCTTAAAAACTCTTTATTTGTCAATGCCCACAACATATCGGAGCGTCTAAGTATCTGATTATTAATTCTGATACTAGGATTTTTTACTTTTAAAGTATCAAGGTTTAAAACAAAGGTATTTCCCCCTCTTAATAAGGTATCACTATAGGTTGATATTTTCTCTTGAATAATAGGTCGAAATATATTTTGTCCTGAAATAATATTTTTTAAATTAGAGTATATTCTATTTCTCACATCACTTACTTTCTCTTTACTACTCAACGGAATAATATAAAAAACCTCTTGTAAGTGCTGTGTGTGTCTACTGCTTAAATCATAATAATAGTCTGGATATTTCTCTCGTAATATTTGATTCTCTTTCTCATGGTTAGGAAAAAAATCATTATCGTTTAAAGAATCTAAATATATTAAGTTATGTATCAAATCTAATAGCTGAACATTAATCCCTGAAAAAGAAGCATTAGGACTATCTCCTTCAATTGAACCAATCAGTACATCATATTGATTTTTATAAGTATGTAAACTAGGTAAATATTCATTAACACGTTGGTCAACTTCCATGTCTTCATCTAAAAACCATACTATAGGTTCAATATGGCTTTTTTTACAAAACAAAAAAACTTCTTCTTGTAAAAAGGTTCGTGCCATAGAAATATCTAAATGCTTATCACTAGATAGTGGTAAATATTTTATTTTTGTATCAAAATTTTTCAATATAGGTTTTTGATAACTTAATGAGTTCATAAAAACCATAAAGTTTATTTCAACTTTATCAGTAATATGACTCTTTTGAAAAGAAGAAAATAGATTTTTTAGTGATTCACTGTTCATACTAATGACAGCAACCAATATTTGAGATTTATGCACAACAACTCCGTAAAATAAAGAATTGCAAAAGAAAACTGTTTGATAGGTTCAGATATTATCTGATCTTTTGCCCTGCTAAAAGGCAATTAATTAAAAACTTTTCAAGCATGTTTGATTAAGCATGAAAGTTTACATATTTTATTCTAGATTAGTCATTAAATTGAATTGGTCCTTCACCACTACCCTTTAGTAACTGTTTTACATAAGGGTTTTTAGTATTTTTAAATGCTTCATTATCAGCCCACTCTATAATCTCACCTTCAAAAAGAAATGCTAAGTAATCAGCTGATTTAAAACTCTCTTTCATGTCATGCGTAATTAAAACAGAGGTAACACCCAGCTCTTTTTGAAGTTTTAAAATAAGTTGTGTAATAAGGTCAGAGGTAATTGGGTCAAGTCCAGAAGTTGGTTCATCATAAAGTATGATTTTAGGCTCCATTATAATTGCTCTTGCCAAACCTGCACGTTTACGCATACCACCACTTAGTTCATTTGGGAAAAGTTTTGCCACACGTTCAGCATCTAGTCCTGTCATGTTAAGCATTTTCATTACTTTTTCATGTACTTCCTCTTTAGAAAGTTTAAAATGCTCTCTTAAAGGAAAAGCAACATTGTCAAAAATATTCATACTATCAAACATCGCCCCATCTTGAAAAAGATAACCAATGTCTTTACGAACAGCCCGTAATTCGGCTTCGCTACAGCTAGATACATTTACTCCATCGACATAAATATCACCAGAAGTTGGTTTCATTAATCCCACAATGTGTTTAATAATAGTTGATTTTCCTCCACCAGAAAGACCTAATATAACAGTCGTAGAGCCTTTAGGGAAAATAAGATTTACATCTTTAAGTACTTCTTTGGTTCCAAATACTTTCTGTAAATGTTCTATGGCAATGAGAGGATTTTCTGTATCAAATATTTTTTTCATTAAAAAGAGAAATACCTTTGTTTAATTTTTCTAATTCTATCTCATTTTTATTAAAAAGCTAAGAATCACTACTTGTATAAACTATTTTAAATAATATTTAATATTAAAAAATATATTGAACAATATAAATATTAAAATATTATTAAATATTAAAATTAATAATATAATTTAATATTTAAGCCATAAAGATAATAAACAATCTGATACAATTGTGACATATTACACAACAAAGGAAATAAAGATGAAATCAAACCTAATTAAATGTACACTTGGTGTCACTTCTCTCTTATTATTAAACACTTCAGCTGCTATTGCTGAAAATAATGTAACAGAGATTGATACACTTGTCGTCTACAGTCAGGGAGCGAAAGATCATTCAAATGGAGATATTGAAACAAGAATAAATCACCTATTTACAACAACCAATAAAATCTATGAAGACAGTGGAGTAAATATTAGTTTAAATGCTGTAAAACTAGAGCAACTTAATCTTGATGATAATGCCAGTACCTATGATGTATTACCAGAAATACATGCTAATACTGAAATTCAAGCATTAAGAAATAAAGTAGGTGCAGATGAAGTTGTTATTTATCGTCCTTACTCTAATGATGGATTATGTGGGCTTGCTTATTATAATCCAGGTTATGAAGCTTATGCTTATGCACATGTAAGTATTGACTGTGCTGCCTATGTAACGGGACATGAAGTTGGTCACAACATGCACTTAGCTCACTCAGCAAAACAAGATCCTGATTCAGGATATGGTAGAGGACATGGGGTAGAAGATCAGTTTACAACAGTGATGGCATATACAGGTAGCTACAATGGAGCAAAAGTTTACAAATTTTCAGATCCTAAACTAGACTGTAATGGTGAACCTTGTGGTATTGAAGTTGGCTTAGAGAATGAAGCTGATGCTGTAAAAAAGATATTGATTCAAGCACCACTTATTGCTAACTTTAGAGAGCATGTTGTAATTGACGACAGTAATGATACTGAAGATAACAACAATAAACTTGACAATAATAACACTAATGACAGCACGGACTCAACTGATACAACTGATTTAGAAACAGCTAAAAAAGCCTATGAAGATCAAATCATGGTCGTGGATCACGTAAGAGCAGAAATGAACATCTTACGTGCCAATGTCAAAACTGTTCGTACCAAAGCTAAAGCTACTTACCAAGCTGAAGTCGAAAAGCTAAGAACTGCTTTTAAAACTACTAAAACTACTGAGCATACTGCATTAACCGTTGAATTAGCTAAACTACGTGAAAGATACTTAACAGCACGTTCTGAGCGTAACGCAAAAACCATAACATCTGAACAATTCACTGAGATAGTAACTCAAATTCGTTCTGAACGTACTAGTAAAAAAGCTGATTATAAAGAAAGTATCTCTGCGAAAAGAGTAACACTCAGAGCAAAAATTGCAACCCTTAAAGAAGCAAGAATAGCAACTATTCAAGAAGCTAAAGCCATTCGTACAACATTTAAAACAGATGTTTTATTCGTAGAGGTTCAAAAACTTAAAGAGTTAAGAAAAATCTACAAAACTCTTTTAAATGCAAGTCTTTAAGAAGGAAGAGAAATGAATAAAAAAGTTATTATAGCTTCAAGTATTATTCTAGCACTTGCCATTGGAATTAAGATTTTTCTTTCCAATGCGCAGGAAACAGTAAGTCCAATGCCTGAAGAAATTAAAAATGTAGATGCTTTCTTTTCAGTACCATTAGAAGAAGAGAAATTCACAAGCCTTGTCAAAATGGATGAAGTAAACATTAATGAAACAGTACAAAAAGCAGTTTCAGAGACGCTAAAAGAAACAAAAAGTATACACTTACAGACTCTTTATCATGAGATTAATAAAGAAGATCTTCTAAAAAAGATGCCTCATAAAAAGCTGGTTGCCCCTGTTTTAGGTATTAAGATTACAGAAAATAGTATTGCTAAACTAAGTGTTGGAGATGTGATTAAACTACCAGCTCTTGGTCAAGTTCAATATGAAGCAGAAATAACCAAAGTACTTACGCATAAAAATGGTAGTACTTCTGCCACGGGTAATTTAATTGGTGATCAAAATGAGAAGCATTCTATTATATTAACCGAAGGTAAAAGTACAAGTTACGCAAGTATAAGCACACCAGAGGGTGCTTTTGAAATTGAGACTATTGATGGTGTAGGCTATGTTTATTCAGTCAAAGATATTGAAGACCAATACATTGACCGAAGTAAAGAAGATATTTTACACCCTCCTCATAAAGATTAGTATTAACGCTTAGCGTAATACTTTTCTCAAAGTCAAAATCAACAACCCTAAAGTTGAGAAAGCAAAGAGTTTAAAGTTTAACTCTGAGCCTTTATGTACGTTTTCAAATGCCTCACCTATTGTTGCTGCTTCACCTAAAGCTTGCATCTCTAAAATTTGAGGAATGTAATAAGAAGTAAAAAGTAAACCCGATGCAGCTACTAAAAACGTAAAAAGCATTGTCCAACGCGTGTTTTCAAAAGCTTTAAATTTTATAACCTCATACAACACAGCAATAATCACTAAAAAATTTACCAAATATGCTAAACGTTCAAAAATTTGGGTCATCAATAAACCCTCTTGAAAACGTGTCAAAAGTGCAGAACCAAGTAAGGCTTCTGAATGGAAAATCGTAGGAGCCACAACCACACCAGCAAATAAGCCTGCACCAAGTGTCATCCCTAATACAATAACAAATATCATTGTAAACATTCTAAAATATTGTTTTAACATTTTTTCTCTTTCAATTATAAGTTTTAATCTATGTAAGTTTTATAACAAAGCCTCTATCAAATCCAGCTAAGTCTTTATAGAATTCATAAGATTCTACCCCAATTTCATTAAAAAATTGCGTCATAGGTTCTTTCTGGTCATAGCCCATTTCACAAGCTAAGTGCTTTATATTTTTTGCTTTAACATCTAAAACTATCTGTTTGAGTAACTCATCTCCTACTCTACCACCAAAAAGTGCTTCTTTAGGCTCATAAGCCACAACATTTTTTTCAAGCTCAAAATCATCAGCAATATACGGTGGATTACTCACTACCAATTCAAGAGACTCACTCACCTCATCTAATATACTTGACTTTCTAATCTCTACTCTATCTACTACTGCGTACTTTTCTAAATTTTCTTGTGCAACTTTAATAGGCGTATCACAAATGTCTGTAGCTATGATGTTCAGCTCGGGAAACTTTCTAGCTAAAACTACAGAAATAGCACCAGACCCTACCCCAATCTCAGCAATGTTTTTAATATTTTCTTTTTCAATAATCTCAGCTACTAAATCAATAAGTATCTCTGTTTCAGGACGGGGGATTAACACACCAGCTTCTACAGTTAACTCTATGTCATAAAAACTGGCTTCTCCCACTATATACTCATAGGGTTCATGATTGGCTCTTCGTGCAACCAATGCTTTATACTCTTCTAGCTCTGTCACTTCATTCTCATCAAATGCATGTAGATAAGTTCTATCTTTATCTAAATGATAAGCTAATAGTAGTTCTGCTTCAAATTTTGGACGTTCACAACTCTCTGCTAATTGCGTACTTGCCCACTTTAATATTTCGTTTATTTTCATGACTAAGATTATAGCAAAATATTAATCATTCTATTTCTACATAAATCACTATGCTTGTTATTTAAAATTGTTTTATTTACAATAAATAATGTTCTAAATTGTTACAAATGTAATAAAAAGCCCATTTTAGCTAAAAAAGTTAAGATTTTATTGCGTTTACTACACGTTTTACATGTAGTATAGAATTAACAAGCATCAAAAGAATAACTATAAAAGGAGTTTGATATGGACAACACAGAGACAGCAGTAGACGAAATTATGGTAAAGACTTTCATGAATATGGGTAGTAAATATAATCAAGAAAAAGAGTATGTTCTCTCTGAGAAGTCATATCAACAAGCGTTAGAACTTAGAACTAAACTTGCCAATATCAATCCAGGAAAACATAAACCACTTCTTATAGAAACTTTTACAGCTTTAGCAAAACTCTATGAAGGTCAAGGTATATATGACTCAGCCATAGAAAAGTATAGAGAAGTTGTTACCCTATCACGTATACTTCTAAGAGAAACCAGACTCTCAAGCTATGCCCTACTTTTAGCACAGACAGCTACTAAGGTTGCTCAGATACATCAAGAACATCAGAACCGACCCTTGGCACAGTACTTCTATACTGAAGCATTAGAAAACTATAACCTTTTAGAACAAGAGAAAGATTACACTTACCACCAGATTGCGCTTCTTAAAATATACATGCAACTTATTACTCTATATGAAGACGAAAGTCTTTTCACCCATGCTGAGCAGTACTACAAGTTAGCATTGTCAAGTTGTGACCTTCTTATTGAACGTGGACTAACTGAATACAGTAATCAATTGGGTCAGTTAAACTGTGACTTAGCATCACTTTATTTTTTCCAAGCAGACTTTGAGAAAGCAAAAGTACATTACCATCTCTCAATTGATATTCTTTTTGATTTTATACAAGAAGATTCAGAGAGCTACACAGAAAGCCTTGCCATTGTTCAAAATAACTTAGCTAGTATTTATGCTACTGAAAAAAATTATGACGAAGCGCTTACCTATTATAAGAGAGCCTTACCTCATTTGAGTACTTTAGCAGAGAAAAATCCGAGTAAATATGGTTATAACGTGGCTGTGTTATTCAAGAACTTAGCCTCAATATATTTTCACAAAAAAAATGTTGAGAAGACAGAGTTTTTTCATTTCAAGTCTATCGAAGTTTTTGAAGAGTTTACAGAGTACAATGAAGAGAAGTACAACATTGAGTTGGCTTCATGTATTGTTGACGGAGTTGAGTACTACAAACAACATAGCCTCACACTCTACAATGCAGAAAATATTTTAAGACAATACAGATTCCACCAAGAAGCAGAAAAACTTTTAGGAAGAATTTATAACTTACGTAAGAGCAAAATAAAAGAGAAGATTTAAAATTGTAGTATAGCTGTCGCTGGTACTAAAGTACTTCAGCGACAGTTTCGAACTTAAACATGACAAAGAACTGTCATGTACTTACTTCCCATCATCCAAAAACTGAAAAATTCCCTCTTTTTTCAGACCTTCATTAACAGCGTTAGCATCATAACCAAGCTCTTTAAGTCTTTCTAAAACAGGTGGATGTGTGTAGTAAAAGAATGCATATAAAGGATGTGACTTTGGAAATGATTTATTTTCCTCTACAAGTTTCATTAATGCAGATACCAAGTTTTCTTTTCCACCTAGTTCTGAACCAAACTCATCAGCAGCATATTCGTTGTGACGGCTTACAGCAGAAAGTATAGGGGTGAACATAAATGATAGAAGAGGTAAAAGAAGCATCATCATGGCTATCTCTACTCCTGCTGTTTTGGCTACATTCATTTCTGTAAATAAAGTGTCAGATAAGTTTCCTAAAATAAAAAATGAAGAGAAAAGTAAAACACCCATCATTCCTATGTTTTTCCAAATATCACCATGAGAGAAATGCCCAAGTTCATGACCAAGTACAGCTAACAACTCTTTGTTAGTTAACTTCTCCATAAGTGTGTCAAACAGTACAACTCTTTTTGATTTACCAAGTCCACCAAAGTAAGCATTTAAACGGCTATCTCTTTTAGAAGCATCCAATACAAAAACACCATCACTTTTTAGACCAACACCACTCATCATAGATTCAATGTCTGTTTTTAATTCACCTTCTTCAAGTGGTGTAAACTTATTAAAAATAGGCGCAATAATCGTTGGGTAGATTACATTAATAAGTACAGCAATGGTAAACAGAAGCGCAAAGCCCCAAAGCCACCATGAACCAACATTTACAACTATCCATGATAAAGCATAAAATATTGCTCCACCAAAAAGTATAAACATTACAGTAGATTTGATTTGATCTACAATATAAAGTTTAGGCGTTGTTTTTGTAAAACCATACTCTTTGTCAAGTTTAAAAGTTTGGTAAAGCTCAAAAGGCAAACCAATCACAAAGCCTACAGCTATAAATCCAAATAAAAAAACAACAGCTTCTATAACTGAGTTGTCAGTATTTAAAGTACCTGAAAGCCATGCAAACCCAGCAGTTACCCACCAAACAAACATTGCATAGTCAACCAAAGTTGATAACATTCCTAAGCGTTCTTTTTTGATGGCGTACGTTCCAGCAACAACATATTTTTCTTGAGACATTAAAACGGCTTGACCATTTCTTTCCTGAGAAATATAACCAATTTGCATAACAGATATATAAATTTTTAAGAGAGTATAAATGGTAAAGAGTACCATGATGATTTCTAACATTATTTGACCTTTTAGATAGTATTGAGAAAATATATCTAAAAAGCCTTAAAAGAGAAGTTTAATAGCTACTTCTCGACCTTATTTACTTTAATGTAAATGGATAAACCAATCATAAGTGAAGTAACCCCTAAAATAAGATAAACAGCAGAAATAAGCTTTTCTGGTTCTGTAATCGCAAATTTAAAGACAAGCATCAAGGCTTCAATAGAAAGTGCAATAATAATGGAACCCAAGAAACGAATCATCGTTTGATGTCCATCTCCTGCTCCCTCTTTCTTCTCTTTACCCAATACCTCTTCTTCAAATATGGCTTTTACCAAGTCAAATATGGCTAAAGCCAGTGTAAGTAAAATGGTTGCTTTAAACATTTCATTAATATCAATGGTATCTACATGTAAACCTAAACCAAGGAAACTACTCAGTCCTTTTACAAAAAGAAGTAAAGAAACCAATAACAAAGCAAAAGAAAAACATGCATAAACAAATTTAGAATAAATACCAAAAGTAGAATCAACAGATGAAGGGTGAACCATTTTTAAAATATTTTCAAGTGTAATATCTAAACAGAGTATGTAAAGTAACTCAGCATCATCATTATAGACAGGGAAAGAAGCTGTAATAACCATATTATTTGTTGCCAATGAAGGATAAGGATCAGTTAATACACAACGTTTCTCAGCAACTGTTTTGTAAAAGTAAGCTCTCTCACTTCTATCAATACCTTCTCTCTCTCCATGAAGCTTTTTATTTTTAGAGACATTGGTAGAAATTTGTACACCATTTCCATCAACAGCATAAAACACTTCTCCATCTGGAACAGCTTCTTTAAGACCTAAAAGCTGTTTATTTACATGTTCCTCAAAATTATTTGCATTTAACCCAACACTGGAAACATGACGACTCATTATATAACATAAATACGCCCTAGCTTTTGTCCGTATAGCTGCATACTCTTGTATTTCTCTTATTACCATCATCTATCCTAAATTAAGTTTTATATTATTGTAGTCTACTTTGCTAAAAAGCTGTCTTAAGCTGTTTTTTTCTTATGTAACTATAGTTACATAAGAAAAACCTAATACTGTTATACTATCTGCATGGGAACACTGAGTTGACTTGTTGTTACTTCCCCCCTATTTCTGTTTCAACATTAGGGTCTTCTTTCTCTGTTCCCATCTATCCTAAATTTTTCATTTATTAGCCACCAGAAGAACAACGAATTTCATTCACATCAATAAACTGTCTAGTGTAATATAACTTATCATCAAGACCTTCAACAACCACAAAAAAAGTTCCTTTTCTATCCATACGAATGTTTAGTTCATAGTCAATAATCATCCCTTTATTAATGCTAAAAACAGCCACTAAACTCTGATCATTTGCTGTTTGAAACAGTGCTACAGATTTTGCTTCAATGTCCGATCTAAATTTAACAGGTATCTGTCGTGCATTAGGAACGATAAACTTGTCAGCTTCAATAACAACACGATCACTCACTTGGAGTGTTGCAAATTTTTCTTCACCATAGAGTTTTACAGCAGCATCATTTAACTTTCGTGCTTTCCATGCCTTTGCTTTTGTTTCTCTAAAATCAATAGCAAATAAATAACTGCTAGACAAACTTGCCAAAGCTAAAAAATGTCTTCTTTTCATTTTGTTTTATTTCCTTTCATATACCAATAGTCCAAACCTTTATAAGACGCTGTTAACAAACCAAAAATAAGCATGGTACTTCCCATACAATAGGGAGCTTGTTCCATAAAAGGTGCTGCTAATTGTGAAATTTCATAAATAATAAATAGCCAAAGTGCCATAGCTATAAATCCAAGTAGTCGTTTTGTCCAGAGGAGTAGTTTTTCTTTATTCATACTCTATTTTATCAAAAAATCTATAAAACAGTACAGAGAGAAGAAAGACTTAACAGAAGATTAACACTTCTAGGGCATACTTTCTTTGTCGTCGAAATAAGTCCTTGTCTCTAGCGTAGTGACCTAGAGATGAACCTTTTCTCTCCCAAAAAAATCATCAAACAATTTTCTCTTGCCCTAGTCTATAAAGTGCAAAATCATATTTAATAGGATCTGTTGCATCAAAGCTTTTTAATCGTTGCGTTAACTCCAATACAGCTTTCATGTCATAAGTCTTACGTTTTAAAAGACCCAGTTTTTGAGATACTTTAAAAGTATGCGTATCTAAAGGCATAAGTAAATCTTTTTTATCTATCTTTGTCCACAAACCAAGGTCAATTTCATCAGAACGTACCATCCAACGTAAAAACATTAAATAGCGTTTATAGGTTCCAGCCGAATTAATTTTCTTTGGAACAGAACCCATCAGAAACTTATAACCCCTACTCTCTCGTGGGTAAACTTCTTGAACCGTTGAAATAAAATTCCATAGACCATCTAAAACATTCTCTTCTTTTTTATAGCCATCATAAAATATATTTTCAATGCTATCTATCTCTTTTAAACGCTTAAGTACGATAAAAAGTGCAGCAATGTCTTGGGAGTTTTGAAAACGATAGTAATGAGAAGCAAGTTCTTTTTCTATGTGTTCATCGGAAGCTTCTAAGAGAGAAAAATCTAAACTCTCTAAAAATTTAATAATGGCTTTTACATTACCGTAGGCAAATAAAGCACAAATAAGTGCAATATTTTCATCGTTATATTTCTTAGCAATTAAAAGTGGGTCAGGTCTATCACTCGAAATCTCAAATACTGAGTTTCTAAGTTTAACCTCTTCTTCTAATCGTAAGCGAATGCTATTGAGGCTTATTTTTTTGTCTCTTGAGTTTTATCATAAGCTTCAAGGTCATCGTATGAACCCATTAACTTGACTTCTATGTCACTAAAAATAGTGCTAGCTTTTTCTGAGAAAGTCTGGCATGTCTCTGCCATTCCTGTACCCAATTCTACTACTACATCTTTTACACCACTTAAAATATCTTTCATCATTTACAATCCTTTAACTCTACTTTGAATGTTAGTTAATCTGATTATACCAAATTTAGCTATAATCCTACAATTATTTTCAAGGATTTTCCATGGCACTTGTCGGTCTCTTCAACATCGCTAAAAACTATGACGTAAAGCAATTACTTAAAGGTGTTGACTTTCAACTAAATGAAGGCGAAAGAGTCGCTATTGTAGGGCAAAATGGTTGTGGTAAATCCACCCTTATTAAGATTATTTCGGGGGAAGTAATAGCTGATGAAGGAACGCGTGTTCTGGACAAAAGCATTATTATCGACTCCCTAGACCAGAACCCTACTTTTGACATTGGCTTAAATGTGCGTGATGCCATTGAAAACGAACTAGCAGACTTGAGTTCTGCTAAACAGCGTTATGAAGAGCTTTCTACCCTTATTGCTGAAGATTTTGAAAACCAAAGCCTACTGAATGAACATGCAAAAATCACCAACTACTTAGATCACCACAACGCATGGAACCTAGACGACAAAATAGAACGTGTACTCCAAGAGTTTAAACTAAAAGAGTACGAATACAGAGATGTAAACACCCTTTCAGGAGGAGAGCAACGCCGTGTTGCTTTGGCTTCATTAATTTTGAAAAAACCTGATGTACTGTTACTAGATGAGCCAACCAACCACCTTGACGTTTACATGGTTGAGTTTTTAGAAGAGATTCTTCTAAAAGAAAAGTTTACCCTACTCATTATCTCTCACGACAGACACTTTATTAACAGCATTGTTACCCGTACAGTTGAAGTTGAAAATATGAATATCTATTCTTATGATGGTGGGTATGATCAATACCTAGTGTTAAAAGAAGCACGCATGAGAAGCATGGCGAAAACACATAACACTTTACTAAAGTTTCTAAAAAAAGAAGAAGAATGGTTAAGCCGTGGTGTAAAAGCAAGACTCACTAGAAACCAAGGACGAAAAGCAAGGGTTTTTGAACTGAGAGACCAAGCAAAAAAAGATCCAACGCTCATTCGTAAAATGCAAGTTGACTTAGAACGTGAAAAAAAGAGTTTCAACAGAGGTGAAGACAAAGGAATGTCGAAGAAGAAAATGCTTTTTGACATTGAAAACTTACACTATAAAATTGCAGGTAAAAATCTCATCGAAGGATTTACCACAAGGATTTTACAAAAAGACAGAATCGCCATTGTAGGTCATAACGGTTCAGGTAAATCTACCCTACTAAAACTACTGTTAGGAAGAATAGAACCGAACAAAGGTGACATAGACAAGGGTGAATTTAAAGTAGGTTACTTCGACCAACATCGTGAAATGTTAGACGAAAACAAAACCATCTTAGATACCTTCTGTCCAGATGGTGGAGACATTGTTGATGTCATGGGTAATAACATGCACGTTTTTGCCTACATGAAGTCATTTTTATTTCCAGAAGAGTACATGCTGAAAAAACTAAAAATGTTATCTGGTGGAGAAAAAAACCGTGTGGCTCTTGCTCTACTTTTTACCAGAAAAGTAGACTGTTTAATTCTCGATGAACCAACAAACGACTTGGACATTCAAACCATTAATATCTTAGAAGAAAAACTCCTAAACTTCCCTGGAGCATTAATCTTTGTAAGTCATGACCGTTACTTCATTGACAAAATAGCCAATAAACTTCTAATTTTCAAAGGTGATGGTGTCGTAGAAGAATCATTCCAAGAGTACAGCGAATACTTACTAATTGAAAAGAATATCAATGAACTTTATGAAATAGAAAAAGAAGTTAAATCAGCAAAAGCAACGCCAGTAGTACAAGTAAAAGAAGAGAAAAAGAAAACTAAACTAAGTTACAAAGACCAAAGAGACTTAGAGCGTTTACCTGATCTCATAGATAAATTAGAAGCGAAAATAGATAAACTAAATGCTTGTTTATATGATGCAGAATGTTATGAAGCTAAAGGGCTTATTAATGTTACTGATGAGTTAAAAAAAGTTGAGGCTGAGTATGAAGAAATGTCTGAACGTTATTTAGAGGTTTTGGAGATGGAAGAGGAGTTATCCTAATCATCTCGAAGCATAATTTTTGTAAACTAAAAGAAATAATCCCAACAAAAAGAGTGTCAATGTCCACAACACTACTTCAAAATGCTTCACAAAACCTAAGTGATGTACTGCGTGATGTTTTCTTACATAATGACAGTAGCAGAGCTTTAGTAATCTACGATTTAAACTCACCTCTATCTGTACTACTTACCGATGCCTATAGAGAAGCCTTACCAAATGGAATATTTGTAAATTTTCATGACACAGAAACAGATGAGATAATGGTACAAATTGAGTCTCTAAAAAGTGCTGATTTTGTAGCATTGGTACAATCTAAAAGTTTTCGTTTGTCTGCATTTCGTATTAGAATTGAACTCTTCAAAAAGAAGATAAAAGTAGCAGAACATCCACACCTAGGAAGAATGCCCACAGACAATGAAGTAAAAAACTATGTCAATGCTCTGGCTTATGACAAAGAGTATTACCATCATACAGGACATACATTAAAAAACATACTCAAAACTGCTGAGGGTGCAATAGTTCATTCTGGCAATGAAAAGCTCATTTACCGTGGTGGTTTTGAAGATCCTAAGATTAACATTGGTGACTACCGAGGAATGAATAACATCGGTGGTCAATTCCCCATTGGAGAAGTATTTACCGAATCAAAAGAACTCACTTCTTTAAATGGAAGAACAAACATCATCGCCTTTGGAGACACAAACTATACAGTAAACATTCCAGTACAGCCCATAACCATTGTTATTGAAAATGGTAAAATTGTAAAAACAGAAAATACAACAGAAGAATTTGAAGCCGTTTTAGCGATGATAAAAGAAGAAGAAAACATCGTTTGGGTACGAGAATTAGGACTTGGATTAAACCGTGCATTATCTAAAGAAAACTTCGTAACTGACATGGGAACTTTTGAGCGAATGTGTGGACTTCATCTTTCTTTGGGTGCAAAACATGGAATCTATGCAAAAGAAGGTATGAAAAGAAATTCTGGTAAATTTCATATCGATGTGATGATAGATACAAGCTCACTTGAGATAGATGGCGTAAAAGTTTTTGATGGTAAAAAGTGGATGGTTTGAAATAAAAATAGTCCCCACATTTACTGTGAGGATATTAAAAAATTCTAATTTAAATTTAGTACTCTCCATTTTCATCTAAAGTATACTCTCCTTTGGTTCTAACTAAATTAGCAAGTTCCCATGGTATATCAGTTGTTTTTTCAGAAATAAGTTTCATATTATCTAAATCTGAGATATCATATACTTTAGCAGTTTTTGTATCAGCAGAGCTATCGATAAGTGTCATACTAAGCTTTTTAGAATCTTCTGAAACTTTAAGAGTATTGTATTGAATAAGGTTATCCCACTCATACCACATAGATAGACGAACGCTTTTATTTCCTGACTGAATATAATAATCACCAGTTTCATCAGCAGATTGCTTATATGTTTTAGTCAGATAGATTGGTGAATTTTCAAACTTCTTAAAGAATACCTCTGACTTTTTAACATGCCAACCCATTAGCTCTACTCTCTCAGTTCTTAGTGTTTCAGTAGACTCATCCTTAAGTGAAATTTTAAAAAGATCAAAGTATCTAACAAACTCTGTAAAATTATAACCATCACGAGGATAGATATACGCATTACTATCTTCTCTATTGAAAATATATACCGTGTTATTATCATTTGCACACAGAACAGTTGCTGTACTATTATCACCTTCTAAACAATGAGTTTTAGCTTTTTCAATAAATTCTTGCATATTAGCATTTCGTTTTGTTACAGTAAAGGGTACTTTAGCTTCAATATGAAAAGAATTTTTAAAGAAACCTCTGAGTTCATATTCTCCTACAGGAAGAGCATTAAAATGTGAAATATCATCTGCCCATTTCCAATCAATTACATTAACCCAATCAACTGTACTTCCTTTAGGATAAATTCCCACCCAATCTTTTTGATTCTCATTAAATCCATATAGACTAAAAGTAATAGGTTCAGTAGTATATTTATTAGACGTAGTTACAATAGAAATATTACTACTTGTTATTGAAAATTTTGACTTTGCTTCATCTCTATAAGTATTATTATAAAAAACACGTACTTCATAATTACCTTTTGCTAAGCGTTCAAAAGTATGTGTACCTTCACTACCATTTACCCACGTCCATTGACGAACATTTTTCCAGTCATTATTATCTGTTTCTTTATAGAGTGCCATCCAATTTTTTTTCTCTCCTACAACAGATTTATAAGAAACTACAATTGGTTCTTCTGCTGTATAAGCTGATTTATCAGTAGTCACTGACACTGCATTTACTATCGTCGATAGTATCATCAATGTAATTAATATTGTTTTCATTATTTAATCCTTTTTTAGTAGTATAATCTACCCTTTAATTATAATATAAAAAAACATAAATAAACCTTTAATAACCATATAAAATATAAATAAAACTATATATATATTTAGTCCAAAAATCTTGTAATTAATTGCTATACTTATCAACTAATTTAAAATGCCTAACCTATACTCTAGAAAAGAAGCCCAAGGAATAAGATTAATGGATAAGCCAACAAATAATTCAAAAGAACTCCTAGTACTAAACAAACCAAAAGGCTACGTGGTAACACGTTCCGACGAACGTGGGCGAAAAACAGTTTATGACCTTTTACCTGAATGGGTTTTTAATGATGGATGGATGCCTGTGGGACGACTTGATTTAGAATCTAAAGGACTTCTCTTTTTCACGACCAACGGACAAATGGGCAATGCCTTAACCAAACCTGGGAATTGTGTTAAAGTCTACGAGATTTGGGTTAGAGGTCATGTGACAGATGAACATGTTACAGAAGCTATAAGAGGCATAGACAGTAAACATGGTGTACTCAAAGCACTTAACGTAGAGAAGATAGGTATGGGTGGTGCGAAAACAAAACTTAGGGTAAAACTTGGAGAGGGAAAAAATCGGCATATTCGTCGGCTTTTTGGTGCCATGAAAGATCCAAAGTTTGGAACACCCTTAAAAGTCTTAGAGTTAAAACGCATTAGCATTGGTAACTTTAACCTTGAGCTAGAAAGTGCTACGTGGCGTTACCTTTCAGTAGACGAAGAGAACAGCCTAATGAAAGATCTTTACTAAGCTAATTACCAAGGGTGAAAATACTACTTCGAGAAAGTTTATTGTATACTTAACAAACTACCTTAAGGAAATAAATAGATGTATGAAAAAATGTATGAGCTAGATGCGATTATAGAGTTTTTTAAAGCTGAAGACTTATATGATATAAAAGAAGATAGAATAAAAGAGATGTATAATTTAATTTCAAATCCACATCTTAGAGTTAATGATACTGATAAACAATGGGTTGCCGATACAATTCAAGAATCAGAAGTTACAACGATAGCAAATGTAATAAAAGAAATTTTTAACTATTCACGTTTCGCATGGACAAAGGAAGAAGACAAAGTTATCCATGCAATACATCAAGTAGGGACTATCTTTAGTCATAATAAAATAACAATAAAACCTAGAATACCTTTTTACATAATAGTTTTAGATAAATTAAGAGACTAAAGTTAATGTAGCTCTAGCAAAAATGGCTATTGACTGTTCAGCTATAACAATTTTATCAGCTAATTACTAAGCTCACTTAAACTAGCATAAGTTTTAAAGGTCAAACCCGTTCTGAGGTTAAATATTTTATCCAAAATTTTCCTTGGAACATTTGCTATGGCTAAGACCTCATCTATATTATAATCACTTCCTTGTTCATCTAATAAATCAATGATTTTCATAATATTAAAAGGCAATTTACTTGGCTTCAAATGATTTTTAAAATAGGTATCCAGTCCATTTTCTAAAATATTTTCTTCTATAAAAATGGGTTCTTTGGGAACTTGCATAAGTTCATCCATCTGTTCTTCATAAAAGAAAGAAGCCCCTGCCCCTTTAAATCTTACAACCATAAGATTTAACTCTTCATTTGACGCAACATGTACAGACACTTCATAGGCATTAAGGAGAACGGCTTGAAAACTTTCTAATTTATAAGCCGTATTATCAATACTTACTTCACAGTTTGTTTCTTGATTGATTAAAACTATCATCCCACCATTTGGCATGAGTTCATGACTTGTACAATCTTCTATTTTATCATAGCGTTTTATGTATTTTTTTAATTTTTTATCCATGCCATAGTATAGGATAATAGTCTTTTAGTTATTTAAAAGACTATCTAACGCTTTAGGCTCTATAAATTCTATCTTTTTTACCAAGTTATTTTCCAGTGCTATAACCGTTACTTTCCCCTCTTCACGACTTATAGCTTCAGCCTCTTCTTCATCATAAATCAAAGAGATTTTAAAGCTAAACTTTTTCATCTTTGGTATTGCGAACATACTTGTAATAAAGGAAGGCATACTGCTAATATCTGATATATACATAAGATTATTCGCTTCTAAAAAACCTTCTTCTTTTGTCTCTAAATACTTTTTTATCTCAGCAGAAACATCTTTTTCAAAAGAGAGTAGTAGTGTTGTCGTACCTACTTGTTTAACTTCTGTCTTTTTAGAAAATTGGTCTTCAAGAGTAAGTTTTGGGAAGCCATCCCCTACTTTTATCTCTGCGAAAAGTGCGCTTATAAGTAATAACGTGGTGATTAATATTTTCATTTATATTGTCCTTTCTGGTCATGATTTTCCAATGGTACACAAAATAATAAAAATACTAACTTATAAATATTATAATTTTAAGTTATTTATATAATATCTCATTCTTAGCTATACTTACAGCATGAAAATAAGACTAGGTACATTTAACCTTTTTCAATTTGTAGAGCCTCCTTACGCGTGGTATACAAAGAAGGAAAAGTTCACTCAAGAGCAATGGTTTGAAAAAACCACATGGATAAAAAATCAGATTCTAAAAATGGATTGCGATATTATTGGGTTTCAAGAAGTATTTTCAAGAGATGCTTTAGAAATACTTGTAAAAGAGTTGGGTTTTAACTATTTTGAAACCATTGACACAGCGAAACTAAGTAAGAAAACTTATACCAGTACTACCGTTGCCATTGCTTCAAAGTACCCCATAACTAAGATGCAAAGAGTACGTGTACATATTCCTAGTTTTGAAAAACATGATTTTAAAGGTCATTATTCTTTGGCGAGAGTACCTGTAAAAGCAAGTATAACACTGCCCAATGAACAAAAACTTTTAGTTTATGTAAGTCATTTAAAATCAAATAGACTAAATGAATATGAATACCTATTTAATGAGTCTCATGGTTTAGACCATAAACAAGAAGTTGTTAAAAAAGCTTTAGAAGGTACTTCAGCTACCTCTTTACAGCAAAGATTATGTGAGGCATCTTCTCTTTTTTACAACATGAAAAAGATTAAAAACAAGCCTATTGTTCTACTTTGTGATTTAAATGATAAAGAGTTCTCACTCACCATTGATGCCTTGTCAAATCCTAAATACCATCAAGGAAAAAGTGAAGAAGAGCCTCTATTATATGATGCGAGTTATCAATATAAAGAAGAAATACACAACCCTCATCCAGAACAAAAAGAAGCAAAAAGAAAAGCTACGAGTTACTTTTTAGCAAGAGGACATGTTTTAGACTATATTTTTATCTCAAACGAGTTTAATAAAGACAATGAAGATAGAATTGCCCAAGTGACTAAATATACTGTCTTTGATGAACATTTACAAAAAGACAAAGATGGTTCTTTACTTAAAAGTGATCATGCTCAAGTAGTTTGTGAGTTGACATTTATTTAAGATAATAACTTCAAAAAATATTTTAACAAAAGGAATAAAAATGCACGGATTACCACTAAGAACTGGCTTCTCTATGAAAGTTAAAGGAGTGATCCTTAATCGTCATGATATGCACAATATTGCTCATGAATTAGGTGTTGCTGAAAATGATGTACTCATTAAAGACGGGATACTTACTGTTTATAATACCAGTGAAACATGTCAAGAAATTGTAAATGACAATGCTTTAGCTGCATTTGTTGCCATGGCTTTAGAGATACCTGCTACAGACATTAGTGAATTAACAGCAGTTGTAGAAGAACGCGTAAAGATGGATTTTGATTTAAGTGATTTTGAAGATGATGATTAGCCCAATATTTCAATAAAAGGAAAAGAAAGTGGTATATGATAACGTAGTCTTAATAGGCTTTATGGGAAGTGGAAAAACAAGTGTGGGTAGAATTCTTGCAAGAGAACTCTTTAAAGATTTTAAAGATGTTGACACCATCATCGAAGAAAGAGAAAATGCAAGTGTTACTGAGATTTTTGAAAAAAAAGGTGAAGCATATTTTCGTGACCTTGAACAAAAATGTATTAATGAACTAACAGAAAAAAAAGGTCAAATCATTGCCACTGGTGGTGGATTACCTATATTTAGTTCCCTATCAGAGAAGTCACTCATTATTTATATGGATGCTGACTTTGATGTTATCTTAAAAAGATTATCAAAAAGAGAACGTGAGAAACGCCCTTTACTTGCAGATGAAACCAGAGCTAGAGCTTTGTTTGAAGAACGTAAAGATACCTATAAAGAACTGGCAGCCTTCTCTGTTGATGCAAATCAAAGGATAGTAGTTTTCATACATGTTATCCGTGATTACATTTTAGACCAACGTGTTTTGTAGCGTCAAGGACTATCTCTTTAAATTAACAAACTAAAAGCCATAACACAAAAATAAAAAAAGTTTTATATGCTACACTGCCTTCTCTATCAAGAGAAAGGATTAACTATGTCGTACAATAATTGGTTTGATGAGCATGCTAAAAAGCATGCAGCTATTATGAAAAAACTCGAAGGTTTGGATGAATTTGACATCGTCCAATACTTTATCTTTGAAAATATGGTAGAAAAAGAGCCAGACTTCTGTGAACTTTATGCTACCAATACAAAATGTCATGAAATGTATGAACTCAACTGTTATATGTGTGGTTGTCCACACTTTAGATTTAACAAGTCACCTGTCAAAGATGCTGGCTTAGAGTTTCACTCTACTTGCTCCATTAACTCAAAACGTGGGAAACGCTCTATTAGAGAAGAAGACCAAGTCCACCAAGACTGCTCAGGTTGTAGTATCCCCCACGGTGAAGATTATATATTCAGTAACTTCGACGAAGACTGGCTTAGCATGATGAAAAATGTTAAGAATTAGATGATATTTGTAATTATATTTTAGATTAAAAGAAAATCCATCCAATCCAAAGTTATCTTAGTTATAACAATAAACAAACAACATATACAGAAGGAAGTAATCATGCCAAATAACGAAGAAACGTCACCAAAAGAAAATAAAGTGTATGAGGTCATAACCTATACAGATGAAGTCGCATTTAAGTACACCTTACCAAGTGAAGATGAACCACGAACCATAGAACGTGAACTAACCATAGTGTGGGAAGATACGCTTGAAAAGTTCATTGAAGAACATGGTGCTGACAGAGAATACAAAGTTCATACTTTTCCAAGAGAAAGAGAACAGAACAATCTCATAAATCAAATAGACGATTTAACTGAAGATTTAATCGACGAAGTACAAGAAGAGATAGCCAACAAAATGAAGTTTGGCTTTGATTTTAGTGGACAACTGCATAATGATGACTAATTAAAGAATACTAAAGAAGATTAATAAAAAATCTTCTTTAAATCAAAACGAAAAATCCATCTTAACCTCTTTAGTTCTCTGAAGATAAGCAAAGGCATTTGTAAAACTATATTGATCTACTTCTTCTATACCTTCTGATTTATATTCTGCTAAATACTCAAACCCATCTAAGGTAATCTCTTTAACTTTTTTTAAGTGGATAATGTAAAATAATAAATCTGATAAATCATTAACAGGAATTTCAACTTCAAAATCTTTATTGAATTCTTCTATATATTCATCACATATATCTTCATCTGACATAA
>CACVAP010000052.1 GCA_902727895.1 uncultured Sulfurovum sp.
ACCATGAACCAGAATTTGAAGACTACAATTATGTAGAGTATAAACAGTTGCTACGTAAGGCAACTTATTTTAAAAGACATGTTTATAGACGTGTGATAGAACATTTTGTAAAAGAAGGACATATAGTCGATGTTAATAGTGCATAAGTATGGTGGAACAAGTGTTGGTGACTTAGAACGCATTGGAAATGTAGCAAGTCGTGTGGCTAAAGCAAGAGAAGCTGGTGATGACATAGTAGTTGTCGTTTCAGCAATGAGTGGTGAAACAAATAAGTTGACAGATTTTGCAAAACATTTTTCAAGTAATCCTTCTAAACGTGAGATGGATATGTTATTAAGTTCAGGTGAACGTGTTACAGCAGCATTGTTAGCCATTGCTTTAGAGGAAAAGGGTATTGCTGCTATGGCGATGACGGGTCGTCAAGCAGGAATTTTGACGGATGATTCACATACTTATGCAAGAATTGAATCTATTGATCCTACAGCAATGCAAAATGAAATTGCTAATGGTAAAGTAATTATTGTTTCTGGTTTTCAAGGAATTAATGCTACTGGATCAGTTACAACACTTGGACGTGGAGGTTCAGACCTTTCAGCTGTAGCAGTAGCTGGTGCTTTAAAAGCAGATGCTTGTGAGATTTATTCTGATGTAGATGGTATTTATACTACTGATCCACGGATTGAACCAAAAGCAAAGAAGATGGATTTTATTTCTTATGATGAGATGTTGGAGTTGGCTTCATTGGGTGCGAAGGTTTTACAAAACCGTTCCGTTGAGTTGGCTAAGAAATTAAATGTAAAGATGATAGCAAAAAGTTCATTCTCTGATGCAGAAGGAACAGTAATTGGACAGGAGACAGAAGAAATGGAAAAAGTTTTAGTAAGTGGTATAGCAGTAGATAGAAATCAAGCAAGAGTAAGTCTTAGAGAAGTTTCAGATAAGCCTGGCATCGCAGCAGAGATTTTTTCTATTTTGGCAGAGAAAAATGTAAATGTTGACATGATTATTCAAAATGCTTCAACCGAGGGAGCAACGAATTTAGGTTTTACTGTTCCAGCTTCTGAGATAGAGCCTGCAAGAGTTATTATGGAAGCTTTTGATCATGATATTGGAAGCCTAGATTTAGATGACTCTGTTTGTAAAGTTTCGGTTGTGGGTGTGGGAATGAAGTCTCATACTGGTGTGGCTGCTACAGCATTTTGTGCTTTGGCAAAAGAAAATATTAATATTGAGATGATTTCAACTTCAGAGATTAAAGTTTCTATGATTGTGGCAGAAAAATATGCTGAATTAGCAGTGCGTACTCTTCATGCTGCCTACAACTTAGACAAATAGTTTAATGACACCACTTTTAAATTGGACACTCGATACCATTCGGGAAGAGGATTCCTCTTTTTCTTGGATGGAAGAGTGCCGTTATGATTGGGTTCCTGTTGTTCAAACTGCTGTGACTAAAATTCTTGAAGGTCAGACCATTCTTCTTTTAACTGATGACAAAAGAGGTTGGTATGCAAAGTATGTCGCTTCTAAGATTAACAATCTTCAAAATGAACGACCATTCTTACCTGTATATACATTAAAATCAATGTTCCCCAATCTTGTTAAAATGAAAAACACACAAGAGTTAGATTTACTTGAAGACATGTTAGAAATCTCGTATCCGAATGGTTACTTTATTTGGTATATTGGTTCAGCTGAAAGTATTTACTCTAAGTTTGCATTTAGAAATGACGAAAACCTTTTATGGATTATTGATGGAGACGTCCCAAACTCTTTTTATCTTAGGAATGCTGGTTCGTCTCTAGACATAAAGATGATACAACTTTTCAAACTTTTTAACAAAACAATAGACGCTGGACTTTTTGGCGATATTGACTTGGGCTAATTTATGGATTTGGCTTCTGGAATTATCATTACGCATCAACCTGATGTTGTTTTGAAAGAATTGGAGTTAAAAAAAACCAGAGAGCTCTTTACTATAATCAGAAGTGAAGATGACAAAGGGAAGCCAAAAGAGTTTTTAGTAGAACATGCTCAAGAAGCGATTTCTAAAGCCTATATTGCTTCTGAAAACTTAAATTACATTATTTTAATTGCACCTAAGTTTTCAGATATTTCTCAAAATAGACTACTTAAAATCTTGGAAGAACCTCCACGAAACAAAGCTTTTATTATTATTAGTGAATCAAAATCTGCTCTTCTTGATACCATACAATCACGTCTTCCTATAATAGTATTAAATGACAATATAAGCGAAAAACCCCTCTCTTTGGATTTAGAGAACCTTAATCTTGCTAAAGTTTATGAGTTCTCTCAAGAGAATAATCATATTTCCAGTACGGAATGTAAAGTCTTAGTCGAAAGAATTTCATTACAAGCCATGAAGTCAGGACAGTACAATTTAGATGAAGCTACTTTGAAAGTTTTTTCAGATTGTATTAAAGCTTTAGACGTTGGCTCTCCTGTTACTTTCATTTTAAATACCTTACTTCTCAAATTACTAGCTAAAAAGAAAAGATAGTCCACTCCTCGAATAATTAAAAAAACTTTTTATTCACATAACTCCATTAATTCCACCATTATAAAAACTCTTAATAACATAATTTAATAAATTTGCAATATTTAACTAAAAATTTTTATATTTTTTTAATAAATTAGCCTATATCACACAGTTAAATCACTTTATAGATATAAACTTATGTTAGTATTTTATTTTATATTACATATAAATATTTATTTTAGATTAAGGTTTAAAGAATGAACAAATATATTATAACTTTTATACTCATGATTCAATCTTTATTCTCAGTAGGAATTACTGCTGGAACAGAGATTAAAAATATAGCTTATTTGAACTATAACCTAGAGTCTGTACCTTTTTCGGCAACCAGTAATGAACTTATTGACATAGTTGATCAAAAAATTGATATGCAGATAGTTTGCCAAGAGAGTGAAGCTGTTATTGTTGGTGTGGGTGAACAGAGAAGAGCCATGCGTTTTATTTTGAACAACACAGGTAATGGAACAGATAGTTATGTTTTCTCTTCTATAGAAGGGGATGTCTTAGACTTTAAAGTTAGCAATGCCGATATTTATCTTGATAATGGTGATGGTATTTTTTCAGTTGAAGATAGTTTAGCTACGGAAATTGACGTTCTATCTGACGGAAATATCAGCCTTTTTTTAGTGAGTGATATTCCTGAGGATGCTAGTAATTTTTCAGAAAATGGAATAAAAGCATCTTCAATAATACAAGGTTCATTGGACTATGGTGAGTCTAAAAAGCTTGAAAACTTTTATGCTGTTGCACTAACTGAAGAAAGTGCTAAGTCAGATGTTTGTACTTATGAAGTTTCTAATTTGGCAGTAGCATTAGAAAAAACAGCCATACTTTCTAGTGATAAGCTTTATAAGGGTTCTACCATTGAGTATAAGATAGCAGTAAATGTGATAGGTGAGGGTAGCATAGATAATATTGTAGTGAATGATAATATTCCCACAGGAACAGTCTATGTAGACAATAGTTTGAAATTAGATGGTGTAACAGCTGGCGACTTTAATGGTACAGCTATTTCAGTAGTTTTACCTTCGATTAATCAGCTGAAAGAAAATTCTGAGCCAAAACATCATATTACATTTGATGTAAAAGTTCAATAAGAAGGAGACCTCTTTAATGCTTAATCTTAGGCATTAAAGAGGTCTCCTCAAAATTAATATAAGGAAAATAAAATGAAAAAATTATTAACAACGTCAGCATTACTTTTGAGTATGGTTCAAGCAAGTGTAAATATCCATTCTACTTCATACCAAGAGGAAGCAAAGATAACACCGACTGGTGAGAAAACGAAAGAATGGGTAAGGGCTTCTAAAGTTGTTCCTGGAACAGTTGTTCGTTATGTAAACTCTTTAGAAAATGCTGGTACTAAATCAGCAAGAAAATTGGTAGTGAAAAACCCTATTCCTAAAAGTATGGAGTATGTAGAAAATTCGGCATCTTGTCAAAATGGATGTACGATGACATACTCTGTTGATGGTGGACAAAATTATAATAATGCTGAAGCACTTTATGTAGGTGTGGGAGAAAATCGTCGTTTAGCTAAGGCTTCTGAATACACAGATATTCAATGGATAGTTGACAGTTTATTGGCAAATACTCAAAGTACTGTTGAGTATAAAGCTCGATTAAAATAAGAAGTTAACTTCTTAACCCTTAAATAGAGTGTTTTTAAAATGTTCTTTCTAAGGGTTTAAGATGAAACTCATAAGATAAATTAAGGAAAAATTATGAAAAGAATATTAAGTATGGCAACAGCAATGTTACTAGGTGTTGTAGGCTTACATGCAGCTGGAACTTCGGCTGGAACAGTTGTTGAAAATACAGTAACTCTGAACTATTCAGTAGGTACAGTTCCTCAAAATGCAGTGATGGCAGATGACACATTTGTTGTCGATAGAATTATTGATGTTGTTATTGCTGTTAATAATTCAGGAGTACAGACCCAACCAGGTTCTGAGCAAGTAAAACTTGGTTTTACAGTAGGAAATGAAGGAAATGATGCTGAAACATGGACATTGAGCCTTTCTGAAAGTGCATCTGATGATTTTAATGTAGATGGATTGGCTAACTGTAATCTTTTTGACAGTGCTGGAACCCTAATTGGCGCACTTAGTCAAGACATTGCTTTTGGTGTAGATGATAATAAAACTTTTGAAGTAGCTTGTGATATGCCTACTGCTGCAAAAGATGGAGAAAGTGCAGAAGTATTTTTAGTAGCTACTATTAAGAACAGAAGTAATGATACAGGTACAGCAGATACTCAAGGTACTGGTTTAGCTGACGCACAAAACGTTTATGCTGAAGGTGCTTCAGATAATAGTGATGCTAAACATGATGGACACTTTACTAAAGGTGGTACTTATACGATTTTATCAGCTGAAGTCAGCTTTACAAAAACTTCTATTGTAATTTCAGATGAGTCTGGTACAGCAGAGGCACATAGAATACCTGGTGCAGTTGTACGTTATTGTTTTGATATTACTAACTCAGGTTCTGCTCTTGCTGAAAATGTAAGGTTGACAGAAGATTTAACACTTACAAATAAAGATAAATTAGACTATGTAAAGTCTGGAATTGTTATTCAAGATATTGGTACATGTGATTGTGCAGCTGTTACTGATGTCTCTGGTACGCCTACAGCTTCAGCAACTACCGTTAATATTCCTGAGAGTACTGATGGAATTGATATTCCATCTAGTAAACAAGCATGTGGATATTTAGAAGCTACGATTAAATAGAAAACTTATCAGTTTAGGGTTTAGTCTTATGGCTATTCCCTAGATGTATAAGCAATAAAATAAAAATAGACGAAAGGAGAAATAAAAAATGAAAAAAATAACTAAAAATTTTATACTAATGATACTGTTTCTCTTTTCCTCTTTTTTATATGGATTAGAAACTGGAGATATTATTTCTAATACGGCTACGGCAAGTTATACTGTACATGATGTAGATAAAAATGTTAGTTCAAATACCTTAGAGCATGTTATAGAAGAAAGTGAAGCTGAAATTACATTTTTAAGTTCTTCTGTAACGGGTACACAGACAGCTGTTCTTGGAATAAGTAGCTATCGTGATGAGAATGGCGTTTGGCAAGAAAGTGATATAGATCATTTAAATGATGCCTCATTAAGTTTGGAAGATACAGATGTTTATGGAGTAGATGATACCGTAATCATTAGCGTATCTGATCTTGACCAAAATGTTAATCGTTTAGTGCAAGATACTATAGAAATAACAATAACAACAGCTAATGGTGACGTAGAAGTGCTAAGCTTAATTGAAACGGATGTAAATACAGGTATATTCATGGGTTATATTATCCCTTCTGTTGAAATAGGTACTTCATATGATAATCGTCTTCATATTGAAAATGGAGATACAATTGTTGCAAGTTATGATAATAATAACATTGCTGTAAAAAGTGACTCGGCTGTTGTTGTTTTACAAAAAGATTTAAATGTTTGGATTGAAAAAAATGTTAATAAATCTGAGTCATCAATAGGTGAGCTTTTAGAATATACTTTAATTGTTCATAATGATGAAGAGTTTTCTGTAAGTAACTTAATCGTAGAGGATGCTTTACCATTGGGTGTTAAATATGAAAAAACAACAGCAAGTATGGGAAAGAAAAGTATCATTCCAAATTTTTCAGAAGATGCTAAAAGTTTACTTTTCACAATTAATACAATTGATGCAGGTAGTCAAATTGAAATAAAATTTATAGTTTCTGTGACAGCTGGGGTACAAAATAATCAATTGATTAATGAAGCGTGGGTTAGCAATAGTGATGATTTTAAATCAAATATAGCAACGGTAACAACACTCATAACAGAAGACTTGATGCGTAGTAATGGAATTATTATTGGTAAAGTTTATGATATTAAGCAAAAAGAAAAAGGTATTGCTGGAGTAAGACTTTACCTTGAAAATGGAAAATATGTTGTAAGTGATGAGTCTGGTAAATATCATTTCGAGGGTATAGAAGCTGGAAATCATGTAATCCAAGTAGATAAAGCTTTACTTCCACAAGGTTATAAGATGGGAAAATGTGAAGAAAATACCCGTAAGGCAGGTAGTGACTTTTCTCAGTTTGTAAAAGTAGGACGTGGTGCATTAAAACGGGTTAATTTTTGTTTAGAACGTAACGATGAAGTACTTAAACAGAAAGCCAGAGAGAATTACAGTATCCCTACTAAAGTAGATACTATGCCAGACTATGGTGTAGAAGATTTACAAAAAGTAGGTAAACGTGCTATTCTTTGGCCTGTCGAAGGATATGTTCCTTCTCTCCCTAGTACAAAAATTGCTATTAAACATCCTAAAAATGAACGTGTAGAGGTTTGGTTAAATGGAGATAAGGTCTCTCAATTACACTACGATAGAAATATAATTTCAAAGAAGTCTAAAAATGTTATTGATATTTACACGGGCGTAGACCTGCTTGACCGAGGAAATCGTATCGAAGTTAAGTATTTCGATAAATCAAAAGAATTGCTAAAAATATTGACAAGAGATATACATATTTCGTCTATTCCTGTTCAAGCACGTTATGTGAAAGAAAACTCCTATACTGTTGCTGATGGTAAAAAATCACCTGTGATTGCTGTGAAGTTTTTAGATGATGCTGGACAACCTTTACGTACTGGTGTGACAGGAACATTTTCTATTGATGCACCATATGCTTCTCAAGAGTTTTTAGACCAATTAAAAGATAATCCCTTAACTCAAAATAGTGCACAGAATAGATACACAATACATTCAGATGGTATTGCGTATATTAAACTACAGCCAACGACAGAATCAGGTCAGGTCACTTTACATTTTCAACTTCAAGATAGAGATGAGGTTATAAGAGCATGGCTAAAACCTGAACTTCGTGAGTGGATTATGGTAGGATTTGCTGAAGGAACAGTAGGTTACAACACACTTAAAGGAAACAAACAGTCTTTAGGTCAAGTAGATGCAAAAGAAAAAGTTATTACAGAAGGCAGAGTTTCATTTTTTGCTAAAGGTAAAGTGAAAGGTGACTGGCTATTATCTATGGCATATGACACAGGGAAAGACAGCTCAAAGACAGAATTTTTTGATGAAATTAATCCCAATGCTTACTATACACTTTACAACGACAACTCTCAGCAAAGTCAAGAGGCTGCTTCACGTAAAAAACTTTATGTGAAACTTGAGAAAGAGCAGTTCAATGTACTGTTTGGAGATTATAGTACAGATTTATCTTATACAGAACTTTCTTCTTATTCTCGTAGATTTACAGGTATTAAGAGTGAGTATCATGGTGAAAATGTAGAAGTGAAAGCATTTGCTACCAATACTGAACAGCTTTTTGTAAAAGATGAAATTCGTGGAGATGGAACTTCAGGATACTATTATTTGAAATCAAAAGATATGATTCAGTTTTCTGAAAGCATTAAGATTGAAGTACGTGATAGATACAGAAGTGAAGAGGTTGTTTCAACACAAAGTTTACAACGTTTCCGAGACTATGAAATAGATTATGCCTTAGGTCGTCTTTATTTTAAAGAACCAGTTTACAGTTCCGATGAAAATTTTAACCCTCGTTTTATTGTGGTAGATTATGAAGTAGATGGAGATGGTGGCGAAAATTATACTTATGGTGGTAGAGCTGCTGTTAAAGCTTTAAATGGAAAAGTAGAAATTGGGGCAACATATATCTCTGAAGATTCAGGTAAAAAAGTTTCAAAACTTATGGGAACAGATACTACGATTCAAATAGGGAAGAGTACGCGTATTAAAGCTGAGTATGCTAAAACAAAAACCACAGAAGAGTCAGTATCTACTCAGGGTGAAGCAAAACTAGCAGAAGTTGAACATGTTAGTAATGGCGTACATGCTAGAGCTTATTTTCGTGAGCAAGATTCTTCTTTTGGTTTGGGTCAATTGAGTTCATCTTTAGGGGCGACACGTAAAATTGGGCTAGACCTTTCTCAGCAGTTTGACAACCGTCAGACACATAGACTTTCGGTTTATCGTGATAGTGATTTACTTAATAGAGTAGATGCAGATGTTTTAGATTTTAGAACAGAGTTCGATGCTTTAAATTGGAGTGCTTTTGCTGGTTATCGTTACTCTAAAGTAAGTACAGATGAAGAGATGGCACAGCAGTTACTTTTTGGTGGCTCTTACGGTTTTTTTGATCAGCGTTTAAGACTTTCTGCTTTACGTGAACAAACTATTTCAGACACTGAAAGTGAACTTTTCCCTACTAAAACAACAGTAGGACTAGACTATGCTTTAACTTCTTCTATAGATTTCTTTTCTACTTATGAGTGGACAGATGATTTAGAACAAGGAAGAGCAGGGGTACGTGTTAGACCATGGTCTGGAATGACAGTTGAAAATACAACACTTTCAGAGTTTCAAAATGACCAAAGAAATATTTACAATACACTTGGAGGAGTACAAACATTTCAAGTCTCTGATAAATTAGGTGTAAACATTGGGTATGAAAAAGGTGAGTCAGTTTCTTCTTCAAAGTTTGAGCAATTAGTAGATGATAACAGTACAGAAACGGATAAGGCATTTTCTTCTTATCGTTTAGGTTTGAACTATAATGAAGAGAGCTATACAGCTACGATTAATGGTGAACTTAGAAATGGGGAGACGGTAAATAAAGTCAATCTTTCTTCAGCTGTGTACACACAAACTTCTGACTCTTTGGCTTTGGCATTGAGTGGACAGTTAAGTAAAGAAGATGGTGAAAACCATAATCAATCGGATGCTAATATTCGTTTTTCTTTAGCCTACAGACCAGAAGAAGATGGAATGATAGTGCTTGAGAAATTAGATTTTATTTCATCTAAAAGCTCGGATGATGAAACAGACTATATAACAGAGAAGTTGATAAACAATTTAAATGTCAATTTGACACCTACTGCTAAAAGTGAAGTGTCATTACAACATGGTTTTAAATATGTAGCAGACACAGTAAATGACTTTGAGTATAAAGGAATTACACAACTTTTTGGTTTAGATGCACGTTATGACCTGACAAAGTCTTGGGAGCTTGGTATACAAGGTTCTTGGCTTTATGCACAAAGTGCCAATAACATGGATTATGGTTTTGGAGTTTACTCTGGACATAATTTATTTGACAACATGGTATTAACTCTAGGATACAACTTAAAAGGTTTTGAAGACAAAGATTTTTCTTTACAAACATACAGAGTAGAAGGTGCTTACTTTAGATTTAACATGAAGTTTGACCAAGAGAGTTTGAAAGATACCGTTAGGTTAATGTCATGGTAATTCATAGAGTAGTACCTTTATTACTTATCTTATTTTTATGGACTACACAATTATCTGCATGGAGAATGGAAGCAGATAGTATTGTGGTTAATAATACGGTTACCCATATAAATTTTAGACAAAGTTATGAGACGGCACCTCTTGTATTTATTTTAGCTACGGATGAAGGTTCGGATTCAGCGACTATTCGGGTTAATAACATTACGACAACGGGTTTTGATGTTTATGTAGTAGAGCCTGATGGAAATAATGGACCACACGAAGATATGAATGCCGTACCCTATATTGCGATTGAAGAGGGTAATCATGAATTCCCCGATGGTACCAAAATAGTAGCTCAAAAAATCTCTACGAATAAATTTCAGTCAAAATTCATGAGTGGTACGAGTTGGGAAGCTATTACATTAAGTGGATTTAATGCTACGCCTACGGTATTAGGAGAAATTCAAACTCGAAATTCTGAGAGAACAGATTTAGTTGTTCCCAGTGCTGTTTCTCAACCTTGGGTGACAACAGCTATTTCTAGGGTAACAAGTGCTGGCTTTTCATTGGCGATAGAGCGTTCAGAGGTCAGTATTGGTACACTGCAAAGTGAAGATGTTGCGTATTTAGCAATAGAGAGTGGTCTGAATGGAGGGGAGCATTATTTTACCTCAAATGGGACTGGTAAAATTGAGTATGAGAGTATTCGTACTAGCGACTCAATTAGAGGTTGGGATAATTCAACTTCAGGGTATACGGTGAATTTTTCAAAAACATATACGAACCCTATGGTAGTAGCTAATAAAAATACACGTGATGGTGTAGATGGTGGTTGGCTAAGACGACGAAATATATCAACAAGTAGTATTTCTATTGCAATAGATGAAGACATAAGTCATGACACGGATAGAGGACATACGCATGAGATAGTCGGTGTACTACTTTTTTCAGAACCCTTCGATATGGCATTTGAAGAAGCAATAATTAGTTTAGATAAAAATTCTTGTGTAGTATCAGATGTGACAAATGGTGTAGATAAACCAAAGCGAATTCCTAGTTCAACCATACGTTATGCCGTTGAAGTAAAAAATGAAGGTGCTTCTATAGCGACCAATGTATTGTTAAATGACAGTTTAAGTTCTGAATTTGATGAAACAAGTATTAAAAACTTACAAATACAAAGTGGAGCATGCGACTGTTTAGGTGTTTCTTCAGCAAGTAACAATGGTGCTAATGGAACGGCTGATGGAGTAAGTCCTATTATTTTAGATTTTGGAGATGTTTTGGGTGGGAGTGTTGCTACACCTACTAAAGAGTGTGGTTATTTTGAAGTAGAGTTGAGATAATTGACCATGCGTAATAATACCATTAAAATAATAGTACTGTTATTACTTTTTTCCACATCCCTGTACTCCTGGAAAATGGAAGCTGACAAAATAGTTATTAAAAATACAAAAACTGCTTTTGTTACGCATATAAATTTTCGACAGACTTATGATACGGTACCTCTTATTTTTACTTTGCCTACCGATTCAGGTTCTGACTCAGCAACTATTCGGATTAATAATATTAGTACAACAGGGTTTGATGCTTATATAGTAGAACCTGATGGTGATAATGGAGCACATGGAGAGATGAGTGCTATACCCTATATTGCTATTGAAGAAGGTAATCATGAATTGCCAGATGGGACAAAAGTAGTAGCTCAAAAAGTGTCTACCAATAAATTTCAGTCAAAACTTATAAGTGGTTCGGGTTGGAAAAGTATTTCATTAAGTGGATTTAATACGGCACCTACTGTATTAGGAGAAGTTCAAACTCGAAATTCAGAAAGAACAGACTTACCCGTTCCCAATGCTGTTTCTCAACCTTGGATGACAACAGCTATTTCTGCAGTAACAAGTTCTGGATTTTCATTGGCTTTAGAACGTTCAGAAACCAGTATTGGTACACTTCAAAATGAAGATGTTGCTTACTTGGCAATGGAAAGTGGACTTCATGGAGCCAATCATTATTTTGCTTCCAATGAAGCTGATAAAATTGAGTATGAAAGTATTCGTTCTACAGATACTATTACAGGTTGGAGTAATTCAGCTACAGGTGATGTGATAAACTTTTCAAAGACATACAGTAATCCGATTGCTATAGCCAATAAAAATACGCGCGATGGTGCTGATGGTGGTTGGCTGAGACGACGAAATATATCAACAAGTAGTATTTCTCTTGTGGTAGATGAAGACATAAGTAATGACACTGATAGGTCTCATACGGATGAGATAGTAGGAGTACTACTCTTTTCTGAACCTTTTGATGCAGAGTTTATTTATAGTGGTCAAGCTGAGATGAAAATTAATGAGGTTATGTATCAAGAAATAACTACAGGTACTGCAAATGAAGAATTTGTAGAATTTTTAGTTAGTAAGTCAGGTAATTTAAATGGGTATATTTTAAGTGATCAAGATACTAACTATTATATTTTCCCACCTTTTACAGTCAATCAAGGGGAATATGTAGTTTATCATACAGGAGCAGGCGTTAATAGCTCATCGAATGGAATACATCATTTTTATAGGAACTCATCGACGATACTAAATAATACAGGAGATGAAGTTCTTTTGTTAAAACCATCAAATGATATGATTGTACTATCTGATAATAAGGTTTTTAATGCTGTACCATTTGATTATGTTGCTTATGAAACAGCAAGTAATGTGGATGCGATTCCTACGAGTGAAGGAGGGGTAACATTGTCTTGGGATTTTTCTTATGCTACAGAGTTGGATGATGCTGATGATGGTCTCTCTATTTCACTTTCACCCAATGGAGTAGATGGAGACAGTTCAGCTTGTTGGGAATTTACAGCCAGTGGTAATGCTAGTGATAATGGATGTAGTGGATATATTTTGACTGTTGATACTGATTTAACAAGTAGCTATACTTATAGTATAGGAGTAAGTAATACGAATCCATTAGCAAAACCAGATATAAAGCTAGAAAAAACATCCTTAACCATTTATGACCCTATTAATATGGAAGCTAATCCTAAAGCAATTCCTGGGGCTTTAGTCAAGTATACTATCTTAGCAAGAAATGAAGGTCTTGGGATTACTGATGAAAATACTATTGCCATAGGAGATAACATTCCTGCTAATATGAAACTTTGTGTTAGTACAGTAAGTAGATGTACAGAATCAGCATTTGTTGAGGGTGTAGTTAATTCAACCTTGAGTTTAGGAAGTGTAGAATATTCCAATAATAATGGTACAGACTTTCTCTATACTCCAACAGCAGATGCAGAGGGATTTGACATTGATGTAACTAATGTTAGGGTTAAATTAAATGGAAGTTTTAAAGAGAGCGATGGGGTGAATCATCCTAGTTTTAGTTTAGAGTTGAAGATGGGGATTCTTTAAAGGAATATTTCTTTTAGGTTATAATACTCAAATGAAAATTTATCAATTAAACAACATAAAAGACAAAAAACAATTTTTAAAAGATTTAAAAGTTCATGGTGGGGGTGTCTCCATTATGGCGAAGAAGATGGAGTTACTTTATTTTTTTATAAAAGATTTAAAAACACCAGCAGCGAATATTTTGAAGCAAGATGCTTTGAGCATTGGGGCTGAATTGGCTACTCCTTCAGGGGTAATTACTTGTGAAAAAGAGACTTATGACTGTTTGTTAGTGGGTACACGGACACATATGGAAGTGTTATCTAAAAAGGAGTTAGCACAACCCTTTGGACTTAAAAAACTTGCTCAAGAGTTGCAATCATTTTTAAAAGTTAAAGCATATCCTATACAAATTATGGGGATTATAAATGCTAATGATGACAGTTTTTTTGCTGCTTCAAGGTTTTTAAAAGAGGATGCTGTAAAGCAGATTAAGAGTATGGTGGCTAATGGTGCCAACATCATAGATATTGGTGCTGTTTCAAGTAGACCCAATGCTCCTGTAGTCTCTGAAAAAGAAGAGTTAGTACGTATAAAAGATATTTGTGATGCCATTAAATTTGAAAAGCTTTATGAAGAGGTTTCTTTTTCCATTGACTCTTATACTCCATCGGTTATAGAATATGCCTTAAAATCTGGCTTTAACTTTGTCAATGACATCACAGGTGCTTCTAACGATGAGGTAGTAAAGTTGGCTGTAGAACATGGTGCAAAACTTTGCATCATGCACATGCAAGGCACGCCACAAGATATGCAAGATAATCCGAATTATGAAGATGTTATGGTAGAAGTCTCAGAATTCTTTGAAGAACGCATAGAACAATGTGAGTCTTTAGGAATGAAAAGAGAAGACATTGTACTTGATGTAGGAATAGGGTTTGGAAAAACTTTAGAACATAACCTGATGCTTCTAAAACATATGGGACATTTTAAAAAGTTTGCTTGTCAGGTCTTGGTTGGGGCGAGTAGAAAGTCACTTATAGACAAGATTATTCCTACGCCAACTGAAGAACGCTTGGCTGGAACCTTAGCCATTCATCTTAAAGCTGTCTCCAATGGAGCCAGTGTTGTACGTTGTCATGATGTACGGGAACATCAACAGGCTTTGGCTGTGTGGGAAGCGTTGCAATAATCATCATTTATGGATGCATCTCTTTTTATGTTTAGCTTTATGTTCTATAATTTAGGGATAATGAATAAAATTGAAATTAAAAACAAATAAAAAGGATTGGGTGAATGTTCAAACAATTGGTTATATCATTTTTAGTACTTCAAACAGTGAGTTATGCAGAGTGGCAAAATACAATTTCGGATGCGTATAACAGTGTGAAAAAGAACATACAGCCAACGGAGTTGTCTGTTGAGGAAAAGAAAGCAAAGAAATTTAGAATTTTATGGGAAGATGTGTTTGAAGAGTATCAGGAGGGGGTTGTACTTATTGATAACTCTCAAAATGCTCCTAATGAAGCGTGGTTTAAAAAAGATCAGATTGATTATAAAGGCGATATTGACGATGTTATTAATAACATTATTAAAATCTTAATTGATGATGATTTACTGGCGTATAAAGATGAGTTGGATCATATTAATGATGAGATTGCTGAGCTGAAGGCGAAACGAACTGAGTTTTTTGAAAAGAAAATACATGCACCTATGAAGAGTAGGCTTTCGACTACTCAAACTGAGTATGAAGAAAAAATCAAAGATGCTGATGATAAAATAATTGTTTTAGAAGGTGATATTAGCATCATTAAGACAAGGGTGCAACAAAGATTTGAAAATAATGGGATTAACTTGTCGTTATCAGACATTAATCAATTGATTAGTCGGGTGTATGGTAATGATATTATTCAAATGACTGTTATTTTTGAAGTACTTAAAAAAATTACTAATCAAATTGGAATGCTTATGAAAGAGAGTAAAGAAGATTTAGTACAGTCAAAAAAATACTACGGTATGCATTTAATCTCTTTACAATTGGTGGTTCATATACAACAAGAATATATTAATAAGATAGATAACTATCTTTTACATGTAGACTCGATTATTCAAAAAACTGATGAGATGATAAAGGGTACGAGTAAGGCTTATGAAATGGAAAATGATGAGAGTCTAAAGTTGGGTTACCTACACAACCGAAAAATACAACGCTTTAATAGATCAGCTGCTCAAGCTTATAAAAAAGATTTATTTAACAGTCAGAAAAAAATCACTTTAGCTCAAAAGACAACCATTGCTCAGTTGAAGTTGGCAGAAAATACCTATCAAACGGTATCCTTAAGTGGTGAGCTTCATGCTATGATTCAAAGTAGTAACATGCTTTTTAAAAAAATAACTGAAATACAAGTACCTAAACTTGAACCATTCAAAAATGAGAAAATGAAATTACAATATGATGAAATTACTAATCAACTGTTACGTGATTAGTAATTTAGGGCATTTATAATTTAAGTTGTGTGGGAACAACTTTCGTAGTGTTGAGTTCTAGTTGTTCTTTTACAGCTTTTTTATCTTCGACCTCTTTACTAACAGCTGCAACTTTGTCTTTAATGGCTTTTGGGTCAATATTAAGAATGGGTGTGGCTGGTACGGTATGTGTATGAACAGCAGCTTGCATCTCTTTTAATGCTCTGTTAATTTCAATGAGACCATAGGCGTCGTTACATTGTTTGTCGTATTTTAGTGTATCTTCTTCTAGATGATTACTTGTGTATGTCTTTAAATCAAGGGGTTTCTTTTGCATCATCATTTTTGCATATCTACTTCGTCCAAGTTCAACACCTTTACGAATTTCTGGAGAGAGAGCATTCGCATAGGCTCTTTGGTCTTCTACTGATTCGTTGTCTCCATCTAAAAATACTGCTTTGGCTGTATTGGTTACCAATGACATTCCAAAAAGACCAGAGACTGTATCAAAAAGACTCATATAAAGTGAATTTTTACTGCTGTCAACTTCTGTTTTTTTTAGAGGATTATTTAAATAATTAAGGCATTGCATGTCAGACTTTAATATAAATTCATCAAGATAAGTATTACGTTCTTCTATGCTTGAAGTTTTTTTTAGTGAATTCATAAAATGTACTTGATTGGTTTTAAAGAGTACAGATTGTTGTGTTTCTTCATTTAGATTAGAGCCAAGCATATGAGACATGTCAGAGACACACCCTGTAAATAAAAGTGCTGTTAAGAGAGAGGTAGTTTTGAGTATTTTGTTCATTCTTGCTATTTCCCTTTGAATAAAATTACTTTATTATACATAACTTTTGGTAATTTTATCAAGAGGAAAAGTTAAGCTAAAATTTTTAGCTTAATTTTTAATTTTCGCTGGTTTGAGTAGAAGTGGGTAGTTCACTCCCTATAGTAGGTTTATAGTTAGCATCTTTCCATTTAGTACATTTAAACTCATCTTTGTGAACACAGTGTCTTTCGGTACAAACAACATTGCCAACATTGCCAACACGTCCACAGTTGTTACAACCATCATACCATTCTAAACAGTCTTTTGGAACATCACTTTTTTTCTCTGTTTCAATTTTGAGACTTTTATTTTTGATGGTATGTTTTTTTATACCATTATCAAATGTAATATCTTGAACACTTTTAGCTACTTTGTAGGCAAGTGCGTAGTACGCCATATCGGCAGTGCCAATACTTGGTTTGTCTCGACCAATTTTTATAAGAATATGTTTGTTTGTTCCTTTTGGTACATCAACAGCAAGTACGGTAGAACCAGAACCCTCTGTCATACGATAAAGTAAAATATTATATTTGTTAAAGTCGATAGGGTAGAGTGTTAATGAGCTAATAAAGTTTTCTTGTTTGTTCCAATATTCTTGTTTTTTAACAGTGGCTAGAAATTTATCTAAGCTATTTTGAGAATTTATGACTTGGGTGTCAAAATTGCTGTATCCCTGTTCTCTTACAGGAATGGCTATTTTTAAGATAGTAGCTTTGTCTAGCGTTTCGGGTGTTTTAGTTGTAGGGAGAAGTATGCTTGAAGAAGTAAGACAAGCTGTAAAGAATAGGGCTATGAATGAGCTAAAAAATAGTTTTAACATAAAAAATCCTTTTTTGTTTCTTATTATTATAAGACAAAAAAAGATTTTTGTAAAGTTTTAGAGGAAGTTTATTATTTATGTTCTATTTGTTGAATGGTATTTGTATCAGTATTAACACCTGTTCCTGAACCAAATACTTTAGAAACAATACTTTTTAACCCAGTTTCATTTGCTTCATATTCACGTTCTGCTTCTTGTAAAGAGTTTTCCCATGCTGTTGAAAAACCAGGTGCTTGTGACATCATTTTTCTAAGTGCTGCATCATAAATGTTTAACAGTCTAAGCTCAGCACGACCAGGCTTCTGGTTTAATGTTTGTACAGAGATTCTAAGGTTTTCATTGTCTTGTTTAACTTTTTCCAATTCTGTTACAAGCGTACTGTTTCCAGCATTGGTAATTTTCATTTGTCTGTCTAAGTGGTCTTTATATTCTTTGAGTTCTTTCTTATGTTTTCTGATTGTAAGTAAAGATTTTATGTAAGATAAAGCGCCACCAAAAATAATACCAGCAATAATAAGTAAAACGGTTTCAGCTGTAAATTCGAAGTTCATTGTTTGTCCTAATGATAATTTTAGAAATTATATCATAAGAGGAGGTTGAAGCGTGAGAGAACATAGGAGAATCTTTTGTTCCCATAGACTATATGGGAACGAGTGGAACAGTTGTTAGAGGTAAGTACAACAATAATCAATCATTGTTTTAGCATTTACTTGAAACTTTGAGTTGGCAGGAACATTAAAGCTTTCGCCACCATTTATTTTTGTCCATTCATTTGAACCATCTAGTTTAAATTCTAACTCTCCAGAAGTAATTTCCATTAGTTCTGCTTGCTCAGTACCAAACTCAAATTCACCAGCTTGCATAAAACCTAAAGTCTTTCTACTACCATCGGCAAAGTTTACGGTTCTGCTTGTTACAGCTCCATCAAAATAGCTGTTACCAGCTACGGCAATTGATACATTTTCAAAATTCATTTTTTTCCTTTTAGTTTAGGTTACTTATTTAACTTTTGTGTCTGTTTCTAGTTTTATATTGTCTGCATCCATGTATGACTCAAGGTCTGCACCTGTTAGTGTTTCCTGAAGTAGTGCATCTTTGTTGAGGTCTAGTGCCTCAAAGTCATGGTCTGCTAACAGTTCAGTAAATTCAAAAATATCTTTGGTAATTTCAAATTCATTGTTAGTAATGTTAATGTTTTTAAAATGTTTTAAGATAGCTTGAACTCCTTGATTAGTACTATTTTTCATCTCTTGATAACCAAAAGGAATAACATAAACACCAGCTTGTAAAGCTGACTCAAGAAAATTGTTAATCCTTCTTAAGTCTATGTCTTCATTTGGAAAGTTGTCCAAGTTTAACATGACAAGCTGGTAGTTCATTTTAATCTTAGACTTCTCATTATGTTCATTAATTGTTTGTCGGTTACAACAAAGTATCTCTTTATGACGTGAAATAATAAGTTTTTCTAGCTCTTCAAAGTGTGATGAAATCATCTTAGGATTATACGAAACTTGGTAAATGTGCATGTATTGAAGAGGTGAAAGATTATAGAATTTCTTTTTTCCAAAGTCAAAAAGATTAACTTTTAAACTTTCATGAGGCATGTTTGTAAGAAGTTCAAGACAAAGACTCTCTAACATGGTATCTACTTTTTTTTCAGAGACTTTGTCATAAAGTAGACAAAACCCACCATCATTAGAAGGTGTATACAAAGGCATACGTCCATTGTCTTTACATAAGTCTCCTAAATGAAACCCCCATGGAAATGTATAGTTGTCATCTTTTTTTGCCATTGTTCTGCCTAGTCTCGTAATTTTTTTGCATTATATCAGCATTGCTCTAAATTTTTTAGATTTATTCTTTAGATGTGTTGTTATGATCTTTTTTAAACAAAGAACTTATCCAATTGGTTACAGAACAACCAGTATAACAAGTGCCATTTCGCTCACAGTGAGTACGTCGGATGTTATTTATGAGTAATAAAACAAAACCCAGAGCAATGATAAGTTGCGTTCCACCTGTCAACCAGTTTTCCATTAAAAGATTTTGTACAGCGAAGATGAGCATGAGGATGGTTATGATGAAGCACATGGTAATTCCTTTTTTGAACTTTAGAATGATATCTAAAGTTCAAAAAGTTAATAAAACATTACAATCTGACATATTTTTAACCAATTTTATTCTTTTTTGTTAAACTGTACTTATATCACAAAATAATACTCATTTAGCTATTTATCATAAATAAGTGTGTATTATAATTTATGTGTATAAGGATGAAATATGAGTAAGAAAGAGAAACTCATACAAGCCATTATAAACAATCCGACTAATGTAAAGTTTGAAGATTTGAAAAAGATTCTCGAAAGCATAGGCTACACAGCTGTTAATAGAGGTGGTAGTCATTATGTCTTTACTAAAGAGGATTGTTTATCTTTGACCATTCCATATAAACGACCTGTTAAAGTCATTTATGTAAAACAAGTTATTAAAATATTAGAGGAGCAAGAAGATGAAAAATAAAGCATACTACTTGAACTTAGATTATGAAATTGTCATACGAAAACTTAGCCTTGAAGATGGTGGAGGATACTTCGCTTATTATAAAGACTTTCAAGGAGTTATGGGAGATGGTGAGACTATGGAAAAAGCCTTAGAAGATGTAAAATCTGCTTTGGAATGTTACCTAGAGGTAGCACTTGAAAACTCTGAGGAGATAAAAGAGCCATCTCATCTCTTTAAGTCAAAGCGTATTAACATTACCATACCTATTTCTGTTTTAAATAAAATAGATAAATATGTTGCTTCACAGGATATTAGCCGTTCGTCATTTTTTAAAGAATCAGCTTTAAGAGCAATGGGATAATAAAACATTATAATGCTACAATAACGCAAAAATAAAAAATTGCGTTTAGGAATAATATATGGCAAAATCACGTATAGAAAAGTCACCCATAACTTTTACGCCTGATAACTTAGCAGTAGTGCTAACCATGATGAATGAAGAGCCAGATCTTATGAAGTATTTTCGTGAGACTGATGATAAGGGTAATTACCTTTATTGGGATAAATTTAAATGGCATGTTTCAAAAGAACATGATGTTGAAAAAGCATGGTTGGTTACCAAGTGGTGTCGTTTTACGAAGCGTAAGAGTATTGAACTTTTAGATAAAGAAGGCAATGACTTTCATTACTGTAAACCAGACTCACTTCAAGCAAAGTTTTTTAAAATAGCCAAACTTTCAGGTGAGGGGATGACCTCTAACTCTTCTATGAAACAGAAGTTTCTCATGGCATCTTTGGTCATAGAAGAAGCCATCTCTTCTGCACAACTTGAAGGGGCTTCTACTACAAGACGTGTGGCTAAAAAGATGTTGGTCGAAGAGCGTAAACCACGTTCTGAAGATGAACAGATGATTTTAAATAACTACTTACTTATGAATGAAGTAAAAACATTGACTGATGCACCTTTGAGCATAGAAATGATATTGCACTTTCATAAGATAGCCACGCACAATACTTCTGAAAATTCGGTTATTCCTGGCAGTTTCCGTGCTGATAACGAGATAGTCATTGCTGATGGTTCCGATGGTGAGATTTTACATCAACCTCCTCATTTTGAAGAAATAGAAGTACGTTTACAAAAGCTTTGTGACTTTGCAAATACCGTGCATTCAGGTGAAGATGGTGATGCCTTTATAGACCCTATTGCAAAAGCGATTATATTGCATTTTATGATTGGCTATGAACATCCATTTGCAGATGGAAATGGGCGAACGGCACGGGCAATTTTTTACTGGTTTATGCTAAACAATGGTTTTGAATTTTTTGAGTACCTTTCCATTTCAAAACTGTTAAAGGTAGCTCCTGTTAAGTATGGTATGTCGTACTTATATACAGAGATTGATGAAAGTGATTTGACTTATTTTCTTTATTATCAAGCTGATATAATTTTACGTGCTATGGATGAGCTTTTTGAGTATTTGGAAGAACGAAGTTTAGAGTTTGAAGAGGTTGTTGGATTATTAGACAACTCTAAAATGGCAGATATTTTAAATTTTATTCAGAAAAATATTGTTAAAAAAGCCATGAACAATCCTGGACGATTGTTTACAGTAAAAGAGATTTCAAATCATTATGATATTTCTGAGAATACAGCTCGAAAATACTTAAAAGAATTGGTAAAACATAAAATTCTTGGTGCATTAAAAGAAGGTCGTACGGTAAACTATATTGCTAAGGCAAACATAAAGGATGTGTTGTAAGATGCAAAGATTAGATAAATATTTAGTAGAAAAAGGCTTTTTTGAAAGTAGAAATCGTGCTTTAGATGCCATAAAACGAGGAAAAGTTTTTGTAGATGGTGTCGTGGCAAAAGCTTCTTTGAAATGTGATGAAAATACCAATATTGACATAGACAAAGAAAAGTTTTATGTTAGTCGTGCAGCTAAAAAGTTAGAGTTGTTTTTAGAAGAGTATCCTATGGACTTGAAAGGTAAAGAAGCATTAGATATTGGTTCTAGTACAGGTGGTTTTGTACAGATACTACTTGAACATGAGGTAGCTCTTGTAGCTTGTGTGGATGTGGGTTCAAATCAACTACATGATTCTTTACGAAAAGATGAAAAAGTAGCTATTTTTGAGGAGACCGATATAAGAGACTTTAAGCCTGATGATCCTTATAGATTTGAACTTGTGACTTGTGATGTCTCTTTTATTTCCATTTTAAAGATTATTGATGACATAAATAGATTGGCTTCTAAAGATATGATTTTACTTTTTAAACCACAATTTGAAGTGGGAAGAGCTGTAAAGCGTGACAGTCGTGGGGTGGTTGTAGACCAAGTAGTCATAGAAGAAGCGAAACTTAGATTTGAAGAGAAAACTAAAGAGCTTGGATGGAATTTGTGCTACAGTACGCTTTCAAAATTGGCTGGAAAATCTGGAAATATTGAATATATATATCATTTTAGGAAATAACATTTGTACAAAAACAACATAAAATCAATCGCTATTGGATCTTTTGATGGGATTCATATTGGGCATAAAGCACTCATTTCACAAGTTGAAGCTGTGGTTATTATTGAACGAAATGGGGGTTATTTAACACCAGGGTATAAACGTTCTTTTTTTGTGGAACAGCCTTGTTTCTTTTATCATTTTGAGCATATTAAAGCCTTAAGAGCAAAAGAGTTTGTGGCAAAGTTAAAAACAGATTTCCCAGAATTAGAAAAAATAGTTGTAGGCTATGACTTTAGTTTTGGTTATAAAAAAGAGGGCTGTACACAGATGCTTCAAGAACTTTTTGATGGTGAAGTTTGTATTATTGAAGAGGTGAAGTCAGAAGATATTTCAGTACATTCTCGCATTATCAAGTCAGAAGTACTTAATGGAGATATTGCACTTGTGAACCAATTACTGGGTCGTGTTTATGCCATAGATGGACAAGTGGTTTCAGGACAGGGCTTAGGTAAAGAGAAATTGGTTGCAACTTTAAACCTAAATGCACGTGACTATACATTACCTAAAGATGGGGTTTATGTAACTAAAACGAAAGTAGGGGATAAATGGCTAAAGTCTGTTTCTTTCATTGGCTTTCGTGTCACTACGGATGGTTCTTTTGCCATAGAAACACATGTGATTGACAGAGACATTGGTGTGTTAAAAGGTAAAGTATGGGTCGAATTTGTAGCATTTATTCGTGAAAATAGAAAGTTTGATGGCTTAGAAGCACTAAAAAAACAGATTAATTTAGATATTATTCACGCGAAAACCATATAAATTATAAATCAAATTTAACAAGGATATTAATATGAGAAAAATTTTATTAGCGACAGTACTGTTAAGCATGAGCCTTTTTGCAGAGTTTAAAAGCATAGGTGTAGATGAATTTAAGAAATTTCAAAAAGAGGGCGTACCTGTTCTGGACATTCGTACTGAGTTTGAATGGAAAGACATAGGGCTAATCGAAGGTTCACATAAAGCTACTTTCTTTTCTGAGCAAGGACAACCACTCTTGGCTGAATTTTTCTTTACTTTAGGAACTTTGGTGAAAGACAAATCTGAGCCATTCATTATCTATTGTGCGCATGCTTCGCGTACAAAAGTTTTAGGTGAAGGACTCATTGCGATGGGTTTTGAAAATGTTTATGAACTTAAAGATGGTATTGAACTTGGCTGGATTAAAAAGGGTGAGAAAGTCATTAAAGACTAAGTACTCTTTTTTTCAAGAATCGCATGTGTTATACTTTCAAAAAGGATACACATGCCAACCCGATTCTCCCTCAAAAAGTTCCACCCTTCCATTTTATTAATCTTCTATTTCTTAACAACTACCGTCTCTTTTCTTCAAGCTGATGCACATATTTTTGTTTATCATCGTTTTGGTGATTCACGACACCCTTCAACCAACACTTCTTTGGCTGAACTACGAAAAGAGTTTAACTATTTTAAAAACAATGGCTATAAAGTAGTTAAGCTAGAGACTTTAGTTGATGCTTTAAAAGAAGGAAAAGATATTCCTGACAACTGGGTTGTTTTAACCATAGATGACAACTTTAAAAGTTTTTATACCAAAGGTTATCCTATTTTTAAAGAATTTGGTTATCCCTTTACCATTTTCTTATATCTTGAAGCCACAGCTAAAAAGTACAAAGACTATACCTCTTTTGCACAACTTAGAAAGATGAATAGCTTGGCGTCGTTTGAGTTTCACTCGTATGGTCATAAACACATGGCAAGCATGAGTGAAAAAGCCATACGGGCAGATTTTGATAAAGGCTTAGCACTTTTTGAAAAAGAGTTAAATGTTCGACCAAAGTATTTTGTTTATCCTTATGGTGAGTACAATGAAAAGTTAGAGAGAATAAGTAAAGAGTATGGCTTCGAGGCAATTTTTAACCAAAATATGGGTGCTGTTTCCAAAGGCACAAATATTTTTGATATTGACCGTTCTGCTTTGGTGGGAAAGCCAAAATTAAAAACTTATTTAAACTTTGATGAGTTACAAAACTATGAGCTACTAGAGCCAAAAGCTTTTCCTAAAAACGGCATACTCACAAGGGTAAAAGCAAAAGTAGATAAAAATGCTAAAAAAGCCTATGTATACATTAGAGGACATGGCTGGCGACCTGTAAAAGTTAAAGATGGAATTATTGATTATAAAACTTCTAAGAAAATAAAAGGGAAACGTATGAAAGTGGGGATTCAAGTAGGGACGAAGTTGAAGGTTAAGGTTTTTATGAAGGATTGAATGAGTATTGTATTTTAGTAAAGTAGTTTGTTATAATACTTTATTATGAATATAAAAAACCTAATACAAAATTTTGAACAAGAATATAACTGTCAAGTGGTCTACATTACGATGTATGGCTCTAAACTTTACGGAACAGACAACCCAAACTCTGACACAGATTATAAAGGTATTTTTATACCAAATCGAGAAGATGTACTGTTAAAAAGAGACCTAGAACACTATAACTTTAACTCCAATGAAGATAATACACGTAATTCAAAAGATGACATTGATTTACAACTTTTTTCCATTTATAAATTCTTTTCCCTTCTTAAAAAAGGAGAGACAGGGGCTATGGACATACTTTTTTCTATGTTTAGAGCCGATACCCAAGTTTATAATGATGAAAAGTTCAGCAGTATTATAATGGAGAATTATAAGAAGTTCTATAACCGAAATTTACATTCATTTGTAGGTTATTGTGTAGGGCAGAGTAAAGTTTACAATGTAAGAGGTGAACGTTTTAACGAGTTGCACTCTTTTGTAAAGTACTTTAATGACTTGGTTAAAGAGCAGGGGTCTGAGAAACTGGAAAGCATGTTCCCTGAGATAGATAAATTGTTCTTGGAACATAATTATAAATATGTCAAGTATATTATGGCAGATACTTCACGTGGTTCAGGTGTACCCAAAGAGGGAAAATACGTAGAGGTCTTAGGAAAACGATTTCTAGGAACGGTGACCATTGCGTATTTTTCAGAGAAAATTACAGAAATGGAAGAGCAGTTTGGAAACAGAGCAAGAGCTTCTGCTAAAGGGGTAGACTTCAAAGCACTTTCTCATGCTGTTCGTGTCATTGATGAGGTTGAAGAGTTAATAGACCATGACTTCATTACTTTTCCTTTAAAAAACAGAGTTTATATTACTGCTGTAAAAGAGGGAAATGAAAAGCTTGAAGATGTGATGGATTACATTGATAATAAATTGAATGTGGTTCAGACAAAGTTAGAAGAGAGTTCTCTTCCTGAACGCTCAGATGAAGCATTTATTGATGGGTTGGTTTTGGAGTTACTCAAAAATTAGCTCAATCGACATTCTTTTAATAGACAAGTTTTTTAATTTTAGCTAGAATCAGTCATGAAAAAAATTATACTTATACTATTTTTATTTACGCTACAGATTACGAATGCCAATTCTACGGCTAATGCAAGTACGATTCTCTTCTTAGGAGATTCGTTAACAGAAGGACTTGGGGTTAATCAAGAAGATGCATTTCCAAGCCTAGTCGAAACTTTGATTGAAACTGAACTTAACACAACTGTTATGGTCATAAATGGTGGGGTAAGTGGTTCTACTACCAGTGATGGTCTTGCACGTCTTAAATGGTATTTGAAAAAGAAACCCTCTTTGATGTTCTTAGCTCTTGGCGCCAATGACGGGTTAAGAGGTTTCGACCTTAAAGAAAGTCAGAAGAATCTTGAAGAGGTTATTGAATATGCTCAAGAAGATAATGTAACCGTTTTACTAGCAGGTATGCTGATACCACCCAATTATGGGTTGGAGTACTCAGAAGATTTTAAAAAAATGTATGAAGACATAGCCGTGAAATATAAGTTAAAAAGCATGAGCTTTTTACTCGATGGTGTTGCTGGAGAAAAATCATTAAATCAAAAAGATGGGATTCATCCGAATGAAGAAGGTCATAAAGTGATTGCGAAAAAAGTTTTTGAATTCATAAAGGAATATTTATAATGCTAGAATTAAAATCTCTGAAAAAAGCCTACCACCAAGGTTCACAAAGCATTGAAATATTTGAGAATTTAAATTTTCACGTAAAACGGGGTGAACGAGTAGCCATTATGGGAAAATCGGGTAGTGGGAAGTCCACACTGCTTTCACTGATCTCTGGTATTATTAAACCTGATGAGGGTGATATTTTTTTAAATGCCACTGCGTATAAAGATTTAAAAGAGAGTGCCTTAAATGACTTTAGAGCGACCAATATAGGGTTTATTTTTCAAAACTTTCATTTGGTCTCTTATTTGAATGCCCTTGAAAATGTCATGCTTCCTGCCAAGGTTTGTAAGGTTTCGAATCCTAAAGAAAAAGCCATAGAACTTTTAAAAAGTGTGGGACTAGGTCATAGACTCGACCATCTTCCCTCCGAGCTTAGTGGGGGTGAGAAGCAACGTGTTGCCATAGCACGTGCGCTGATTCATAATCCTAAAATAATTTTAGCCGATGAACCAAGTGGAAACTTAGATGAGGAAACAGGTAATGCCGTGATGGACATACTTTTTGAACTTATTAAAAAAAACAATACCACACTTATTTTGGTGACGCACTCACAAGAGGTAGCAAACCGTTGTGAAAAAACCTATGAGCTTGTGTCAGGAAGTTTAACGTAATGTTAATCGTAGAACTCGTTTTCAAGGCACTGGCACGGTCAAAGTCTTTTTCTTTGCTATTTATATTCAACTTCAGTTTAGCCATTGCAGCATTGGCGTATTTACAGTTTTTTAAAGTAAGTATTGACAGCTCCTTAGAAACTCAGGCAAAGAGTTTACTGGGTTCAGACCTTGTTGTCTCTTCTAGGTTTCCCATAAGTACGGAACAAGAAGAAGACATTAAAAGTAAACTTCCCGAAATAAAAAGTTTTACCCAAGGTGTTTCTACGGTGAGTATGATAGCTTCGAAAACAAGAGCTAGACTCATGCAGATTGTTAAAGTAAATGAAGGTTTTCCTTATTATGGTGGATTGGTTTTTAAAGACAAGTCCATCTATCCCAAAGGGGAGGGCTTACCAAAAGCAAATGAAGTTTGGGTTTACCAAGAAGTGTTAGACCTACTTAATTTGAAACTTGGCGACCCGTTAAAAATTGGTAAAGAAAACTTTGTTATCAAGAAGGTGATAAAAGACGATACCTTAAAGACCATAAGCTTTAGTGGCTTCATGCCAAAGATTTACATAAGTGAAGAAGGTTTAAAAAAAAGTGAGCTTTTACAGTTTGGATCAACTGCCTCTTATAAATTAAACTATCTCTTCAAAGAAAATTTAGACAATGATAGATTAGAAGAAATCGAAAATAAATTAAAAGAGAGTATTGACCAAAGCATGAGGGTTCTTTCACCCAATGATGGTAGAGACCGTTTACTCCGTGTTTTAAACTTTGTTACCAACTTCTTATCCTTAGTCTCTCTTGTCTCTTTCTTTTTAGGTCTTGTGGGTCTTATTTATTTATATTCAGGTTTCTTAAGAAAACATCAAAAAGATATCACCGTCTTAAATGACCTTGGTTTGAGTAAAAGAAACTTAACCTTGACCTATCTTCTACATTTATTTATATTGATTAGTATTTCAAGTATTATTGTCTTTTCACTAATAGTATTCACAGCTCAATTTATAGCTCCTATGATTCAAAAACTTGTGGATTTTGATTTTCACTTTTTATTGGATTATAATTTTTTTATGCAATCATCTTTAGTACTTTTAGCACTAAGTTTGACCATAGGTCTTCCTTTGATATTGCCTTTATTGCAAAGAGAAAAGCAAAATTTTTTTAAGACAGTTTTGAGTTTTATCCCTTTTATTATCTTATTGTTACTTCTATCTCATTTTGTATCTCCTGCTAAAAATGTAGGTTTTTTCTTTGCCGTAGCCATGCTAATCTTAATCATTTTATTTTTTGGAATTGGTGCTTTTCTTCTAAAGAAATTTGACTTTTCAGGACATTTAGAAAATCTATCTTTGTCTTTGGCACTTAAAAATATTGTCAGACAAAAGAAGACATCTCTTACTTTATTTACAGCCATACTTTTATGTACAACACTCTTTAGTCTTATCCCTCAAATTGGATCATCTCTGTCAAATGCCTTAACGCTAAGTGTTGATGACAGACCTCGGTTTTTTGTCATTGATGCCAAAGAAGAGCAAATTAAAGATCTTAGTGTTCAAGTGAGTAATATGGGGGCAAAATTAGAAAATATTGCACCCATGATTCGAGGACGTATCGTCAAAGTAAATGATGTTGACTTCAAAAAGCTCTCTAAAAATAATGGAGACGACAAAGCGAAAACAGAAAGAAATGAACTTAGCAACAGATCAGTAAACCTCTCCTATAGAAATGAGCTTAAAAAAAGTGAAGAGATTATCGAAGGACGAGCGTTTTCTGGTGTTTATGACTCAAAAGACTTTTCTAAACCCATAGAAGTTAGTGTTGAAAAAAGATATGCAAAGAGAATAGGCGTAAACTTAGGCGATCGTCTTGTTTTTGATGTATTGGGTCTTAAACTGGAAGCAATTATCGTCAATATTAGAACAGTGAAGTGGACTGAGTTTGCACCAAACTTCTTTTTACTTTTACAAGAAGGCGTACTTGATGATGCACCTAAAACGGTATTGGCGACCATTTCTTCAGGAGATTATGACGCACAACAAATGCTACTAACCTTATCTGACCTTTTCCCTTCTTTGACTGTTGTTGATGTTAAAAATTTATTTGAATCTTTTTTAGGTCTAGTAAACGATGTGACTGCCATAACCGATAAAATGAGCCTTTACTCCATCATCATTGGATTACTCATGAGTTTTATTATTATTCAATATCAGATGAATCTACAAAAAAATAATATTTTAAGATTAAAAATGATTGGTGTAAAAAATAAAACCATCAGAAATTCTTTTTTAATTGAATTCGGGTTAATCTCTCTATCTGCAAGTACCTTAGGCATTGTTCTAGGTAGTATAGGTTCCTATGTGATTAGCGCTTTACTTTTTAATTCTTATTGGGACTTTAGACCTGATGTTCTCTTACTTTACTTTTTCTTTATACCAATCTTAACACTCTTGATTGTTAGCTTTTTTACTTCAAAAATAATTCATCAAAAGGAGAATGTTCTGTTTGGTGAATGATTTTATTTAGAAGTATAATCGAGCTAAGATGATGTTTATCCTTATCTAACTAGTGAAGTAGATTAAGATAAGTTAGTTATGATATGTATATAAATAATACATATAAACTAAGGAGTTTAATATGACTACCCTAAAAATACGAAAAAACTTTCTTTTAGATAAAGAAATTATTGAAAAAGCACAAGTTATTTTACTTGAACAACAAAAAAATCTAACTGAGGTTCTTAACACTTATTTTAAAGCCATTGTAAAAGAACCTTCTATTTTGGAGACCATTGAGAAAAGTGCAAATAAAAGAACAGGTAGCTTTATTGGTATGCTTGATGGTAAAATAGGGGATACAACATTTAAAGAGATGAA
>CACVAP010000053.1 GCA_902727895.1 uncultured Sulfurovum sp.
TAGCTTTTCCCATTAAATAACCTATAATCCAACCTAATAGTGCTGCCAAAATAAGGCAGATGATAATTTGTGATGCAACTTCCAACATGTTATTCTCCTAGTATTTTAAATTCAACACGACGGTTTTTACGTCTGTTCTCTTCGGTATCATTAGATACAAGTGGTTTAGTTTCTCCGTAACCTATGGCTTTAATTCTATTTGCTGAAACTTCCATCGCTACAAGTCTTTCTTTTACCATATCAACACGTGATTGTGACAGCGTTAGGTTGTAGGTTTCATCTCCTGAACCATCAGTATGCCCTTCAATTTCAACATGCACATTTTGATGTTCTTTTAATACAGTAGCAATTTGACGAAGGGTGTTGATACTTTTTTCAGTGAGTGTTGCTTTATTTAGTTCAAAATTTATATCTTCAAAGGCAATAATCTTTTTTATTTTTATTTCTATAGCTTGCACTACTTGTTCTTTTTGCTCTTCGTTTTTTTGTGCTTCGGCTAATTCTTTAGCCTCTTGTATTGCTTTTTCATCAGCTAAGAGTTTAGCTTTTTTGGCTTCTTCTACTTTTATTGCTTGAAGTTTAGCTTCCTCTTCTGCTTGAATCGCTGCAATTTCTTCAACTGTAGGTTCTGATGGAACAATAATTGTATTGTTCTTTGAGGGAACTTTTGAGTTAGCAAGTAAAGTACCTAAGGCATATTTGTCTGCTTGTGTAGATACGATACCATCTATAATAAGTTGATTATTTTCATAGAGGATAGAACCTGTCTCATATTTTTCATAAAATAAGGGGAGTAGGGTTTGAGTAAGTGCTAGAACATCATCTTTAGGAATTAAGTTTTCATCTATGATACTTGAGTTGTCTAACTCATTGATACCCAGTGCTGAATGTATCTTTTCCACTTCTTGTTGATTAGAAAAGCTTCCTTGTAATTCAAATACATTTTTATTCTTTTGTAAATAAAAATTGATGGGTTCAGCGTTAAGTATGTTGCTACTTGAGTGTATCATCTCACTTGAGGATATTGCTCGTTTTTTAACTATTTTACCTGTATGACACCATGTACATAATATGATTAACAGTAGTAGTAAAAATAGTAAAATCGGAATCAATTTGTTCCTATTCATTGTCTCTCCTTTTATACGAAAAAATATGATTTTTATACTAAAATCATATCTATTATATATTTTTATGGATTAACTAAGCTTAAAATAATATTTTTTTATATTTTTTTTAAATAAATAAATCTAGAAATAATAATTTAAATTGTTAATATTTGTTAAGTAAAAAAGGGAAGAGGAATAAGACACCTTAGTAGAAACTAAGGTGTTAAGTTTACGCCATAAATATTACAGGTGTAATAATTGGATAACGTTTTTTGGTTCTAACTACAAATTTACGTACAATACTTGCAATATTTTCTTGAATAACTTTAGGACTAGCTGTTTGTTTTTCTTCTGCATTGATTAAGAAAGTATCAATGATATTTTCGATTTCATGTGCAAAACGTTTGCCCTCTTTTTCTGGAACAAGTCCTGAAGATGAGATAACTGCTTTACCAATAAGTTTTTTTGTCTCTTTATTCACTTGCATCGCAATGTTTACAATACCATCTGATGCTAGTTTTTGTCTGTCTTCAACAACATCAGCTTTGATTTCTTTGTTATTTTGGTTATCAATATAGCTTTTACCTGTTTTAACAGTTTTCACTTTTTTAAGATACTTAGTTGCTATCTCAATTTGATCACCATCACTCATAAGTAAGATATTTCTAGGGTCAACACCACAATCAATAGCTGTTCTTGAATGCTTATAGATATGGTTGTACTCACCATGAACAGGCAAGAAGAATTTAGGCTGGATTAATCTTAAAATTAATTGCTGTTCACCTTTTGAAGCATGACCTGAAACGTGAATGTTTTCAAAGTCTTTATAACGTACTGTTACGCCAGCTTTTACAAGTTTGTTCATAAGTGAAGATACTGAACCTTCATTCCCTGGAATAGCATGAGCAGAAATGATGATAGTATCAGAAGGCTTTAGCTTTACATGTCTATGTTCATTGGCTGCCATTCTTGAAAGTGCTGCCATAGCCTCACCTTGTGAACCAGTGGTTACAATCAGTACTTGCTCTTCTGCATACTTTTGTACTTCATGTGCTTCAATGAAATGTTTATCAGGTAAATCAACATAGCCAAGTCTTCTTGTCGTTTCAATGTTACGCTCCATAGAACGTCCAATAACACAAATCTTTCTACCAGCTGCAATTCCTCTTTCCATTGCTTGGTAAACACGGTGTGTATTTGAAGAGAAAGTAGACATGATAACACGTCCTTTTGCTAAACTAAAGAGGGTGTCAAATGTTTTACCAACAACAGCTTCAGACTTTGTATACCCTGGGTTATGAGAGTTAGTACTGTCAGAGAAAAGACACAATACTCCTTTTGAACCATAATGAGCAAAACGTTGTAAGTCCATTGTTTGGTTATCAATAGGTGTATGATCCACTTTAAAGTCAGCCGTGTGAATAAACGTTCCTACTTTAGACTCAATTGCCAATGAACAAGCATCAATAATAGAGTGCGTGTTATGCATCCACTCTAATTTAAAAGTACCAATGTCATATTGAGTTCTTTTTGTTACATAGTTAAAAAGTTTTACATTTTCCATAAGACCATGTTCTTGAAATTTGTTCTCAATCATTGCCAATGCTAGAGGTGTTCCCCAGATTGGAAATTGAAGTTCTTTATATAGGTAAGGAACTGCACCAATATGATCTTCATGAGCATGCGTAATAATTACAGCAACAATTTTGTCTTTAATAGCATGTAAGTAAGAAAAGTCTGGCACTAAAATATCAACACCATGCATGGTTTCATCTGGGAATGACATACCAACATCAATAACAAAGGCACATTCATCATCTTCCATAACAGCCATGTTTCCACCAATTTCACCAAGACCACCCAGTGGGGTAAATCTTACTTTGTTGTTGTTGTCCATATTGATTTGTTTCCATGGATTCATTCTTGCATCATTCATCGCAACGTTTTCAGCAATAGAAGTTTTCATTTCTTCAGACATTGGTCCTGGTACAAATTTCTTAGGACGTCTTCCACCTCCACCACTGTTTTTATTATTATTTGGTTTCTTAGCATTTGGATTATTATGCTGAGGCTTTTTAGCATTTGGGTTTGGCTTGTTATGTTGAGGTTTTTTAGGTTGTGAAGTTTTTTGGTTTGGATTAGGTTTAACTATTTGTTTATTACCATTAACTTCTTTATTAGGTTTCTCAACATTACCATTTACTTTATGCTCTGGCTGAGGCTTATTTCCATCTACAGCTTGATTATTATTTTGTTGTCTTCTATGAGGGTTTCCAGCTCTCTTAGGTCTTTCTGGACGGTCTCTTCTTGGTTTTTTTTCTTCAGAAGTATTTTGGGGTGTTTTATTCTCATTGTTTTCATTATTATTTTCCATCTATATTATCCTTGTTTAATTCATTATATAAGTGATGATACATAGATGTCTCAGCTTCATGAGGTCGAATAGTTAGACTTATTCCCAGCTCTGTGAGTAGAGCTTCAATTTTATCTTTAGGGTAGTGGGTACTCAAGTTTTTAGAAAGTTTCTTTCTTGGTTGCTTAAATGCGACCTTTAAAAAATCTTCAAAATCTTTATTGTCTTCACTACGATTTTTACATATTAAAAGAATGGCAGAAGTTATTTTTGGTGGTGGAACAAAGTTTTCTGCTCCAACATCAAAGAGAAGCTCTCCAAAACCTACTGTTTGTGTTAAAACAGAAAGTCCTGAAAAAGCTTTTTCCCCTGGTTGTGCTGAAAATTTTTCAGCTACTTCTTTTTGAACCATAACCAATACCGATTGGCAGTGTTCATCTTTTAATGCTTTCAAAATAATATTGGTGGCAATATAGTAGGGTAAATTGGCTACTAAATGATAATCTTCATTTAGTAACGAACCTTCTTCCCAATGTTTTAGCACATCTCCACAATTTATTTTTAGCTTGTCCGTGTGGATGGCATCGCTAAAAGTATTTTGTAGATGTACACATAATCTTTTATCAACCTCAAATGCTGTGACATTTCGAGTCAGAATTAACTCTTTGGTTAAATCACCTAAGCCAGGCCCAATTTCTGCAACCTTCAAGTTGTCGTTGGGAATCGATTGGATGATTCGTTTAATTATTGCGTCATTTTTTAAAAAGTTTTGACCGTATCTTTTGTTTGCAAATTCTGATAAGTTTTCAATTTTATTCATTCTACACCATTCTTACTTAATATATAGTTATCTATTTTGACTATTTGGCTATAATTTTAGCATAATTAATGTAGGTAAACACTGCTTAAGTAAGGAAAAGAATGGAATATTTTGCAAAACGCATAATACCTTGTCTCGATGTGGACAATGGACGCGTAGTAAAAGGTGTAAACTTTGTAGGGCTAAGAGATGCTGGTGACCCTGTAGAAGTAGCGAAACGTTATAACATAGAAGGTGCAGATGAAATTACTTTTTTAGACATTGGTGCAACCCATGAAGGTAGAGCTACCATTGTGGATGTGGTCAGAGAAGTAGCCAAAGAAGTTTTTATACCTTTAACTGTTGGTGGTGGTATTCGAGAACTCAATGACATTTATAAACTTTTAAATGTTGGTTGTGACAAAGTGAGCATTAACTCAGCAGCCATTAAAAGACCAGAGTTTATTAATGAAGGGGCAAAGCGTTTTGGTTCTCAATGTATTGTGGTTGCCATAGATGCAAAAAAAGTTTCTGAAAACAAATGGAACATCTTTACACATGGTGGAAGAAATGACACGGGCATAGATGCTATTGAATGGGCGAAAGAATCTTATGAACGAGGAGCTGGTGAGTTGCTTATTACTTCTATGGATTCAGATGGAACCAAAGCTGGTTTTGCGAATGATTTAAATTCACGTATTGCAGAAATCGTAAATATTCCTATTATTGCTTCAGGTGGTGCTGGTACGATGGAACACATGAAAGAGGCTTTTACAAAAGGAAATGCAGATGCAGCTTTAGCAGCTTCTATTTTTCACTTTAGAGAAATAGATATTATGGATTTAAAACATTACTTACGTGATGAAAAAATTCCAGTGAGGATATAAGATGTTTATTTGCGCAGGTGAAATCGAAACTTTTGATTTTGCAAAACCTATGGGAATAGGGATGATTGATATGAGTATTAACTTAACAAAGTTATGCGCTTCGAATCCTCCTCCTTTTATATTTTTTGTAGGAACGGCTGGTTCATATGGTAATCATGATATTTTTGATATTGTAGAATCTAAAACGGCAGCGAACATTGAGAATGGTTTTTTTAATGCTAAGGCTTACACCCCACTTGACAATGTTGTGTCAACAGCCCAAGATGTTTCACGTGAAACAATCATAAACTCATCTAACTACATTACAACAGATGAAAGTTTAGGTAAGCACTATCTATCAAATAATATTCAACTTGAAAATATGGAATTTTTTGCTGTACTTAAAGTTGCCAAAGCATTTAATATTCCTGTGGCTGGTGCATTTATAGTAACGAACTATTGTAATGCAAAAGCACATCAAACTTTTCTTGATAATCATAAAGAAGCCCTATTGCGTTTGACAAAGCATATGCACAGTTCAAAAAGTATTTCTCCTGTAGCTATACAAGAGAATAATAATGACTTCCCTGAATATCAATTTCCATAAGAGACAAGAAATAATAAAAAAAGAGACAGTATGAGAACAGAAAAAAAACCATGTATCCAAGACTACACAAGAGAAGAGTTGAGTGAAATTATAAAACCTTCTTTTCGTGCCAAACAAGTTTACTCTTGGCTTTATCATAAATATGTAAACTCTTTTGAAGAGATGAAAAATCTACCAAAAGCTTTACAAGATGAGCTGGCTAGTAAGTACCGAATTGAGCCTTTAAGACTTGCGAAAAAAGAGCAGAGTAAAGACGGAAGTATCAAGTATCTTTTCCAACTAGAAGATGGCAATACCGTTGAAACAGTTTTACTCCTCATGAAGAAAAAACTTTTTAATGAAGACGGATCAGTAAAGCAACAAGAAAAGTATACTGTTTGTATTTCTTGTCAGGTTGGTTGTAAAGTTGGTTGTGCATTTTGTTTAACAGCCAAGAGTGGTTTCATTGCAAACTTGACAGCTGGTGAAATTGTAGAGCAGATTCGTTACATCAAAAAAGACAATGACATTGATGCTAACAGAAGACTCAATATTGTTTACATGGGTATGGGTGAACCTCTTGATAATCTCGTGCCAGTGGCTCAAAGTTCAAGAGTATTTGCTGATCCAGATGGTATGGCAATTGCACCTCATAGACAAACCATTTCAACTTCTGGTTTATCAACCAAAATTACTAAATTGGGTAAATTAGAGTTAGGTGTTAACCTTGCCATTTCTTTACATGCTGTTGACGATGAGCTAAGAGAACAGTTGATGCCAATTAACAAAGCTTATAACATTCAGTCAATCATAGATGCTGTAAAAGATTTCCCTATCAATGATAGAAAGAGGGTAATGTTTGAGTACCTTGTGATTAAAGATGTAAATGATTCTATGGAAGCTGCTAAAAAGCTCTTGTCATTACTTAATGGAATCAAATCAAAAGTAAACCTTATTTACTTTAACCCATATGGTGGAACTGAGTTTAAAAGACCAGAAGAAAAAGACATGAAAGCGTTTCAAGAGTATTTAACCCATCATGGTTTACACTGCACCATCAGAGAATCAAAAGGTCTTGACATCTCTGCTGCATGTGGACAACTACGTGACAATGAATTAGAAAAGGAGGTTTAGCATGTCAGCAATGGATATTTCATTTGTTGTATTTTTAGCTTTGGTTGTGGTTGGTTCAGCTTATGGTGTTTACAAAGCCATGACGGAAGACGACTAACTTCTGACTTTAACTTTGACAAGCTCAGTAAATGAACTTGTCAAAGTCTATTCTTCTTCGATTTTGGAACCTGTTGAAGTAAAAAACTTCCGTTTCTCTTTTGCACAAATCTCTTTCTTGGCTTCTAAAAAATCAACCCTTGTAAATATACTATATTGATTTCCATAAGGAAAATGTAAAGCATGTGCATGTAGGAGTAGGCGAGTAGCACCTGTCTCTATGGAACGCTCTTCATCACTTATGTTCATGTCAAGATACTTGTCAGAAGCTTCAAATGATGTTCCATAAATTGGGTCACCTAGTATAGGATGTTTCACGTGAAACAAATGAATACGTATCTGATGTAGTCTTCCTGTATGAGGTTTACACTCTACTAAGGTAGTATCTAATTCTTCATCGTACTCTAGGGGTATGAAATCTGTAGTCGCCTTCTTACCCTTCTCGCAAATCTCTACTTTATGCTTTTTAGTGGTGTAGTCATTACGTACACAGATAGAAGCTTCTACGGTAAAAGGTTCTGTCAATTTTCCTGTTACCCATGCTAAGTATTGTTTCTTAATGGTCTTCTTCTCAAAAGAACCTTTTAAAAAACGTTCTGCATCTTTATGACGTGAGGCAAGAAAAAGACCAGAAGTTTCCATGTCTATTCTATGTGTACCATTGGCATTTTGTCCAGAGTGTGTTCTGACTTCATCAAGCATTGAGTATTCAGTTGCCATTGTATTTGGATGGACGAGTACGCCAGAAGGTTTGTCAAAAACTAAAAAGTCCTTGTTGACAAAGATAGGTTTTGCTCCTCGGCTCTTTGGCTCAAAGTAAACGACTTCAATATCACCTTCTATAATGGCACCTGTATCAAAAATAGATTCACCATTAATTATCACACGACCTCTAGCAATAAGTCGTTGTGATTCTCCTTGGGTAAAGTTGAATTTATGCATAATATATAGAAATGCTTTAATAGGTTTTTCTACATGGAAAGGACGTTTTACGAATGGCATATTTTTACCTCTTTTTTAGTCGAATTGGATAGAATTCTATCATAAAAATCTAACACTCTATGTGCAAGGAATGAGAAATGGTAGAACGATACGCAAGACCCGAGATGGAAGAAAAGTGGACACAACATGCAAGATACGCAGCATGGCTTGAAGTTGAAAAAGCAGCTGTAAAAGCTTGGGCGAGACTTGGAAAGATTCCTCAAGACGATGCAGACAAAATTGTTAAAAATGCTACTTTCTCAGTTGAGCGAATCGAAGAGATTGAAGCGATTACTAGACATGACTTAATTGCTTTTAATACTTCTGTTTCAGAATCATTGGGTGAAGAGTCAAGATGGTTCCACTATGGTATGACATCTTCGGATGCAGTTGATACTGGTGTAGCACTTCAGATGAAAGCTTCATTAGAAATTATTATTGCTGATACAAAGATGCTAATGGAGTCAATTAAAAAACGTGCCCTTGAACATAAGATGACACTTATGGTAGGTAGATCTCATGGTATTCATGGAGAGCCTATTACTTTTGGTTTGACACTGGCTGTTTGGTATGATGAAATGGCAAGACATTTATTAAACTTAGAGCAGACTATGGATGTTATTGCAGTAGGTCAAATCTCTGGTGCTATGGGTAATTTTGCACATGCACCACTTGAGCTTGAAGAATATGCGATGGAAGAGTTAGGGTTAAAACCTGAGCCTTGTTCAAACCAAGTTGTTCATAGAGATAGATATGCAAGACTTGCAACAGCATTAGCAACCATGGCTTCTTCTATTGAAAAGTTTGCCGTACAAGTTAGACACTTACAAAGAACAGAAGTATATGAAGCAGAAGAGTTCTTTGCCAAAGGTCAAAAAGGTTCATCTGCAATGCCTCATAAAAGAAATCCAATTCTTACAGAGAACATTACAGGACTTGCAAGAATGATTAGAGCTTACGCAGCACCTGCTATGGAAAATGTTGCGTTATGGCATGAGAGAGATATTTCTCATTCATCTACAGAAAGATTCTGGTTACCAGATGCATTCATTACAACTAACTTTATGATGCACCGTATGAACAATGTTATTGCTAACTTAACGGTAATGCCAGAGAATATGATGAAGAACTTGAACCTAACAGGTGGATTGGTATTCTCTCAAAGAGTATTACTTGAGTTACCTCTTCAAGGTGTATCAAGAGAAGATGCTTATAGAATTGTTCAAAGAAATGCCATGAAAGTTTGGGAAGAGATTCAACAAGGTAAAGCAAGTACCAATGAAAAAGGGGAATCACTTTACCTTTTACACTTACTAGCAGATGAAGAACTTGCTGAGTCATTAAGTGAAGAGCATATTAGAGAGTGTTTCAATTTTGATTATTACACTAAAAATGTAGATGCAATTTTCAAAAGAGTTTTTAAATAAAATATATTATGTCGGCTAAAACCGATTCCTATTAGGTAGTTAATTTTAATATAATTTGAAGTTCGTAGGGTTGGCTTTAGCCAACGTTATTAAATATAGATAAATAATTTAAATAAATAATAGATAATAATTTTTAACAAATTACAAAGTAAATTTTAAGTAATATAATAGATATAATCAAGGAGAAGTTACATGATAAGAGTTGTAAAAAGAAATGGTCGTGTTGAGACTTTAGACATCACAAAAATTCAAAAAAATACTTCATCTTCAGTAGAAGGTTTAGAAGGCGTAAGTCAAAGTGAACTTGAAGTTGACGCTAATTTACAGTTTCAAGACATGATGACTTCTGAAAACATTCAACAGACACTTATTAAGACAGCTGTTGATAAGATAGACATCGACAAGCCTAACTGGACGTTTGTGGCCTCTAGGCTCTTCTTGTATGATTTATATCATACAGTAGGACGTAATGTAGGTGGAACTAAAGGAGAAGCTTACTTCCATTTAACGAAGTACTTTGAACGTGGAGAAGCAGAAGGAAGAATTCTTCTTGGTTTAAAAGACAAGTATGACCTTGATGATTTAAATGACTATTTACAACCTGAACGTGATTTACAGTTTAACTACCTTGGTATTAGAACACTTTACGACCGTTATTTACTTAAAGACAAAAATGGCGTTCCCATGGAACTTCCTCAACAACTCTTTATGGGGGTTGCGATGTTCTTGGCACAAAATGAATTTGATTGTCAAACATGGGCAAAAAAGTTTTATGACATTTTGTCAAAGTTTGAAGTTATGGCTGCAACACCAACCTTGTCAAATGCACGTACACCTAGACACCAGTTGTCATCATGTTACATTGGTTCAAGTCCAGACAACATTGAAGGTATTTTCGATGTTTACAAAGAGATGGCACTGCTTTCTAAATTTGGTGGTGGAATTGGTTGGGACTGGTCACAGGTTCGTGGTATGGGTTCATTTATTGATGGACATAAACATGCAGCAGGTGGAATTGTACCGTTCTTAAAGATTGCCAACGACGTTGCCATTGCAGTTGACCAACTTGGAACACGTAAAGGTGCTATTGCTGTTTACATTGAACCTTGGCACATTGATGTACGTGATTTCCTTGATCTTAAAAAGAACTCGGGTGAAGAGCGAAGAAGAGCACATGATCTTTTCCCTGCTTTATGGTTAAATGACTTGTTTATGCAACGTGTTGAAGAAGATGGACGTTGGACACTTTTTGACCCGTATGAAGTTAGAGAGTTAACAGACATGTATGGAAAAGAGTTTGAAGCACGTTACCTAGAGCTAGAAGCTGGGACAGATGATATTGCTAGAGAGACCATTTCGGCTAAAGGGTTATGGAAAGAAATTTTACGTTCATACTTTGAAACAGGTAACCCATTCTTAACTTTTAAAGATACAGCAAACAAGTCAAACCCTAACAAACATGCAGGAATTATCCGTTCTTCAAATCTTTGTACAGAGATTTTCCAGAACACAGCACCAAATCACTATAAGATTAAATTGACTTACAGTGATGGAACAGTTGACGTTTTTGAAGAAGAAGAAATGTTAACCGTAGACAATGGTATGACAAAGCCAGCTAAGAAAGTGACAGCACTTGATGGTTTAAATGGTAAACAAGTTTGGATGGTAGACAAAGAGTTAACTGATGGCGATACAGCTGTTTGTAACCTAGCATCAATCAACCTTTCTAAAATCCATACAAATGAAGACATAGCGAGAGTTGTACCAACAGCCATTAGAATGCTTGACAATGTTATTGACTTAAACTTTTATCCATTGGCAAAAGTTAAAAAGACAAATGAGAAGTCACGTTCTATTGGTCTGGGTGTTATGGGTGAGGCACAGATGTTGGCTGAAGAAAAAATTGTTTGGGGTTCAAACGAGCATTTCTTTAAAATCGATGAAGTGATGGAATCAGTCTCTTACCACGCTATTAAATCTTCATCTGACTTGGCAATTGAAAAAGGACAGTATCCTACTTTTGAAGGTTCAGACTGGTCAAAAGGAATTTTCCCAATTGATAATGCGAACGAAGAAGCCTGTAAACTTGTTGAACGTGGTGGACTTTTTGGGTATACCCATGATTGGGCAAAATTGAAAGAGAAAGTAAAAACAGATGGAATGCGTAATGGTTACTTAATGGCTGTTGCTCCAACTTCATCAATCTCTATTTTGACAGGAACAACACAAGCGATTGAACCAGTTTACAAACGTAAATGGTTTGAAGAAAACTTGTCAGGACTTATTCCTGTATGTGCACCAAAATTGTCAGCAGACACTTGGGGTTACTATACACCTGCTTATGATCTTGATCAAAATGTGTTGGTTAAAGCTGGAGCTATTAGACAAAAATGGATTGACCAAGGTCAGTCGCTTAATATTTTCATTACACTTGATAAAGCATCAGGTAAGTACTTAAATGAGATTTACATGAATGCATGGAAGTTTGGGTTAAAGTCAACTTACTACCTAAGAAGTCAATCGCCTGAAACTTCTGATGATGTTGAAGACCGTTCTCAAGAATGTGTTGGATGTCAATAATATTTTGATTATTTGAGGGTGTAATTTACATTACACCCTGTAAATTTAAAGATTTAACCTAAAACCTTGATAAACCCCTCTAAATCCATCATTAATCCATTTTACTATCTTTTTTAACCTTTGGTATTAAAAAAATAAAATAAACGCTTATTTTTACTGAAGATAAAACCTTGCTTTTTCCATCCCATTAAACTCAGTCATCTTTACCATGGTGTAAGGCATCATGTCTTCAAATACAATTGTGTCTCCTATCTGTAAAGGCTCTGTAAAATAGTATTTACCAATGAGGTCACCTTGTAGACAAGAATTTCCACTAAGTTCATAGAAGTAGGGTGTCACTTTTTTCTGAGTATTTTTTACTTGGAGTGATTGATTGACTATGGCGACATCAAGTAAATGGGTTTCAATAGAAGTGTCAAGAATAGCAACCTCAATATCTTCTGTAACGACAATGTCTAAGACAGTTGTCATAAAGTCTCCACAGCCCTTAGTTACCGTTTCTCCTGGTTCAAAATAAAGTTTTATATTTGGGTATTTTGTCTGGAAATTATCAAGTAGTTTTACAAAGTTATTCACATCATAATTGGCATCTGTAAAGTTATGTCCTCCACCAAGATTAATCCATTTTAGTTGTGGTAAAACTTTTTGATAGTATTTTACAATGTGTTCAAGAAGTAAACTAAGACCTTCTGTTTTATCTTGAAATAGTGCATGAAAGTGTAAGCCTTCTAGTTCTTCAAATTGACTTTTATTGTCATGGTATATGTCTAAAAAATCAACAAAATCAACACCCAATCTTGAAGAATTTAGATTAGGATTACAATGGGTTGGAATGGCTAAAGAGAGTTTAGGATTAATACGTAATCCTTTAGAAACAGGAAGTGACAAGAACTTTTGCCATTGTGTCAAAGAGTTTAAAGAAAGGGTTGAAATATTTGGAATCATCTCTTTTAAAACTTCTTCTTTAAAAGCAGGAGCATAGAGGTGAACTTTTTTAGCATTGGCTTTTTTAGCTATGTCTAACTCTTTAGGACTGGTGACACTCATGCCTGAGAGTTTAGCGCTTATTATGGGTAAGACAGTGTCTTGATTAAAACTTTTTACTGTATGCAAGATGTGAATATTTGCTTTTTCTTCTAACTCATTTAATTTTTTGAGGTTATGTATGAGCTTTTTTTCATACATCACAAAGTAAGGGGTTTGTATGGTGTTACTCATACCAAACATCCCATCCTTCGTTATAGTATTCAATGAGCTTGTGGTTACTAAGTTTGTTAGGTTCTACCTCAACTTGGGCAATGTCTTTTTCAAAAATTTCCATACGCGTTAGAACATCTTTATTGAGATATTTTAAGTCGTCTCTTGGTGTGTACTTTTCAAAGTGAATAGGAAATTTAGAAGCCATCACGAAACCCCATTCTCCAAAACTTGGTACATAAGTATGGTAGCCCTTTGTTTCAAGTCCTGTACTTGCCATGGTTTCTTTTATACTCCAAAAAGCTTTTGGGGTAAACATGGGTGAAGATGCTTGGGTTACCATGACTCCAGAACGGGAAAGGTTTGTGGCTAAGATTTTATAAAAAACTTGAGAGTATAGACGTGAAAGAGAAATGTTGTTTGGATCGGGTAAATCTAATATAATCACGTCGTAAAGTGTCTGAGATGTTTCCATAAACTTCCATGCATCTTGATTGATAACGGTTACCTTACTACTCTCATAAGCATTGTCATTAAGTTTACTTAGTGTTTTGTTTTCTTTGAAAATTTTGGTCATCATAGGATCTAAGTCTACTAAGGTAATATTTTCTACGTCATCATACTTTAGTACTTCACGTAGCGCCATACCATCTCCTCCACCAATGATGAGTATGTTTTCATGTTTAGGACTGTGGAGCATAGCAGGGTGAACTAAAGACTCATGATATCGGTGTTCATCAATACTATCAAACTGAATGGCTCCGTTAATATAACATTGAAAACGACCATTGTTCCCTGTAATCACTATCTTTTGATAAGGTGTTTGTGTTGCGTAAATAATGTTGTTTTTATAGAGCTTATTCTCCAATAAAGTAGTTAGTTTACTCGATTGCCAAAAACCTAACACTAAGATGACAAAAACTGTCAAGAGGTAGAGAATGTATTTTTTTCCAAGTAGCTCACGAAAAATATACCAAGACATGGTCGCTACAAAAAGGTTGAGTAATCCAAAAAGAAAAGAAGTTTGCATAAGACCCAGTTGTGGTACTAAAACCAAAGGAAAAAGCAAAGAGGCAAAGAGTGCACCTATATAATCTACTGTAAAAACGTTAGAGATATTTGTTTTAAGTGAAAAACTCTCTTTGAGTATACGAATAATAAGAGGAATCTCTATTCCTAACATTGAACCTAGAAAAACGGTAACTAGATAAAGAAAAGGGTCATAGTTATTTATGTAGGCAAAAGCAAAAAACAAAATAAAGGCAGAAAAACCACCTAAAAGGGCAATACTAAGTTGAAGTTGTACAAAAGCACGTTCTAAATGATTCTCTATAAAACGTGAAAGCCAAGCACCAATACCCATAGAAGACATAAACAGCCCGATTACCAACGAAAAGTGGTAAATAGAGTCTCCTAGTAAGTAAGAAGAGAGCGTTCCTTCTAAGAGCTGGTAAACAAGTCCTGAGATAGCAATAAGAAAAGTACCAAAGAGTAGGGCTACTTCTTTGCTTTTACTGTCTATAGATGTTGACATTTAACGAATGGCTGCTGAGATAATCATACCAAGGGCAATAATCATTGAACCCAATACAATTGCTAAGGCAATGTTGCCATCATCTGCAATTTTTCGGTTAATAGAGTATTTGGTTGCTACTTCTACGAGTAAGAGTACCAATGCAAAAACTGCGATACCTAGACCAGCATAGATGAGTACAGAGAATAGACCTGAGATGTGAGATGTTTCCATTATATTATTTCCTTGTAATTTAGTGTATTATTTTCCATAGCTGTAACCTCCAGAATTGTAAGAGGAACCACCACTCCAACCAGAAGAGTTACCAGTACGGTAAGAGTTTGAACGCACACTTGAGCTAGAAGAACTACCTGTACGGTGTATATTCTCTTTTTCTAAGGTCTCAAGACGTTCTTGCCCTGCACCTGTGTAGGTGAAGTAGCTAACAGCTCCACCAGTAATTAAGAAAAAGAGTATTATAAATTTTGCCATAAGAACTCCTTAGTTACCAAAAGCTATGATTATAGCTATGGCAATGATTATAAGAACAATCGTGATTATTCCACTTTTTGTATTATGTTCTAAATCTTCATTTTCTATATCAATACCTCGTTCATAGGCAAGTTTTCGTTTGTAACGCCATTGGTAAAACTTGTAAAGTATCCATAGTATAAAGGTAAAAGCAAAGAACCAGCCAAGGTAGTTAAGCCTTGAAGAAGCTTCATTAATACGTATAAAGAGTGTAGACTTGATGCTTGGATTAATAGGTTTAATACTTAGATGGTAGGTACCAAGTTCTTCTAGGTTTAATGATACTCGAACTTTTTTACTATCTTTGTCCCAAGGGTGTAGTTTCTTTTCTATATGATTGGTCTTGCTGTTAAATATATAAGCAGACTGTGGGGTAAGTGAAAAAATAATGTTCTTGTCTTTATGGATTTGTAAGTTAAAGTTGTTGAGTTCCTTAGCTTTAGAGGCGCGTAGTTCCAAGTCAACCAAGTATTTACTACTATTTACAGTAAAGTCAGTACTCTTTACAGCCTGATTGTCAGCAGAAATACTTTTAATGAGTTTTCCTGAACCATCTACATTGCCAACCAGAGCAAATAAGGCAATAATAAAAAGAACGAAAAAAGCAATGTAAGAGAGTGACTTTAAAAATGGACGTTTAAAAGGTTTTAAGACATTAAATGTTTTAGCTTCATCTTCTGCTTCAATGTTGAAAGCATCGTAGACAGTTGTACTGTCAAGGTACTCAGACTTATAGTACTCAATTTCTGAGTTTGTTTTTTCAGCACTGATGCCAAAAGGTGGGTTAATAAGGTCAACAAAGTAAGTTTTGTCATTACGTTTGGCTAACCATGTAAGTTCACCTTCTATGTAAACGATTTTTGCTTCATAGTGGTCAAATGGTGTGAAGTCTTTTCGGTCAACACCTATGCTAGAGTGTTGTGTTAACTCTGACCAAGTTACATTTGGAAAGGTTCGGTTACGTTTGGAGTAGATAAGGTGACCATCTTCATAGGTTAAGTAGGCATAACCATAGAGAGGAGAAAATAGTAAGAAGTCTGTCCATTCTCCATGTGGGTACTCTCTTGCAGCATAGGTTACACGACCTATAATCGTATAGTCAATATCTTTAATTCGACCAACCATTCCGATTGCAAAAGGCAGTTTTTGTGATTCTTTAACATTTTTAAAATTACTGAGTACTTTGTAATTGTCATTTAAGTCAAGCACAGATTTACAGTATGAACAAGTGATACTTTCAACACGTCCCCCACCAATGAGGCTAAGAGGTGCTGCACAGTTGGTACATTTTATGCTTTTTACTTGGCTCATTAGTTTAGGACCTCAATATCCAGTGGATCAATCCATTTACCTTTAAAGGTTTGGCTTGAGTTCTTTGTAAACTCAAGTGTTACTAGATGTCCACCTCCTTCACTAAGGTGAATGTATTGATGCTTCTCATCTATGTTAATGTTTTCAGGAAGTTCACCTTCAAAACCAATGCAAGTACCTTCACCTTTTTCGGTGACAATGTATTTACCATGACGAGATCCAACTTTAAATTTAGAAAAGTCTTTAAAGGGAAGAGATAGTTTATTTTTTTCTTCTAAAACAAAATCACCCTCATCAATACTTAGCCAAAATTCTTGATTTTTTTCATCTCTTAAGAACCACTCTTCCCAAAATCCACGACCATAACCATAACGTATTTTCCCCAGTGCTGTAAAAGTTTTATTTTGTAATTTGAACATTTTATGTAGTTCAATAAGTGAGGGTTCAGGACTTAAAGTAGAACCTTCTCCAATAAGTCGAACACTTTTATCTTCTAGAAAAATAGCTGAGCTACAAGATTGGCATTTGATAAGTTTTGAATACTTAAAAAAGATGTTTAGTTTATCTCCACATTGTGGACAATTATAGGTAAGGTTATCATTTTGGTAGAGCATAGTAGTAAGAAGCTCCTATTATAAGCTATGGTTTTTAAAGTTATTTGTATAAGCTATATTACTACACGTAATATACACGTGAAAAATGTATAATTCCACCATGACTAACATAGCTAAAAATATAAGCTAACTAAGCTTATATCAATTTCATTATGATTTCCCTAAAATTAATGATTTTCTTCTTTCCTTTTATTATCTATGTTAGGATTTAATCCCAAGTTGGATTGATATTACCCTTAAAGTTATAATCCCTTATTTTAATAATTATTTGTATAAACTATATTACTACACATAATGTACACAGAAAGTTAGTATACTACATGAAGCCTAACACGAGAAGGTGTTTTTTTAAGCTAGTGAAGTTCACTAGGCTTATGATGTAAATAATACTCCCTGTATACATTATATTCTTCCCTCCCCTTTTACTTCTTGTGTTAGGACTAAATTCCTAACCTTGTGTATTTATCATCATGATTGAGAAACCATTAATATAATTCCAAAAACTTTGTAAGTCTTCGTCTTTAACAGATGATTCTAATGGCTTGAGTGCTTGTTCAAAACAAGTAAGCCAATGTAACCTTCCCTCAGCAGTAATGGTAAAAGGCATATGTCTCCCACGCATTCTTGGCATTCCATGTCTTTGATTAAAATAAGCAGGACCACCACAAATTTGAATGAAAAAATCAGCAGAAGTTTGCGCAGCTATTTCCATACCTTCAGCATCTTCAGGAGGAAAAATAGAGCGAATGGCACTTTTGTCTAAGCAGGCATAAAATCTAGAGAGTAAATCACGGATTCCTTGTTCTCCAACTTGAGGAAAAAATGTTAAGTTTGGTTTCTGTACAGGTGGGATGTAGTTTGCATTGTGTGCAATAATTGAATAGTTCATTATTAACCTTATATTGTATAGGGCTATTTATAGTGGAAAATAACTTAATACTTAATAAATAAAATTGACTAAATATTCTTATTATAGAATTATATATATTCGATATAATGTAACATAAAAAAATAAGGAAAAACAAATGCTAACACTATATTCAGAGGGAAGTTCTTTCAAAAAGAAAGTAACAGTAGTTGTTATTTGGTTAGTAGCGTTGGCGTTGAGCTTCTTGTTACTAGAACTTATTCGGTATGAGGGAAGTTCACTTTTAATGAAGGCTTTCCCTAGCCTAATAGGTCTTTTTATGATTGCTGGAATATTATTGCGTTGTAAGTTTGCGAGAGCATTTACACTCATAACCATTTATATAATTGCTTTGTTTCCCATTGTCGCAAACTTTTTAGTAGATGGTTCAATTCTTCTTTTTTCGATGGATACAGAAGCATTATTTACGACTACAGAAATATTAATGACGAATATAATTTGGGCTTTACTCTTTATTGTACCCATTTACTTTTTGTCTAATAATAAGTCTATGGATATCTTTTTTATTGAATCTAACCCTATCGAACATCTCTTTTTTGTAGCTGTTGCAATAGGGCTGATATTTGCCTATACTAATTACTATACATTAGCATTGTTGTAGATTTTAGTCTATCAGATGATTTAACTTTTCATATTCATTAAGTTCTTCAATCCAAGAAGGCTTAATGGCTTCAAATCCATATCTTGCACCAAGAATCATCCCTGCTATCATCCCACGTGCTGCTGAGTCACCACCTGCTAATACATTTGCTTTTAAGAGTGCTTCAAAGTCATCATAATAATTTATAAGTAAATAAATTGTTGAAGCCAAAGCATCTTTGATATCACAGGTACGACCTAAGGCTCTAATGGCTTCATTGGTAGGTATGTCTTTGGCTTCAAATGCAGCATTAACAGCTGTGTTAACAGTTTCGCCATAAAATGCTGCACGTTCTTTTATTGTTGTTACAACATCTAAGTTGTGAATCATGGCTAAGGTAACTTCTGTAATGTATTTACTAGCATCTATCATGTCTTTACTCATGTGGGTTAAACAGGTATGAAATTTCACTGATTCTATGATATCATCAACATTCTCAATACTAAAAATAATAGCAGCATGTCTTCCTACAATAGAAAGATCTTGAGAATCTGAACCAGCAGCTAAAAATGAAGTTCCTGCGTTCATATTAGCTAAACTGGTAGTTGTAGCACCATCTTTATAGCCCGTATACTCAGTCATTTTGTCTTGCCAAATCTTTCCAAAAGCAAATGGATCGTAGATTTCAGCATCGTTCATATACTCTAAAAGCCATTGACTTTGGTCACCATAATGTGTTAAATCACCAGCTTTTTTTGTAGGATGGTAAGGACATAAAGGGTCATTTAATCCAGAGAAGTTAAGCATTGAACTTTCTAATTCTCTTTGGTCATAAAGCCAATGACCACCCAAGCTATAAGCATCTGCGAGTAATGAACCCCAAATGAGTCCTTTTAATTTGTCTTTTTTCATAAGTCGTCCTATTGTCGAATTAAAACTACTTTAGCCAAATGATGCTTAATCTTTATCAAAGCATGTTTTTCCTTGTGTATAAGGAGCTTAAGCAATAAAAAAGTGAGTGATAAAGAGTGAGTATTTTATAAGATATAGATAGAATAGTTAATATTAGAGTATATTATGCGACTCTTTCACGATTTTACTTTGTTATGATGAATGTAGGACTAATGTTGAAACAGTAAAATGGGCGAGACGGAAGTGTAAACAAAATAAAAAGGATCAATAGTGGAAAATCAAAATAAGGCAACCATCATACTTGACATAGATGGGGAAAAAAAAGAATATACTTATGATATTTTAAAAGGTACCAAAGGCCCAGATGTTGTGGACATTCGTTCTTTTTATAAAGATACGGGACTCTTTACTTATGATGTGGGCTTAACTTCTACAGCTTCATGTACTTCTTCAATTACATTTATTGATGGAGAAAAAGGGGAACTAAGTTATCAAGGAATTGATATCGAAACCTTAGCTACTAAACATAGCTACCTTGAGACATGTTTCCTTTTATTACATGGAAGTTTACCAACTGAAGATGAGTTGATTGACTTTGACTTAGAGCTTCGTCACCGATCTTTCTTAAATGATGGACTCACTAACCTTTTTAAAGCATTTCCTGATGGTGCACATCCTATGTCATCACTCTCATCAGCTGTTACTGCATTGGCATCATTCCACTTTGAACACCTTGACCTTAATCATCAAGAAGATTATGATGAGATGGCATACCGTATCTTAGGAAAAATACCAACCATTGCTGCCATGTCGTATCGTCATTACATTGGGTACCCTTCAGTTCAGCCTGATGTAAATTTAAGTTTTACAGAAAACTTTTTATTTATGATGCGTGCTTACCCTCATCAACGTATGAAAATGACAAAAGAAGGTCCAGCACTTATTAAAGAAGTTGAAGTACGTGCTTTAGATAGTATCTTTACACTTCATGCTGACCATGAACAGAATGCTTCAACTACGGTTGTAAGAGGCGTAGCTTCAACAGGAGCGCACCCTTATGTGGCTATCTCTTCAGGAATTAATGCATTATGGGGAAGAGCACATGGTGGTGCGAATGAGTCGGTAATTGCACAGCTTGAAATGATTGGTTCTGTAGACAATGTTGATGAATACATTGCTAAAGCAAAAGATCCAAATGATTCATTTAAACTTATGGGATTCGGACATAGAGTTTACAAAAACTTTGATCCACGTGCAAGAGTTTTAAAAGGGCTACAAGACGAACTTAAAGTGGAACTCAAACTAGATTCTCACTTAATGGAAATTGCTTCTAAAATTGAAGAAATTGCGTTATCGGATGAATATTTTGTAAAAAGAAACCTATATCCAAATATTGACTTCTATTCAGGAGTTATTTTAACAGCACTGAAAATTCCAAAAGAGATGTTTACAGCAATCTTTGTAATTGGAAGAACAATTGGATGGATTAGTCAATGGATTGAATCAATAGAAGATAAACAGTCAAAAATTGTAAGACCAAGACAACTTTATAAAGGGATGTAATCAAAATGAATGAAAATGATACTTATGAAGTAATTATTGTTGGGGGTGGTGTGTCTGGTGCAGCTTTGTTCTATGAACTAAGTTATTACACAGATGTTAGTAAAATTGCCCTACTTGAAAAATATGCAGAGGTTGCGACATTAAACTCAAATGCCAGAGCCAATTCTCAAACCATCCACTGTGGAGACATTGAAACAAACTATACCTTGGAAAAAGCCAAAAAAGTAAAGCGTACAGCTAAAATGGTTGAGAAGTATTGTTTACAGTATGGCTACCAAGATAGTGTTATGTTCAAACATCAAAAGATGGCAATTGGTATTGGGTACAGCGAATGTCGTTTTATCAAAAACCGTTATAAAGAGTTTAAATCTCTTTATCCATATCTTGAACTTTATGACAAAGCCAAGCTTGAAGAGATTGAGCCAAAATTGGTAATTGATGAACATGGTAATGGTCGTAACGAAGAGATTGTTGGTATGGGTGCGCAAGATGAATATACAACGGTAAACTTTAAATTACTAAGTGATACTTTTATAGAAAATGCTAAAAAGAACACAGAGATTCAAACGGATATTTTTTACAATTCTCAAGTAGATGATATTAAAAAAATAGACGATGTTTTCCATGTTACTACAACGGATGGCAAGGTTTACAAGTCAAAAATGGTAGTGGTAGATGCTGGTGCACACAGTCTTTTCTTAGCTCATAAAATGGGACACGGTTTAAATTACGGACAATTACCTATGGCAGGAAGCTTTTATAAGACAGATAGAGCTATCCTTAAGGGGAAAGTTTATATGGTACAGAACCCTAAACTTCCTTTTGCTGCTTTACATGGTGACCCGGATGTAACTTTAGATGGTGCAACACGTTTTGGACCTACAGCATTGGTTATACCAAAATTAGAGCGTTTTAAACCAGGTACTTACATAGACTTCTTTAAGACCTTAAAACTAGATACTAATGTTGTGAAAATATTTTATGACCTATTTAAAGATGGTGAAATTCGTAGTTATATTTTACGAAATTATCTTTTTGAAATACCGTATTTTGGTAAGAGAGCCTTCTTAAGAGATGCTCAAAAGATTATACCTTCACTAAAAGTGTCAGACATACAATATGCCAAAAATTTTGGTGGTGTTCGTGGGCAGATTCTAGATAAAGAGAATCAAAAGTTGATGTTGGGTGAAGCGACTATTAATACAGGAGATGGAATCATTTTCAATATGACACCTTCTCCAGGTGCTACTTCATGTTTAGGAAATGCCCAGAGAGATGTAGAGTTAATCTGTGAATTCTTAGGGAAAAAATTTGATGAAGATGCTTTCAATAAAGATTTAGTAGAGGAGAATAACAATGAATAAAATGCTTTTTATAACTGATCAAGAACAATACAGCTCTAATGGAACAATTACTACCTTATTTGATAAATATTTAAAAGAGTATTGGGAAGTTGATATTGTGTACATTACCAGCTATAAACATACGTATCAAAGAATAGGAAATGAATTAATTGTTCCTAAAAAATATCAGAATGAGATTATTGAATATCTTAGTACGGGTAATGACTTAACACAGTATGACTTTATTTTTGTACGTAATAAAAAAGAGGTACTTGAAAATGTTCTTAAGCATAAAGAAGAGTATAACTATAAAGTAGGGTATAGAGTTTCTTATCCTAAACAACATCATGCCTTAGAGTTGAGTCAGTCATTTACCCCTTCAGGAATTTTTAACCGTGTTAAATATACGATGAAGATTAAAAAGAGAGATGAATTAGCAAACCATTGTGATCTCTTTTTACCTCCTTCTCCTGAAGCACACCAAGCATTTTTCCCAAATATCCAGGTTAAAAGCTTCCCTCTATTTATTGGACTAGATCCTGAGAAATTAACTGAACATAAGTCAACTGAGAGTGATGTTGTTCGCTTTATTAATGTTGGAACAATGGATCAGTTAAGAGAGTTTGATGTTGTTCTTGATGCATTTGAGAAAATAGAATTGACAAACTGGCACTTAGAGATAGTAGTTTCAGAAAAAGGTTATATCCGTGCACTTTTATCAAGTTATCCAAAGCTTAGTGATAAGATCACGCTACACGAAGGTATAGATACCTTAGAAAAACTGAGAAATGTTATTAGTAAAAATGATGTAGGTATCGCACTTTTACCATCAAATGTTTTCCATAACACTGTTATTGCGAACAAAGTAATTCATTATGCGAGTTGTGGTCTACCATCGTTAATGATAGATAATGACAAAAACCGTTCTGTCTTTAATGAAGATGAGACGTATTTTAGTAGTTTTGATGTGGACAGTATTGCTGACACACTTAACAAAACACTTTCTTCTTCTAAAGAAGAACTTCTAAAAACAGGAAGGGCTAGTCAAGAAAAACTACTTGCAGTAGGAAGAAACTATCAAGACTTAGCCAGAGACTTAGCTAAAACAATGGATGACATCGTTAATGATGAAACTCCAGCGTCAGTATAGTTAAGAAGATTTATAATAACACTAAAAGGTACCATTACTGGTATCTTTTAACCTTCATCTTTCATTCACCCTTCCAGTACTAATTAAAATACACTCACTTAAATAACTAATTATGATTAAAATTTAATCAATTTTTTATATATATTATGAACTAATATTAATTATAATATTTTATTAAAAATATTAGGAGTAAATTATGACAAGGTTTAAAGTAAATAGGATGGTGACTCAGAGTCAGAATTTTTTAGAGATGGCTAAAGAACGATTAATGTTAGAAGAGTTTTTAGTTGAGAATGTAGATATCAACGCTCGTGATACTGATGGACAAAATGCTCTTTTTTGGGCAATTAGAACATCACATAAACATAATATTGATTTACTTTTAAGTCATAACATTAGCCTTATGGTTAAACCTACTTATCATGCTCTTTTTCATGCCATTCAAAGTAATAATTTAGAGACTTTTTCTTTACTTCTAGAGTTAGTTAAAGATATTAAGATGAGAAATGACAAGGGTCAAACACTCTTAATGACAGCAATTGAACAGGAGAATACCATTATGGTACAATATCTCCTTAATCATGGTATTAACCTCTACGCTAAAGATATGAATGGGTTAACAGCGCTAGACTATATTAAAAAAGTTAAAAACCGTATGATTTATGACTTAGTTTACTATAAGAGTATATATCAAAAAGAGCAACTTAAAAAGGTCGCTTAGTGATTCTCTTGACAATGATCACATACGCCTCTAAGGGTCATATTAATGCTGTTGACTTTATGTTGTTTTGCCATGTTGGAGAAATAAAGGGCATCCTCAAATTTTAATTCACCCAAACAGAAAACTTGATGACATGTTTCACATTCGAAATGAGGATGAGATTTTGCTCCTTGGTGAATGTACTCATATTGGGCTACTCCATCACTGCCTAAAAACTCTTGGACAATATCTTTCTCATTAAACTGTCGTAGTGATCGGTAGACTGTTGCAAGGTTTACAGAGGTCATTTTTGAACATGCTTCATAGAGTGTATTCACATCTTTAGGCGCGTGACTGCTTTTTAAAATATGGAGTAAAATACTTTTAGCTTTAGTATTTTTAATCCCTTTTAGATTGAGTTCTTCTTTAATTTCATTACTATTCATGTAAGCCATTGTAGGTGAATCTCCTTGAAACTATGCTTTATAGAATTAGTTGTTATTGGCAATTGCTTTTGCTTTTTTAATTAAATTTTCTGACCAATCTTTGGCTAACGGAGTCTCTTTGATAACTTTTATGTTTAATGCATGAGCAATGGTTTTGGCACTTTTATCTGAAAACTCTTGTTGTGTAAATATTGCTTTTATACCTTGTTGTCGCGCTTCTTTTATAATTCTTTGTAACATTTTTGGCTTGGGTTCTTTTCCATCTACTTCAACAGAGAGTTGGGTTAGTCCATACTCTTTAGCAAAGTATCCCCACGATGGATGAAATACCATAAACTGAGAGCCTAGTGGTAGTGCTGTAAGAATTTCTTTTATTGTTTTATCTGTTTGCTCAATTTCTTCTAGAAAGTTCTCATAGTTTTCTTTGTAATAGCTAGCGTTTTCAGTATCAAGTTTAACGAAGGTATTATAAATATTTTTTGCCATAATTTTGACATTTGAGGGTGCTGTCCAAGTATGAGGATCTACTCCTCCATGATGGTGGTGATGAGTGCCATCCTTGGGATCTGACACTATGGGTTCAATATCTTTATATGTCAAATCTTTTAGAAAATGCTCTTTATCTTCAAATTCAAAAGGCATATGTTCTGTAAAAAAAGATAATTTCCACTCTGTTTAATATCAAGTGTAAAAATTGTTTGATCTTTTGTTTCATCAAAAGTTAATTCATAGAAACTTTGCTGAGCATTTAAGATGTCACCATCTCTTACTATACTTGCTTCAGTTGAATAGAATAGGGCTTCGGCACTTTTTTTGTATTTGACTATTTCTTCGTTATTTTTTCCTGTAACTTGTAGCATTAAAAATTTCATTTTTGGATCAGCATATTTTCCTGAAACTTTTGCAAAACTCCAATGGTATGTTCCTTTTTTTAATTTAAAGATACCTGCCCATTCATAAAGTATGTTTTGTGTACTTTTCTTTTTTTCAAAAGAGTAACTGGGTTTTGCTAATGGTATAAAGTTGACTCCTTTTGTCATATCAGAAATTTTCATCGTTTGATTATGATAAGCAAACTTGTCCAGCCAAGCATTTTCAAACTCAACCTTGATGGGAAAGTAGACATCTGCTTTAGAGAGTGCTACCATTTGAGAGGGTTTGGGTGAATAAGTATGTGGGTCACTTCCTGGTTTAACCATGGTGGTGACATGGACTTGGTCTCCACCAATTTTCTCAACAAAGGTTTGTTGTGGCAAAATACTTACGACAGCATTGATATTCGCATAGAGAAAGCCATTTAGCCCAATCATGCTACTAAAAACTATTTTCTTGAACATATAAAACCTATCTTTTTAGTCATGCTGATGCTCATGTGTGTGACTATGGTCATGATGATGGTGTTCATGATCGTGGTCTTCGTGTTCATGTGTCTCTTGAATAATGGTTAAATAGTCAAATTTACTAGACAATAACTCTAAATCCCTATGCGTATCTTCTCCAATAAAAACAAGAGCAGACTCTCCAGTGTAATCACTTAACTCTTCAAAAGATACATTTCCAAAAGCGTAATTCACAATAAGTGGTGTTGGAACATCCTCTACTTTGACCATCCCTTTAACACGATAAATATTTTTTGGGAGTGCTTTTAAAAGTAAATCTAGATCATTAAAGTCAATCTTTTTATTAAACTTCCCAACTTTTCTGTCTATGGCATCATGATGATGGTCGTGTTCCTGACCATCAGTGACCAGACCTATAATCTCATCAATTTGGTACACGCCTTCAAAGACATCCTTAGGAAGAACACCTTGTTCTGCATGATGAAGAAAATAGTTGTTGAAAACTTTTTTACCTGTCATAGTATTCTTAATGTCATGTCTCTCTTTATAGGTGATAATATCTATTTGTGCTTGGTTAAGCTCTTCTTCCGTAACCAAGTCAGTTTTATTAAGAACAATAATATTTGAACCACCTACTTGGTATTTGGCTGTAGGGTTATGCATATATGAATCATAGTTTTTGGCATCAACAACACAAATAACACCTTCAACAGATATTCCAAGGTTTTGAAGTGAAAGAAAGACAGGGAAAGGTTCTGCTGCTCCAGAAGTCTCTACAAAGAGAATGTCAGGCTTGTACTTGTTAGTAATCTCAATGACACCACCTTCAAACTCTTGGGACATTTCACAACAAATACACCCTTCTGAAATCTCTATGACATCACTATGAACATTTTTTAAAATGTTTTGGTCAACACCTATTTCACCAAATTCGTTAACAATGATGGCGACTTTTTTATCTGTAAAATGGTTTTTGATTGTATTGGTCAGCATACTACTTTTACCGACACCTAAAAATCCTGTAATAATGAATGAATGAATCATGACTATCCTTTATGGTTCTTTTTTTAATTTTTGGATTGTATCATAAATGCGATTAATTTGCATTTATGATATGGAGTGATATACTTTTAAAATTCATCATGAAGGAACAAAAAATGAATATTTTTAAAAAAATAAATAATTACGTTGATACAAAAAACGAAATAATACATTCTGAGATGGCAACTGTCTTTACAAAATATGGTAAGTTTCAGATGAAAGCCTATAAGGATGACCATCAGGAATATATTGCAATTATGAATCAAAAGTTTTTTGATTTGGAGAGACCAGTTGTTTATATTCACTTTGATGTACAGCATTCTGAGATGGATCACGATATGCACTGTTACTGTGCCAATCAAGTTGAATTGGCTTTAAAGATGATACAGAAATCAGGGGGCTTAGTGATTTATTCTTCTCGTGAAGATGCAAGTATTGATAATCTCTTAGAAGACATAAATACACGAAGACTTGATGAAGGTAATGCTATTAGAGGTAAGAGTAAAATAAAGTTTTCTGTAAAAGAAACAATAGTTTATCCTTCTTTGGCTTTTATATTAAGTGACTTAAAACTGTCAAATGTTAATTTAATTACTAATGATGAAAAAGTTATTGATATTGTGGAGTTATTGGGTATTAATATTTTAAGGATAGAACCTAATATCTCTTTTGACTATGGTAATAAAAAAGTAGCAAATTAAATGCAAAATATTCGCATTTAATTTTTAAAAATGTTTAGCCTGCCAAAAGTAATACGAAACCAAGCCCAAAAATAAAGAGCAGACTTCCATAGTCTAAAACTTTGCGTAGTTTGTTATTGTTTAAAGTATTTTTTCTTACTTTTAAAGAGAGATAAGCAGCAATGAAAATAATAAGACTCATCCCAATACTCATAAAAATAGCAGAGAGTAACCCCACCCAATAAACTCCTAAACTAAGTGTAAATATAAAGATGGTTACAGTTCCTGGACAAGGGATGATACCAGCAGAGAGAATAACTCCAATGTCTGTTGACTGGCTTTGACATGCACCACAGCCACAACTGTGTTCATGGGGTATGTCAGGTTTGTTTTGTGACCAAGGAGAGAGTTGTGGTTTTACTTTAGGTCGTTTAGGAATACGTTTATAGAGTAAATAAAGTGCAATTATGATGATAACGACAGCACTCACTTTGGTGGTCATGGTTTCAATGTTACTAAAATAATTCTCCATGTAGGTGTTTAACAGATAATAAATCGTAAAGGTTAAAAGAAAGGCAGAGAAAGTATGCACCACACCAATGAGAGCAGAGACAGAAAAAGCTTTGGCTACAGAGCGATTGTTCCCTAGAAAATAAGCAGCAACCAGACTTTTCCCATGTCCTGGTCCTATGGCATGGATGACTCCATAGAGTAGCGAAAAGAAGAGCAACCAAAAGTAAGAGCTAGGACTTTGATTTTCTTTAATGTCTTCTAGAAGCACCACCACTTTCTCTTTAGTCTGTGTGAGTTGTTGACTGAGCCATCCTAAAGCACCTTTTAATTCAGTTACTTTTGGATTTTGAGTACCAAGAGACTCTAATGAGCTTAACGGTGTTTGTTGATTAGGTGTGAGTGCAAAAGAAGCACTGTTTTCTAAGAGGGCTGTGCTGTTTTTATCTTGTTCTAAAGCGTGTATGACTTTATCTATTTTAAAAGAGAAAAAAGAGGCTTTATCATAAAAAGTTAAATAGAGTAGGTGCTCTTCTGTAGGTGTTAGATTGGTATCTAAAGTATAGGAGAAGTGTAATACATTGTTTGTAAAAGCAGTTTTTTCATTACTTGGCTTATACTTTAAATAGTCTATATCTTGATATTCTTTGTTAGAAGGGACATATTTTATGTAGCTTAGATGCTGTTCTATTTCAAGATACTCCATAATCATTTGATGGATATTTTCTAACTCATTTGGGTCTAAGGTTTTATTGCCATTTGTATCATGATCTAAGAGTGCTTCAGCACTAAACTTTTTGCTAAAGTCCCAATTGATATCCAAGGTCATTATATCGTTGGTATGTGATTCATGAACAGAGACTTTAATGAACTGTGTAGCGTCTCCACAGAGTGTACAAGCATGGAGCCAACTGAAACTACTAATGATTAAAGCTAAGGTTATATAGAGTTTTTTCATTTTATATCTTCTTCCTATTTTGTTATGCTCAAGTTAAAGATGAATTATATAGTTTTAGAACTATAAAGTTGTTTTTTCACCATACTTTAAAACGATTATCATTATAATTATTACTTAAAAACAAAGAAAGGATACTCAATGCGTCAACTATTTTTAGCTCTTTTGCTTCTTAGCTCTTTCTCATTTGCTGGTGAACATTCTCACGATGATAAATGTGATGATAAGAAAAAATGTTCTAGTGAAAAGTAAGTACTAGATGGGGGGCAGTTGCCCCCAAACGCTAAAAATATAAATTAATATTGGTATTCAACACCAGCAATAATTGCTCGACCAGGTAAAGGTGCCGTTTCTTTTAGGAATGATATATGATTTCTAGCAATATCATCGGTTAGATTTTCACCTTTAAGCCAGTAGTTTAGTTTGCTTTTTCCAATTTTTTGTTCGTAGTTCATGGACGCGTTTAGGAATTTATATCCATTTGTTTCTGTCTCATTGACTGCTGTCTTACGGGCTTTGTCAACCCATTTGTAACTTACTTTATTGGTTAAGTTTTTGTATTGGTGTTCAACACTTGCTGTCGCATTATAAGGAGCCATACGTGGAATGTTTCCACCTCCATTGAGTTCACCTCTTAGCATGTTGAGTTGTAAGGTATTGGTAAATTTATGTTTACCAAGTGTTGCTTTATAGCTCTCTTCAATTCCTAATCCATAAATCTTAGCACTCACACCACTCATTTTCCATACAGGACTTAAATGAAATGGATCAATAACAGCCACACCATTTTGTGCTAACGGTGATTGATAGATATAATTATAAAAGTTGTAATAATAAGCACTAAGTTTAGAGTTAAAGTTTTCATTGTGAGCATAAAGCATATTCATATCGAGGTTCACTGAACGTTCTTTCTCTAAGTTCCTGTCTCCTAAAATATAACTCTCGGTTGCATGGTGAAAACCATTCCAGAGTAACTCTTGAGATGAAGGAAGACGTTCCATATAAGCCAATGAAGCTTGTGTTGTAAATTTTTCACTCCATGTATGCCACCAACCCAGTGAAAGACTAAGTGCAATGTCATTTTCATCACTGTAGTAATCAGCATCAATGGCTGTAGGCATTAGCCATGTCTCTTGAATATTTGAGCTGTCAGGGCTTAACTTTCGTACGACTGTGTTAACAGCAAGGCTAAGTTCATCTTCATCATAATAACGTTTGAGATTCACACCCATTTGAAGTTTTTGTTCTTTGGTATTGGGCATTGGGTGACCATGAGAGTAGGCAATGCCTCTGTCGTTGTAGTAGTTTTGTGTTGAAAAACCATCTTCTGCACTCGTTCTAGCAGGAGTTGTAAATTCACTACATCCACCATGTTCATGACAGACTTTGAGTTCATTTTCAAGAAGTTCTGCACGAAAGTTTCCATCCATCTCATTAACAGTAAAGTCAAAAGCTGTACTTAAACTTTGTTGTTGTTGATCAAAGGCACCATCGTATCTTAAACCTTCTCTTTCAAAGTGTTTGTAGTCACTAAGCTGATATTCGGTTTGAACATTTTTGAGTTTACCCAGTTCTTTATTATGGATGACAATCCCATAACGTTTTTGTTCCATTACGATGTCAGTTCGTTCAGTGGTGCTATTGGGAATACCATAATTTTTATCCATGGTATCAGCATAGACTTTTACCACAGTATTGTCTGTGGCTTGCCATCCTAGAACACCATGAAGTTGTTCACTAGAAGTGTCTGAGTTTTGAATTTCTTGACCATCACTAGAGTAATTTCCTGCTTCATTTTTATAGTAGTTTAGGTAGCCTAAGTATTTATCATTTCCATATTCTGCTTTGAGGTTGGCTGTTCCTTTCCCTGTGTCAGAGTTAGTTGAAAGAGAAGCATTTGCACCAAAGCCCTTAGGAAGTTTTGCTTCATGCTCTTCACCTAGAGTACGAACAACACCACCACTGTATGAACCATAGAGTAAAGAAGCTGGTCCTTTGACAAGTTCCAAGTGTTCAGCTACTTTAGCATTTAGTCCAACGGCGTGATCTTGACTCATTGCTGAAAGGTCATTGAGCATAATTCCACCTTGAGCAATACCAACACGGTAGCCTTCCATTCCATTTACGGTTGGTCGTCCAACAGCTGAACCATAAGTTGCACTTTCTACACCCAGTTCACCTGAGAGATAGTCTCCCAGTGTTTCCCCAGCACCTTTACGTTTACTAAGGGCCTTAACATTGTGAATGTAGCAATAAGAGAGCGATTCTTCTTGTTTACTTGCATCGTCTTCTATGGTAATGTCTCCAAGTAGTTCCTCTGCATAGAGGGAACTACTTACTAATAATAGAAGGGTAAGTAGACTAAGTTTAGTCATGGTCATGATCGTCTTCATCATCCGATTCACCAATACCTACGAATTCTGTTGGGCTAAAGTTTGTTGGTAAAAACTTGCTTCCTGTCCATTTACTATGTTGGTGGAAATCTTCACCATGAGAATCAACTAAATAGAGTGTTTGTGATTCTGCAGAAAAGATATATACTCCATAGTCACTTGCTTTAACAATTGAACTTCTGTCTTCTTCACATGTTGAAACACCTTCAAGTGCAAAAGCTGTTCCCTCTTGTTTGAGTGCTTCTTCTCCTTCTTCTTCATGGTAAACATAAACTTTTCCAGACTTTGTTAATGCAATGTGTGCTGCTTCTTCATGTTCCTCTTCTGTTGTACTTTCCTCTTCATGAGCATGCTCAAATACATAGAAGTTACATAGCTCTTCAGTACTTGGAAGTGCTTCGGCAATTTCTTCTCTAACCTCTTCTTGTTCCTTAAGATGTGTATTTAGTGAAACCAATGCAGCTTTTTTACCATCACTTGATACTTCTGGGTCAAATTCCTCGTTAGAGTGTGAAGCAAAAGTATTTACGTTGTCTTCTTCATGAAAATGACCTAAGTACTGAAAGTCATTGTAAGTTAAGTCACCATTATTGATATCAAAGTCATAATTTAACATTACAATCTTTTGGTCAACACCAGCTGCTGTTTCATGATCCCATCGAATTAGTTTTCCAGTTTTACCTGTCATGTTATAAGTTGCATTGTCATCATTATTCATATCTGTGTTTGTATCGCTTGTGGTATTATAAAGATACTGGTCTGAACTTTCATTGTCAAAAAAGATGAATGTTTTTTCATCTGGTAAGTCAAGAGAACTTGTTAAGTCAACTGATGTAGATGTGCTAGAACTGCTTCCACAACCTACTAGAAGAAGTGTTGTAAGTGATGCTACTGCGAAGTTTGATAATTTCATATTTTTCCTTTGTTTTAATGAATTAGCGAATAATATAGAGATTTTATTTAAATGCAACTTAGTCGCATAACTTCAAGTAAGTCTAGATAGTGTATAATCAATCTATGAAATTAGAAGAACTTATTAAGAATAAAAAACTAAAATTCACACCTGCTCGTCAAATGCTTTTAGAGATTTTTTCTAAGGCATCACAGCCTTTGGCATATGAAGATATTAAGTCTCAGATAACCATGGACAAAGCTACGTTTTATAGGAATGTTACAACGTTTGAGGCATCAGGAATTTTGAATGGTTTTGAGTCTAATGACAAGAAAAGATACTATGAAATGACAGACAAGCAACATGCTCATTTTATCTGTTCAGAATGTCATAATGTGGAGTGTCTTGATGAGGAACTTCAGTTTACGTTGAAAGATTATAAAGTTGATAATATTATTGTTTATGGTGTCTGCAAAAAGTGTTGTGCTTAGTCTTTATAGGGAAAGAGAAGATGAGAATAGAGCGTAAAATACGTCTCTATATCTCATTTAAAGTGTTCTGTAGGTATTAGATAAAAAGTGAAGCAATGGCTGTTTGTGTCACCACTAAAATCTCATCAATACTTGGAATAGGTACAAAGAATACAACAATACTTCCGATACCACCCCAGATTGTTAATAGTCCTAATGCACCAATTGCATAGGTGCTAATACGTTTATCATCAAAGGTTTGAAGAGGTATCTCTTTGTCACTTGAGTAAAAGTACATCATGGCTATGAGCTTGAAATAGTAGTAAATTGATATCATTGTAGCCAAAATAGCCAAGGTAGCTAAGAGTGTATATCCAGCACTAATCGCTTCTGTAAATACATAAAATTTCCCCATAAAACCAATTGTTGATGGAATACCAGCTAAGGACAGAAGGAAAATTGTCATCATGGCAGCAAGGTATGGACGTTCATGTGCCAAGCCTTTAAAGTCATCATAGGTAATCTTCACTTTTGTTTGTGCAATAATATGAGAAACCAACCCAAATGCTCCAATGGCTGATAGAAGATAAGCAATCAAGTAAAAGATAATCGCATAAGAACCAGCACCACCTTCACCCAACGCTAAAAACGCTAAGATAAGGTAACCAGTATGAACAATAGAAGACGCTGCTAGCATACTCTTAATGACTGTTTGATTCAATGCCATCCATGTACCAATAAGTAATGTTAATAGGGTAAGCGTTTCAAAAATAGGTTCCCATAATTCATGAATCATTGAAAATTCTTGGATATAAAGACGTAAGAAAAGAGCAAAAATAGCAATTTTAAAAACAGACGCCATATACGCAGTAATTAATACAGGTGAACCTCTATAAACATCGAGTACCCATGATTGGAAAGGGAAGGCAGCGATTTTAAATAAGAAGGTAAAGAGTATCATGGTTAAACCAATATACAAAAGAGCGATGTTTTCTTGACTTTTTTGCATGAATTCTGCAATTTCTGTTAGGTTAGTTGTCCCTGTCGCACCATAAATAAGTGCTGTTCCTAAAAGGAAAAAGACACCAATAAAAGATCCTAAAACCAAGTATTTAAACATTGCTTCAACACGTCTACCATCTTCACTGTTGAATCCTACCATGATGTAAACTGAGAAAGAGGCAATTTCAAAAGCAATATACGCCGTAATCAGTTCATTCGCATGGGCTAAAAGTAGCATCCCAAAGAGAGAGAAAAGCATAATGCTGTAAAACTCACCTTTAAGATAGGTTTTCTTATTGGCATAACTTTCCCCAACAAGAATAATAAAGATAGTACCCACAAGAAGTAAAATACTAAAGAGGTTAGCGTAGGAGTCAAATACAATTCTGTCTCCAAGTATAACAGGAAAGAGACTTTCACTGTAGAGGTCTCCAAAGTTACCCATCGAAAAGATGACTGCAATAACCAGTGCAATGACACTCACAGTAATAAAATGACGTATTTTAAACGTGTCATACATACTCATAAACATTAAAACAAGTGCACCTATAAGTACACTTATCATAGGTAAGATTAATAGTATAGAATTCATTTAGTCGCTCCCGATGGTAATATATCCGAAATATAATGAAGTACACTCGGTTCAAATTTATCAATGAAATAATCTGGGTAAAGTCCCATAACAAAGATTAAAACAACCCATGGAATTAAACCTAATATCTCTTTGATTTTTAAATCTCTCATAGGTAAGTCTTTACCATTGTCAGTTTCTCTGTCTTGTAAAATAGCCCGTTGAAACATCCATAACATAAATGAAGCAGCAATCAGTACCGTAAGTCCTGAAATGTATCCTAAGACAGGATGAAATTCATAAAGACCAAAGATGATTAAAAGCTCTGAGGTAAAACCACTTGTTCCAGGAAGTCCTACATTTGAGAAAAGGAAAATAGCAAAAATAACGGTAAAGATAGGGGCTTGTTTCGCAATACCTCCTAAGTTACTAATGGTTTTAAATCCTGTTTCACGATGAAGTATTCCAATCAATAAGAACAGTCCACCCGTTGCAATAGCATGGGCAATAATAAGGTAAAGTGCACCACTCATTCCATAAGCATTGAGTGAAAAAACACCAGCCGTAATGAAACTTAAGTGAGAAGCTGAAGCATAAGCGAACATTCTTTTAATGTCATTTTGCATAAGCGCAGCAATACCAAAGTAGATAAGACCAAAAATACCAATACATACAAAGAAGATTGAGAAGTCACTGTAAATCTCTGGGAAAATAGGAATTAAAAATCTTACAATTGCATAAACCCCAAGTTTCGCCATAATTGCAGAAAGTATAAATACAGCACCTGTTGGTGCATTAGTATAGGTGTCTGTAATCCATGTATGGAAAGGGAACAGAGGAATTTTAATGGCAAATGCTGTTGCAAATGCTAAAAAGAGCCAAAGTTTTGCGTCATAACTAAGGGTGCTAATTTGGGTAAAACTATCAATGGCAAAAGACCATGTTCCAAATTCAGCATAATAAGCTGTACCCAAATACATAATTGCAATCAACATAAGTAGAGAACCAGCAATGGTATAAACGGTTACTTTAATGGTAGAAAAAATCTTGTTTCCTGTACCAAACATACCCATAATCAAGAAGATTGGTAACAGCATGGTTTCCCAGAAAAAGTAAAAAAGTACCATATCTAATGAAAGTAAAGCACCTGTAATTCCTGTTTGAACCAAGAGCATGTTAATCCAATACCCTTTGGTTCTACCTTCCCATAAAAGGAGGTAGGCAGGAGAAATAAGTAAGGCAATTAGCATAAGAATGGTTAATGAAAAACCATCTACCCCAATATAATAATTAATTCCATATTGTTCAATCCATACATTGTTGGTTACAAATTGTATACCAGCTTCTGGATCAAAACTAAGATAGAGTTTTAAAACCAGTCCAAAAATAATGATGGTGGTAACAAAAGCAATATTTCGTACCGTGTTGGCATCTTTGGTGGTAATCATCAATATAAATGCCACAATTGCTGGCAAAAATATAATAAATGATAAAATATCTGCACTCATCTTAAACTCCTTGCAGTTTCATATAGACATAATATGAGATAGCACTCATACCTATAAGCATGTAAAATGCGTAATATCGAACATTCGCATTTTGTAAAAATGTTAATCCTCGTCCAAAGGCAACAAAGCCTTTAGAGAGTCCCATAAGTGAGGCATCAATTATTTTATTGTCGACAACATCACTAAAGAAGGTTGAGAGTCTTTGTGCGCTTTTAACAAAAATAGTATTATAAACTTCATCTACATAGAATTTATTGTAAATCAATCCTTCTTCCGTCTCACGTTTAGAGAGGTCATAGTTTGCATAACGTTTGTATGCCACATAGATTCCTGAAGCAGCTACGGCAATACTTAAAATAATCAGTACGTACTCAGCAGCATGTGACAAGTCAAGAGGGGTACTATTTAACTGTGCCAACCATGTATCTACATTATGATTTCCACCCAATACTTCTGGTAAGTTAATAAATCCTGCAAAGACAGCACCGATAGCCAGTACAAAAAGTGGGATACCAATGCTCCATGGTGTCTTATGTGTCTCCATTTTACTTTGTTCATTTGGTGCAACAAATAAAATGAAGTAAAGTCTAAACATATAGAATGCTGTTAAAAATGCTGTAAAGAGTCCAATCAACCAAATAAGGTAATGTCCTCCTGAAAAAGCACCCGTTAAAATGGCATCTTTAGAGAAGAAACCAGCAAATGGTGGGATTCCTGAAATGGCAATAACCCCAATGAGGAAAGTAACACTAATAATTGGTAACTTTTTACGTTGTTTCCCCAGTTCAAATATATCTTGTTCATGATGAATGGCTAAGATTAATCCACCAGCTCCCATAAATAGCATTGCTTTAAAGAATGCATGGGTAAACACATGGAAAAGTCCTGAACTGTAAAGTCCCAGTCCAACAGCGATAAACATATATCCCAGTTGACTCATGGTCGAGTACGCCAAGATTTTTTTAATGTCTGTCTGTCTAGTGGCAATAATCGCAGCAAAAAGGGCTGAGAAAGCACCAACATAGGCAATAAACAGTCCTACACCAGGAATGGCATCATAGAGGAAATGGAATCTCGCAACCATGTAAACACCAGCTGTAACCATCGTTGCAGCATGAATAAGTGCCGAGATGGGTGTGGGCCCGAGCATCGCATCAGGTAACCAAGTATAAAGTGGAATCTGTGCAGATTTACCCATAGCACCTATAAAGAGTAGCACACCTGAAAGTATCAGTAACGGTTGAGATGCTAGCGTGATATTTTCTTGCATAGAAGAAAAACTAATTCCTGTTTCATTGAGTGCGAAAAAGAGGGTAATTACCCCTAAAAGGAATCCCAAGTCTCCAACTCTGTTTACAAGAAATGCTTTATTCCCTGCAACAACGTTTTCTTTGGTTTTATAGTAAAAAGAGATAAGTAAGTAAGAACATACCCCTACACCTTCCCAACCAATGAAAAGAATAATCGGATTATCAGCCAATACAAGTAATAGCATAGAAGCTAAGAAAAGGTTGAAGTAAGCAAAGAACTTACCAAACCCTTCATCATCTTTCATATACGCTACAGCATAGAGATGAATAAGTGTACCAACAAAAGTAACAAATAGAGACATAAAAATAGAAAGGTTGTCTCCTAAAAGTTGCATTGGAATGGTAAGCTTATCAATGTCTAGCCACATGAAAAGGTGCTGTGAATAAACCGAACCGTGTTCATTCATATCCAAAAAGAGGATAAGTGTAAAAACAAAAGCTAATAACGGAAATACTGTCCCAATAATGGCAAAGAGTAATTCAGGAATCTTCTGAATTTTTATGTGATAGAGATAAAACCCTCCGTTGAGTAAACCACCCAACAAAGGAAATAATATAATCCATATTAAAAGAGAAGTATTCATCTGTTAATCTCCGGTTTAAGTTTAATAAATAAGTCACTATCAAGTGAGCCTTTTGATCTAAAAAGAAGAATCATAACAGTTAAAAAGATTGCTGCTTCAGCTGCTGCAATGGCAATAATCATCATGGCAATAATCTGTCCGTCCATATCTTGATGTAGTTTTGAAAAGACCACAAGCAATAAGTTTACTGCGTTGAGCATTAACTCAATAGACATATACATTACAAAGATATTTCTTCTGGCAACGACACCAATCACCCCTATTGAAAAGAGTATGATTGCAATGGTTCCATATCCTAAAAGTGTTGTCATTGTTTAATCTCCTTTTTTGATTTTTGTTTAGCTAGTACGATTACACCAATAAGGGCAACCAGAAGTAAAACAGAGATAAGCTCAAAGGGAAGTAACCATTCTGTGTACAGTTGCATTCCCAGTGCTTTGATTGTTCCAAAATCTGACTCTACTAACACCATGTCGATGTTAGGAAGGGTAGAAAGTGCTTTAAAAATTAACATGTTAATCGGAATCATTAATACAGCACCTAAAGTGATTAACATATATTTTTTAGGCTCATGAGGTAAGTCCTCTTTCTTAATGTTAAGAAACATGAGTAAAAATAAGAACAGTGTTAATACGGCTCCTGCATAAACAATAATCTGAACCATAAATAAGAATGAAGCATTTAAAAGTGCAAAGAATCCACCTACCGATAAGATAGAAATCAAGAGTCCTAAAGTAGCGTACATAGGTTCTTCTGCTGTTATCATGGTAATTGCACCACCGATAGCTAAAATAGCAAATAGTATAAAGAAAATATCAATCATCACTAAAATCCTTTGATCGAGTATTCGCTAGAAGTGCTTCTTTGGAAAGTATGAAGTCTTTTCTTTGGTCAGCAACAAAAGAGAAGATACCTGTGTCCATACGAATCGCATCACAAGGACAAGCTTCAACACAGTATCCACAGAAAACACACTCAAGTAAATCAATGTTAAACACGGCAGGCATTTTTTCGTCTACCCCGTCTGTTCTCTCTGTAGCTTCAATAAACATACAGTCAGCAGGACATGCTGTTGCACACATATAACAGGCAACACAGCTTATACTGTCGTCTTCTCTTTTAGTTAGCCTGTGAACACCTCTGTACCTATCTGTAATGTCTGTAGGTTGTACCTCAGGATAAGACTTTGTAATCAAATTAGAATTGTCTTTAATGTTTGTAACAAAATGACGCATGGTTGTTTTCATTCCTGAAACAATTGCAGGAATATAGAGTTTATCTCTTAACGTATCACCATGTCTTTTAACAGTTTTTATACCCATTTTAAGCTCCTAACACAAGCACGTAGGTGGCTGTGATAACTATGTTTAACAACGCCAAAGGAAGAAGAACTTTCCATCCAAGTAGTTGTAATTGATCGTAACGGAATCGTAAGAGTGTCCAACGAATCCATACAAAGAAGAAGTTTATTAAGAAAAATTTCAGTAAGAAAGTCGATACTTGTATCATCGCTGTAGCAATGTTTGTACCATTCGTACCCAATCCAAAAAGAAGCAGTAATGCTAATATAACAACAACAGCAATGGCAATCCCTTTAAAGATTTTAATCAAGATCTTTGACTCTTTAGCTCTTGGATCATTTTCATCTACCCAAGTGTTGTTTTTCTTAATCCATTGTGTAAAGAAGTAAATGGTTGCTGGTAAAATAATCATCATCGCAAATAAGACAATGTTAATGTTCTCTTGCAGTGCTTGAGTATTTAACCAAGGAACTTGGTATCCTCCAAAGAACATCGTAACAATTAATGCACTCGCAGCACTCATGGCTGCAAATTCACTTACTTGGAAAAGACCAAATCTCATTGCCGAATACTCAGTATGGTATCCTGCAACAAGTTCACTTTCACCCTCGGCTAAGTCAAATGGTGCTCTGTTTGTCTCTGCAAATGCAGCAACAATAAAGATAAGTGCAGCCAAAGGTTGCATGATAATACCCCAAGCAGGAATAAATCCAAAGAGTAATCCACCTTGATATTCAGCAATATCACTTAAGTTCACAGAACCATAAACGATAAGCATAGAGATAATAGCAAGACCCATTGAAGCTTCATAAGAAATAACCTGTGCAATGGCACGAATAGAACTTAAAATACCAAATTTACTGGTACTTGCATATCCACCCAAAACAATTCCGTAAACACTTAGTCCTGCAAAAGCTAAAAACCATAAGATACCTAAATCAATAGGCAGTGCTTGCATGGTATAAGTTACCCCATCAATTACCAGCCTATCAGCAAAAGGAATAACTCCTACCGTTAAAAATGAACAGATGAACATGATAACTGGTGCCATGATAAAGAACATTTTATGCTTAATAAACGCAGGAATAAAATCTTCTTTAAAAGCCAGTTTAATCATGTCAGCAACTGACTGAACCAATCCACCTAAACGAATTCCTCCAATGTGTGCACGGTTAGGACCAGATCTACCTTGCATAAATCCAGAAACCCTACGTTCCCACCACACCATAATAGGCGTGGTTCCAACAGCTAAATTAACAGCAAGGAGAATATTAATAAATATAATAACTACAGCAGCAAATTCCATTATGCCTTCTCCTTAGATAGGGACTCTATCGCTTTCCAAAGTGAAGTGAGTGTTCCTACAGGAGCATTTTTTCGTATACCACTTTTGATGTGTTGTGTTACACTCTCGCTATTGGTATAACTTCCATCTTTTTCTAAAAATGAAGCAACAGGCAGAACGGTATTGGCAAACTCTTTTACCTTAGTGTCTTTTGAGCTAAATAAGATTACTTTTTTGTCTTTAAAAAGTTCTGCTTTGTCTTCAAAGTAACTGTTTTCAATAACAACAATCACCTTTTTCTGAGAAAGTAACTCGTTAAAGTCTTTTTCATTTTCATTGATACGCAACGCCATCATTCCTGCACGGTTAGGTGATCTGTCAGAAGTACGTAACATATCATCAGCAAAGCTCTCATCATAGTATTGAGGTGAGTATCCAGAAAGTGTTGTACCATTATTGAGCGTATACTCTTTAATCAGTGCTAACTCTTCATTCGATAAGAAAGGAGAAACAAGTAAAAGCGTGTCATTTGGATTTGCAGTAAGTACGTCTGCTATGTTTGTGAGTGCTTCTTTAGTAGAAACAGTCTCTTGATTGATGCTCGCATCATTGAGTCGGTTGTCATTCTCATCTTTGTAGCTTAGTCTTCCATCATCACAAATAAAGTAACCATTTACATCATGGTCTTCACGTGGTCTAAATCTAAAGATTTGATCATCTTTGTATTTCTCTTTTTTGTGATCAACATGGATGCTACACCCTTTTGAACAACCACTACAGATTGCTTCAAAGCTTTCTAAGAACCATACCCGTTGATTAAATCTAAAGTCTTTACTCGTTAAGGCACCAACAGGACAAAGGTCAACAATATTCATAGAATAGTCACTCTCAAGTTCTTGTCCTGGAAAAGTACTAATCACAGAATGGTCAGCTCTTGAAAAAATACCCAGTTCATTCGTGTGTGTAATTTCATCGGTAAAACGGGTACAACGTGTACATAAAACACAACGTTCTTGGTCAAGCATTACATTTTTACCAAGGTCTACGGCTTTCTTCGCTTTTACTTTACTCTCAGCTTCTAAACGACTTTCGTAGAATCCACCAGCCATGTAATAGTCTTGAAGTTTACACTCTCCAGCTTGGTCACAAGTTGGACAATCAACAGGGTGGTTAATAAGTTCTAACTCTAAGATATCACGACGTACTTGCTCAATGTTTTCACCTTGAGTACGTACTACCATTCCTTCTTTTACAGGGGTGTCACAAGAAATTTGAGGACGTTTAGAACCTTCAATCTCTACCATACACATTCTACAGTTCCCATCTGTCCCCAAAGCAGGGTGATAACAGAAATGAGGAATGTCAATGTCTTGTTTAAATAAATAATCTATTAGTACAGCACCTTTTTCAGCTTCAACTTCTTTGCCATCTATGACTATATTCACTATATTACTCATGTTCAGCTCCTTGATTGTTCAATATATATGTTTCAAATTCATCTCTAAATTTCACAACAATGCTTCCAATAATATCAGCAACAGCAGGGGCGAAAACACAAATGGTTTTACCATTTAGCGTGCCACAAACATCTGATATATTGTCAATATCACTTAGTTTACCTTGCTGATGAATGACTTTATGAAGAATGGTGTCAATCCAACCTGTTCCTTCACGACAAGGCGTACACTGTCCACATGACTCATGGTGATAAAACTCAATAATGTTTTTCGCCACTTCAACCATACAAGCATCTTCATCAATAATAACCATTCCACCCGTACCTAAAGTAGAACCGATATCCCACATTGATTCATAATCAAGGACAGCTTTGTTAACTTCATCAGCAGTTAAGATAGGACAAGAAACACCTCCAGGAATAACAGCTTTAAGTTTTTTCCCGTCTTTCATTCCTCCACCTAAAGTGTTAATCACATCAATCATTTTGTGACCAAAAGCTAATTCATACACCCCTGGGTTTTTAACTGGTCCACTCAATGCAAAGAGCATGGTTCCTGGTGACTTTGGAGTTCCGTGTTTGGTGTAGGCTTCATAGCCAAACTCAACAATCTCAGGCACCGAAGCAATGGTTTCAACATTGTTCACGGTTGCAGGATCACCAAAGTACCACTCACACTCTTTTTGATGTGGCTTTAAACGTGGATGACCACGTTTTCCTTCAAGTGACTCAATCAATGCAGACTTTTCACCACAAATATAAGCGCCAGCTCCACGATGCACGACAATGTCCAGTTTAAAGTCACAAGCACCATTCATCAATGTCTCACCAATAATTCCAGCTTCATATGCTTCATCAATCGCCGTATTCAATCTATCAGCAAGCCATTTGTACTCACCTCTAATATAGATGTAGGCTGTGTGAATGTTCATGGCATACGAAGAACAGATAATCCCCTCAATAAGTAAGTGTGGGTCTTTGTCCATAACTTCTCTGTCTTTAAAAGTTCCGGGTTCACTCTCATCAGCATTGACAATTAGGTAGGCAGGTCGTGGGTCATTGAGTGGCATGTAACGCCATTTTTGACCACAAGATGCACCTCCTCCACCTTTTCCTCTTAGGTTGGACTTCTCAACAGCTGTAATTACTTCATCGGGTGTCATAGTAAAGAGTTTCTCTAACGAACCATAAACACCATGTTTTTTAGCAACTTCGAGTTTATATGACTCTGGAATATGAAATCTTTTACTTACAATTTTAGTTTCCATTTGAAGACTCCTTCAGTAAGGTTTTTACTTTGTCAACGGTAAGGTTTTCCACATAGTCACCGTTAAAGGCTAACATTGGTGCACCCCCACATGAACCTAGACACTCAACTACTGAAAGCGTAAACTGCCCATCAGCACTGGTTTCACCCGGTTTAATCTCCAGAGTCTCTTCAAGGTAAGCAATAATTTCTTTGCTTCCACAGAGCATACAAGAGGTTGTTTTACAAACTTCAATATGGTGTGTACCTGTAGGTTTTGTGTTGTACATGGTGTAGAAAGTTACGACTTCATAAACACGTATAGGTGTTGTATTCAGTAGTTCAGAGACAGTTATCATCGCCTCTGGGCTAATCCATCCCTCTTGTTCTTGTACCAACCATAAAGTTGGCAACATCATAGAGTCAATTTTAGGATAACGCTTTGAAATTTTTTCAAATTTCTCTTGGTTTTCAGGTGTTAGTGTAAAATTTTTCATTATCTGTCAAACTCCCCTGCAATAAAGTTCATACTAGCCATGGTAACTACGGCATCTGCGAGCATAGTGTTTTCAATAATTTTTGAATAAGCACCTAAAGCATAGTAACAAGGTGGTCTACATTTTACTTTATGAGGTGTACCTGAACCATCACTAACTACGTAGAATCCAAGTTCTCCGTTAGCAGCTTCTGTGGAAGAGTAGTATTCACCTTTAGGTACTTTCACCCCTTCAAAAACCAATTTAAACTGATTCATCATTCCTTCAATAGATCCATAAACTTGATCTTTTGGAGGCAGAGCAACTGCTCTATTATCTGTAATAATAGAACCATCAGGTATTTGTTTAATCGCTTGTCTAATAATTCTAATACTTTGAATCATTTCTTCAAAACGTACCATCATTCGGTCATAAACATCACCATGACTTCCTACAACCACATCAAAATCAAAACTGTCATAATGATAATATGGTTTGTCTTGTCTCATGTCACGAGGGCTACCTGTAGAACGAAGGTTTGGTCCTGTGATACCAGCACTAATGGCAAATTCTTCTGTGATTATCCCAACATCTTGTGTTCGGTCTAAGAAAATCTTATTACGAGCAATTAATGAAAGTGCATCATCAATAGATTTTTCTGTTGAACGCAGTACAGATTCAACTTCTTCTGCAAAACCGTCATACAAGTCATAACTTAATCCACCAATACGCGTGTAAGAGTTCGTAAGCCTAGCACCTGTAAGTTTTGAGAGTACTTCATAGGCTTCATCTCTTGGATTAAAGATGTACCAAAAGTTGGTTAATCCACCCAAGTCGACACAGTTGGCTGCATTACAAACAGCATGATCCATAATACGGCTAAGTTCTCCAACAATCACACGAATAAATTTAGCACGTTCAGGTATTTCAATGTCCATCATGTCTTCAATACTTTTACAGTATCCGATGTTATTTAAAATAGCAGAACAGTAATTTAGTCTGTCAGTATAAGGGATAATTTGACTGTAAGTATGTGTTTCACAAGCTTTTTCAAAACCTCTGTGTAGGTAACCAATCTCTGTAGTTGCTGCTACAATTGATTCCCCTTCCATTGCCAAAAGATTTCGAATGGTTCCATGCGTAGCAGGGTGAGAAGGTCCTACATTTAGAAGCATTACTTCATCTTCTTCATAACCTTTTTGTTTTAGAAGAGGACGCATCTCATCCATTAAATCTTCTGTTTCCGTACAGATTTGTCCATCGGTAATAACATAATCTTTTCTTAGAGGATGACCCACAAACTGATGGTGGTTCAATACTCTTTTTAGATTAGGATGACCTTCAAAAATAATTCCATACTGATCAAATACTTCTCTCTCACCCCAATTAGCTGCATAATAAATATCACTAATTGTGAGTAAAGTCAAAGTCTCATCATCAACCATGGTTTTTATGATAACTTCATTTTTGAAAGTGCTGTCACGTAAAATATAAACCACAGCAAATCGCTCTGCTTTATGACCAGGATAATTTAGGTAATCAGTAGCTGTAACATCCAGTAATAAAGTAAAGTCTTCATTTTCTTTAAGGTTTAAAATGGTTTCTCTTACTTTTTCGTGAGATACTTCATATACTTTGTTATGCATCTAAGAACCCTTTAAAATCACGATCATGTTGACGATCTTTTTCCAGAATTGATTCTCTATTCGACTTCTCTTGAATTCTAATAAGTGAATCAAAAAAAGCTTCTGGTCTAGGAGGACATCCTGCAATGTATTCATCAACAGGAATAATCTGATCTATACCTTGAACGGTTGTGTAGTTGTCATAAAAACCACCACTACAAGCACAAGCACCCATGGAGATAACCCATTTAGGTTCAGGCATTTGATCGTAGATTTTTTTAAGGATTGGTGCTTGTTTATAACTGATGGTTCCAGCTACTACTAAGAGGTCTGCTTGTCGTGGAGAAAAACGAACAACTTCAGCCCCAAATCTTGATATATCGTGCTTTGACGCAGCAACGGACATAAACTCAATACCACAACATGCTGTTCCAAATACCATTGGCCACATTGAATATGATCTTGCCCAGTTAACAGCTGTATCTAATTTGGTAACAAGTACTGAGTCACCAAGTGAGAGATCTTCCTCTTTTTTTAGTTCCATAATAAAGCCTTTTTCTTATAGATATAAATTAAACCTGCAGAAAGAAGAGCCATAAATGTAAACATCTCTCCCAAACCTAGATAGCCCAATTCTCGTACATTTACGGCCCACGGAAACATAAAGATGATTTCCACATCAAAAATTACAAAGAGAATAGCAACAATATAAAATTTAATACTAAATTTTATATTGGTACCACCTACAGGTTTACTAATACCACTCTCATAGACAGTATTTTTGTTAGCACCTTTTTTTCGTGAGGGTCCTAAGTATGTTGTTAGCATAAACACTGCTGATAAAAGAATACCTATGAGTACAAATACAGAAGATGCTAATAGCAGTTCATTTGACATGAAAATTCCTTAAAGTTTTATAATTATCTTTTCTTATGAAGAAAGATAATTTATTACTTTAAATATATAGTAAACTATTCGCATATCAATCGTTTTATGCGATATGATTCAGTTAATATTTAAGAATTTATGCTTAGAAAATCGCATAATAATCGCGTTATTGAACGGTTTATTATTTAAATAGATTTCAGCCATGAAGAAAGTTCAGCTTTATGAGGAGTTGGGTTATGGAGTTTTTGAATTTGAATTTATCAAGAGAGTTTTACCTATACTATATACGAGTAGATGAAGTAAATTATAATCTAGCTAAAGATATTTTAGCCAAGTTAGGACTTAACTATTCACAAGCCATAAGTGTTTTTAACAATATGGTAGTGATGAACCAAGGTCTTCCTTTTGATGTAAAAATTCCGACTAAAGAGACTGAAAAAGCCTTAAAAATGTAGATGATTTATTTAAAAATTTGGATAACTAAATGTATGAAATAGGGTTACCACATCAAGAGTTTATGGATTGAATATTTGCTATAAATAAAAAATGATATAATCAAAATAAACGAGAAAGGTTTATAAAATGATGCAACTACAAATTAGTAACCCTAAAATGCAAAAGATTTTTGAAACACAATTTCACTCTAACACAGATAAATTTATGGAATTTATTGTTAACTTTGTTAAAGATAATAGTAAAGTTGTAGATAGTTACATTCACAACACTACTACTCCTAAAAAGTTTTCATATCAAAAACTAGACCCAATGGAAAACTTTTATACATTAGATAAAGATGATAACCATATAGAAATGACAAACCCATTTGAAGATGTTCAAGATTCAGTTACATTTGCTAAACAACTTAGAGAAGATTCCTATAGATGATATTTCTTGATACCAATATTTTGATTGAATATCTTAAGGGAAATAAATCTATTACTGCTCAATATTCACCAAATGAACTGTTTATCAATGATATCGTGGTTATGGAACTTTATCAAGGTGCAAAAAGCAAAAATGATTTAAGATTTATTGTCAATGAGATTTCTAATTTTAAAATATTAAAGACAAATGATGAAATTATTAAGTTAGCTACTCAATTGCTTAAAGAGTACAATTTATCACATAATATGAAGATGATGGATGCAATTATAGTATCTACGGTGATGATTTATGATATCCCTTTAATGACTTTAAACTTGAAAGATTTTAGATATTTAGATGGGGTTAAGTTGGTAGATATAAGATAAAAAAGCAAAGATTCTAGGTTAAAATATGAATCTAAAAGAAGATAGAAGTTATAACCATCAACTAATTTGAGATGCTTGACCAAATATTTATTAAAAATTAGAGAAAAGACTATTCTAGGAAAATTTAAAGAGATATGGTTAGTTGTCGATGCTGAAAAATTGTATAGAATACATTAATTTTTTAAAAGTAGTTTATAAAAGTCAAAGAATCTGACTCCAAATAATATTATTTTACTCGTTGTCAATCTCTTTTTTTCTGATGAGGGAGTAGAGACTATTAGAATAATATCGGCAAGAAAAGCAAATAGTTATGAAAAATGTTAGTTCATTTTATAAAAGGATTGAAGGAGAAAGAAGAAACAGCATAAAATAAAATTTTATGCTGTTTTGAGTCGCTTAGTTAAGCGTTTTTTAGAGTGATGGAGATTTAATAACCATCAGTTTTTCATTTGTCATTTCTTCCATAGAGTGACCAATACCACCTAGACCAAGTCCAGATGCTTTTGCTCCACCAAATGGCATCCAGTCAACTCTGAATGCTGTATGATCATTAACCATAACAGCTGTACCATTAAGTCTTTTAACACCTTTAAGTGCTGTGTCAATGTTCTTTGTAAAGATAGCAGCTTGGAATGAAACTTCCAAAGAGTTTGCACGGTCAAATGCATCTTCAATGTCACTGTAGCTGTAAACACAAACTACTGGTCCAAATACTTCATGCGTAGAAACTTGAATGTCATCTTTAGGGTTTAATAAAACCGTTGGTTCATAACATGAATCAGAGATACGTTTACCACCAGTTAAAACTTTGGCTCCTGTATCAACAGCTTCTTGTACCCATTCTTCAATTCTGTTTACTTCATTATGATTAATCAGTGGACCAACATCTGTTTTTGGATCAAGTTGGTCACCAACTACTAGTTTAGAAGCATAGTCAGCAAGTCTAGTACTTACTTCATCTACAATACTCTCATGTACATAAACACGTTGAACTGATACACATACTTGACCAGCGTGGTAGAAACCACCTTTACCAATAGAAGGAATCAAATCATCAATATCAGCATCTGGCTCAATAATAACTGGTGCAACACCACCATGCTCAAGAGCAACACGTGTTCCATCGGCTACTTTTGAGTTTAAGTACCAACCAACAAAACCTGAACCAATAAAAGTTAAGAAATTAATCTTAGGAGAAGTTGCTAGAAGTTCTCCTCCTTTTCTGTCACAAACTACAGCTTGCGCCCAACCTTTAGGAAGACCAGCCTCTTCAAGGATTTCTACAAGTTTAACAGCAGACATTGGTGTTTGTGTCGCTGGTTTAATAATTACAGAACATCCTGCAGCCAATGCAGGAATTACTTGGTGTACTGCAAGGTTAAACGGGTGGTTAAAAGCTGAAATAGCAGCTACAACACCAATTGGTTCTTTTAGTGTGTATGCCATACGGTTTGCTGAAGAAAGAGTATGCCCCATCGCAATCTCTTTCCCTTCAGATTTACCTATCTCTTCAATGGCAATTTTAATACCATTAATAGCACGTACAATTTCTACTTTAGAATCTACGTAAGGTTTTCCACCTTCACTTGCACAAAGAATTGTAAGTTCTTCAATTTGTGAAGACATAATCTCCATTGTTTTTTCTAAAATTTCTACACGTCTATATTTAGGAAGATGACTTTTATGATCATTAAAAGTATCTTGAGCAAGAGTTAGTGCTTCCTCTACTTCTTCAACTGAGCTAAATGGTACAGTTCCTACTACTTTTCCATCAAATGGGGTGGTTACTTCTATTGTTGTCATTATTAATCCTTAATTTTATTTGTTTAGTTTATTGTATTTTTACTCTATCATGTAATAGTTCATTTAAAATAGAATGATTTAACGAATAGTCAACGGCTAAATCAATCAGATGAACACCTTTTGAATTGACACAATGTTCTAAGGTCTTTTCAAAGTCTTCACAAGAATCAGGTCTGTATCCATTTGCACCATACGATTCTGCGTATTTTACAAAGTCAGGGTTTTCTAAATCTAGTCCATAGTTATCGAAGCCCATACCTTCTTGTTTCCACTTAATCATTCCATAAGAGTTATCGTTTAATATGATTACTGTAATATCGAGTCCTAGTCTTACTGATGTCTCTAATTCTTGAGAGTTCATCATGAATCCACCATCACCACATACGGTAACAACTTTTTTGTCAGGATGTACCATTTTAGCAGCCATAGCAGAAGGAAGTCCTGCACCCATTGTTGCCAAAGCGTTATCAAGTAAAAGCGTGTTCGACTCAGCACAACGATAATTTCTTGCAAACCAAATCTTATAAACACCATTGTCCAGTGTAAGGATATCAGAAGCACCCAAAGTATTTCGAATACTTTTAACAGCTCTTTGAGGTAATATAGGGAAACGTGCATCTTCGAAATATTTAGAAAGTTTGTCTTTTACCAGACCAATTACTTCCATGTCTACTTTAAAGTCCCAGTGATCTTGTTTTGAAATAGCTGAAGTAATTGAAGACATATTTGTCGCAATATCACCAATAACATCCAGTTGTGGGAAATAAGTATCATCTACTTCTGAAGGTAAGAAGTTAATGTGAATTACTTTTGTCGCATCTGGTTCATTACTCATAAAGAATGGTGGCTTTTCAATTACATCATGTCCAACATTAATAATTAAGTCGGCTTTATCAATAGCATCATGAATAAAGTCATCCATAGAAAGTGCTGCCGTTGAAAGACAAAGTTTATGATTTTCATCAACCACACCTTTACCCATTTGTGTTGAGAAGAAAGGAATACCTGTTTCATTAACAAAGTCAGTTAGTACATGACCAATACGGTTTCTGTTTGCACCTGCTCCAATTAATAATAAAGGAGATTTCGCAGTCTCAATCATTTTTACAGCTTCATTCACAAGTTGTTTACATGCCATAGGATAACGTACACTTTTCACTGGGTAAACATTATCTTCTACTTCTTCAGCAGCAATGTCTTCAGGAAGTTCAATATGCACAGCACCGGGACGTTCTGTTGTTGCTATTTTGAAAGCATCTCTTACCATACCTGGAATATTATTACCATTTACTACTTGTTTTGCATACTTAGTCATAGGTTTCATCATACCAACAATGTCAATAATCTGGAATCTACCTTGTTTTGATTTTTTAATAGGTTTTTGACCTGTAATCATCATCATTGGCATTGCACCTAATTGTGCATAAGCTGCTGCTGTTGCGAAGTTAGTAGCACCGGGTCCAAGTGTCGAAATACAAACACCAACTTTACCTGTTAAACGTCCATAAGTTGCTGCCATAAATCCTGCAGCTTGTTCGTGACGTGTTAAAATCAATTTTATGTCTGACTTTCTTAATGACTCTAAAAAGTCTAAATTCTCTTCTCCGGGGATACCAAAGATATATTCTACACCCTCATTTTCTAATACTTTTACCAATAAATCAGAAGCTTTCATGTTTGTCCTTTATGTAATTTTTGCAATAGCCGTTAAGGCACTTATTTTATCTCGAATAACGTTTTGTCTTTTTCCTATATAGTCCATGTTGTCTTTGTATATCCGTCGATTTGTATCCTTTAAGTGATGTAGTTTTATCTGTATATCATGTTTTAATGATGCATCATGATTGGCGTCAAAGACTTCCTTGACAAGCATTGATATCTCATCTTTTTTAGGAAAATAGATGGGAAACTTTGTGGGTTCTTTCTGATGTAAAAGTACCGAATTTTCTATCTTATTTTCTAAAGTGTTAAGGCTTGTTCTAAATGCTACAATCAGTTCGTATTTAAATTTGCTATTGTGTTTCTCAAATTGTAAGGATATGCTGTTTCTCGTTTTATAAAGTTCCTCCTTATATTGTTTCATAATGTTTTCATCAATTTGCGCAGCGAAAAGTCGTAAATGTGAAAACTCCATTCCCGAGGCAATATCACGCTTCTTCTTAATCAACATATAACTCATCTGCCATTTTTTGACAGAAGAATATAGCTTTTTAAAAAGTTGTTTATTCCCACTTTCTATCTGAGACTCTATTAGTTTCATGTTGTCAACATGAACAAGAAGTCTGTGATTCAGTGGACTCTCTTTTGCCAAGAGTTCTTTGTCTAACTTTTCTTTGTCTATGGTTGGATGTGAATAACTTTTTTTCTCATAAAGCCCCTTATGCATAAAGCCTTCCTTCTCAACATAGAGAGCTTGTTCTTTTTTCTGAATATGACCATAAAGTAGGTAAGAGAGATCCTCTATAATCTCATTGTAATCCTCTTCAATATTTGAAAGATCTGAAGTACTTGTATCTACCAAATCTTTAAATGCTGTGTGAGATGCCTCTTCTGTATTTTCTAAAATCAAAAGAAGTTGATTGTAAACTTCTATGATTGATTCATATTGTTCAATAAGTGCAGCAATCATATTTTGTAATGTGTATATAATTGCAAGCTTTTTCTTCTCTTTTGCAGAGGGAAGAATGTCTTCTTTAATAAACTTAAGTACTTCATTAATATTAGAGGCTTTCAGTTTTTCATCTTCCAAACTGTAGTCTTTACTATTAACCTCTACAATATTTTTTTGATGTTCATTAAAAAGGTTTAGGTAATTGTCTTTATTTTCACCATTACGTCGAATAAATTGCTCTAATAACTCTAAGAAATTTTGTTTCTCTTTCTCTAGAAGTTTCTCTTTACGATGCGCTCTTCCTTCTAAGGCAAGTTTTGCTGATATAGGCGTTACTTGTGTAAAGTAGTGACTGAATTTTTCTTCAACATAAGCTTTTGTCTGGGCAATCTGTTCAGGGCTATATTTGTCTTTTTGATTGAGTAAACAAATGGTTTTCTCTTTAAAAGATTTCATATACTCTTCTAAAGTAATAGCCTCAGAATGTTTTCCAGCATTGTCAATCAGTGAAAGCCAAATAATTCCTCCTACGTGTTGTAGAACCCTATTGGTTGTTTCTGTATCACTTTGAGATTGAGAGTTTAGTCCAGGAGTATCAACCAAAGAGATACTTCTAAGCAAGTCAAGTGGCGCGTATAAAGTAAGATATTTTATGTCTTTAATTGTACTTTTTCTTTGGTCTAAATAACTCTCCATCTCTGTAATGGGTAAAAAAACTGATTTACCTGACACATAAGTTACTTTCATTTCATAACGTTCACCAAAATTGATGTAGGTAACCTTTGAAGTAACAGGGGTAATACCCGTTGGCAAAATATCTTTTGAAAGTAGGGCATTTAGAAAAGTTGATTTTCCTGATGAAAATTGTCCTACAATGGCTATTTCAATAGGGTACTCAACACGGCGTATCTGTTTATTTAATGCTGTTCTTAACTCTTGAGAGGGAAGAAACTTTTCATCTAACAAAGCATTAGCAACACGTTTAACATCACCTAGAAAACCTAACTCAAAATGTTGTTCTTCTTTTTGATTTTGTTTGAATTCATTAACGAATTTTTCTAAAACTTTCATGCTTCTAGCCTCTGTAAAATAAGGCTTAATTTCTCTTTACGAGAAAGAAGTGAAGAGATGCTATCTTCTAAAGAGTCATCTCTATGCTCGAATTGTCTTATACTTTCTTCAAGCATTTTTTCTTCATTTTTTTCTTCTTTTTCAATATGCTCAATGTGCGTATAAAAAAGTTGAAAGAATGCTTCAATACGTGCTAAAGATTTATCATGTGCTTTGGTCTTAATTTGTTCAACGTCCATTTTCTCTGAGATGGTTTCATTTAAATTCACATGTAAAAGGTCAAACTCTTTAGGTTTGTTTTTCGCAATGAGTTGAAGTACATCCTGCGTGACCTCTTCAGTTGAAAAAGTTAAAAATCCTTTATAAAAAGGTTCAGAGAAAAGCCTCTCAAATTCTGTTTTCAAAAAGTTTAATTGGCTATTTTTTAAAATTTCAAAACGTTTCTGACAACCTCCAATGAGTTGTTCACAACGTTTATGTAATTTATAACCACAATCCCTTGTAATCTCTAAAACACCATCTTTAATGGTTGTGGCAATAATGATTTTGATACGATTTTCATCTGGTTTCTTTTTAGATTTTTGATAAGTGTATTGTACATCTGAAAAAATACGTTGTGTTAAAAGTACTTTTAAATCTATAAACTCTTCATCTAAGAAAACATCTAATCGTTCAACATAATCAGAGGTTGTTTTTTGTAGGTTTTTAATGTCATTTCTTAATGCGTTAATGGCACGTTGGCTTTTGGCTTGATGGCTTACTAAACTCTCTTCAAGCTCTTCTTTGTTTTGTGAAAAAAGAGAGAGTTGATAACTGTCTTTGGCTTGTTGCTCTTCTATGAAATAACGTAGCTTTTCTTTAGATTTGTGTAAAACTAATTCTGCTTTCAAGGCATCTTTACCATAAAGTAATTGTTCTAAATGCGCTTCAATTGCTAAAATACCTGTTGCTTTAATTTGCTCTTTTTGTACGTCTTTTTGAGTTCGGTACGCCAAGGCTGCTTTTGCTGAAACAGGAAGAAAATGGATATTCTGAAGTATAAAAGAAAGATGTGATGACTTTCCTAAGGCTTCAAGCTGTGACGAAATAGAAGATTTAGTATAAGCAATAACTTCTTCCATTTCTGTTGTAGTGACGGTATCTGCATGACTCAAAACTATTAGAAGATGAGATATTTTTTGATACAAAAGTGCATCAATAATAAATTCTACATCTTTTTGTGTGGCACTTTGATTGACATTCATTAAATGAATCATGGCATCACACTGACTTAAGTACTCTTTACTTATTTCTTCTCTAAGAATCACAGGGTCATCTAAACCAGGGGTATCAACTATCTCTACACCTGCCGATAAAAAAGGAGCTTCTTGATAAAGTTCAACGGCTTTAACAAGCTTATAATGATTGTCTTTAGAAGCTGTTGCAGAAGTAAATTCACGCATCTTTTCAATGCTAATATTTTGTTGATAAGATTCTTTATGAATATACTGCTCAACTAAAGAAGTGTTTTCCATTCTGTTCGTTGTGGTAGCAGAAATCTTTTCCCATTCTTTTTCATTCCAGTAAGAAACATGTGCTGAGGGTTTACCCTCTTTAATGATGGTAAGGTTTGCTGTTTCTGGCACCATGGAATTACCTAAAATTTCTTTACCAAGTAGAGAATTAATAAGAGTAGATTTTCCTGCATTGATAACCCCTGTTATCCCCACAGAAAAGCGTTGAGATAAAAGGTAATCTTCAATTTCTAGCAATGATGTTTTATCATTGTTAGATACAAATAGTGTAGAGAGTTCTTTAATGGTCTCTTGAAAGGCTATTTTACTGTCTAAAAATGAGTTCTCTTCAACTTTACTTTCTATTTTTCTAGTTGGTTTCCGTGCTTTATGAAATAGAGAAAGAAGTTTTTGATAATTAACTTTACTAATAATCTCTTCTTCTCGTAAATATTCTATGTCTTCAAGTACCTGTTTATAATCATAACTAGAGTCTTCACTGGCAAGAAGGGCTAAAATACTGTTTTTTAAAGGGAGGAGGTCTGAAATATTTGAAACAGGAGGGTGTTCCATTTTTTCTAGAAGCTCTTGAAAACTATTCATATCAATCATTTTTGAAATGTAATTTTTACTAATTGAAAGAACAAGAGAATAGATACTATATTCGTCTTGATTTAACTCTTTGAATTTTGCAAAAGTTATATCCTGACTGTTTCTAGAATGAAACAGCAGAAAATAGTTTTTAGAGACCTCTGTCATAACGATTTATTTTACCGAGACCATTTTTCGTCTCATGTAAGCAATTTTATTTTGTAACGGTAAGTTTTTTGGACAGTGATCTTCACAACCAAGTAAAGACATACATCCAAATACACCATCATCATCACCAATAAGCTCATAAAAGTCTTCATCCGTTCGTTGATCATGTGGATCCATTTGAAATCTTGCTACTCTATTTAAACCAACAGCTCCTACAAAGTTAGGACGCATGAGTTTTGTCGCACATGAAGCAAGACAAAGCCCACACTCAATACATCTATCAAGTTCAAAAACTTCTTCTGCAACTTTAGGTTCAACTTTTGCTTCAACTTTTGAGATATCAGTCTCTTCATTGGTAACAATCCATGACTCTACACGTTTTGACATCTCATCCATCCATTTACCTGTGTTAACCGATAAATCTTTAATAAGTTCAAATGCTGGCATAGGAAGTAGGGTAATTACACCCTCTGGATAAGTACTGGTAAGTGTTCTACAAGCAAGTACTGGTTTTCCATTAACAACCATTCCACAAGACCCACAGATACCTGCACGACAAACAAAATCGTAAGAGAGATCTGCATCTTGGTTTGAACGGATGCTGTTAAGTGCAATAAAAAGTGTCATCCCAGGAGTTTCTTCCAGTTTGTAGTCTACAAATCTTGGTTCAACAGTTTTATCTTGAGGGTCATACTTTAAGATGGATATTGTTATTTCTCTGTTTGCCTGACTCATAATTAATCACCTACTCTTTCATTTTTCTGTTTGTAGTTCATTGGTAAGTCAAAGTCCATGAGTGCCTCTTGGATTTCATGTCTGTCTTTACCTGCTGCTTGCATTTCTTTTGTTAAGTTGTCAACTTCTGCTTGACGTACACTCGCATCTTCATGCTCAATGGTCATACCTTTTGCTCCATATCCTCTAAAGGCTGGAGGCATTTCCATGGTCTTAATGTCTATGTCTTCATAAGTAATGGTTGGTTCTAAATCTTCATCACTTTTCCATGAAGTAAGGGTACGTTTTAACCAGTTTTCATCATCTCTTTTAAGGAAATCTTCACGATAGTGAGCTCCTCTTGATTCTGTTCTTTCTCTTGCACCTTTAGCCACACAAAGTGCTAGTTTTAACATTTTAGGAACACGGTATGCTTCTTCAAGTTCAGGGTTGTTATGCATTTTAGTAGAAGCAATTTTGAGCTTTTTACTTCTTTCAAGAAGCTCTTTTAATTCCTCTACGGCATCTGCTAGATTTTTTCCATCTCTGAAAATACCTACTTTGTCATCCATGATTTCTTGCATACGTTCTTTAATCTTAAAGACATTTTCTGTACCTTGTCCTTTTACCAGACCTTCAAGATATGTTTGTTGCTCTTCAAGCTTTTTACTAATAGTAGCTGTTGAGATTTCAACATCATTGTTTGCACAGAAGTCGGCAAAATAGTTACCAATAATCATTCCAGCAACAACGGTTTCTGAAACGGAGTTTCCACCTAGACGGTTGAACCCATGTAAATCCCAACATGCTGATTCTCCACAAGAGAATAAACCTGCCATGTTTTGTGATTCACCTGTTGGGTTAATTCTTATTCCACCCATTGAGTAGTGTTGCATTGGACGTACTGGCATCCAACCTTTTTCACCTTCAACAGCAGGATCAATTCCGTTAAATACTTGGCTAATCTCTTGTACATCACGAAGGTTTTTCTCAATATGCTCACGACCTAAAATAGAAATGTCTAACCATAAGTGGTCACCATATGGAGAAGGTACTCCTTTACCATTTCTAATGTGTTCCATCATTCTACGTGAAACAACATCTCTTGATGCTAACTCTTTTTTCTCTGGCTCATAGTCTGGCATAAAACGGTGTCCATCAACATCACGTAAAAGACCACCATCACCACGACAACCCTCAGTTAAAAGGATTCCAGAAGGAACAATAGGAGTAGGGTGAAACTGTACAGCTTCCATATTTCCTAAAGTTGCAACACCAGTTTCTAAGGCTAAGGCTGCTCCAATTCCTTCACAGATTACTGCATTGGTAGTAGACTTATAAAGTCTTCCATAACCACCCGTTGCAATACAAGTTCCTTTTGAAACATAAGCTTCAAGTTCTCCTGTAATTAAATCTCTTACAATCGCTCCATAACAACGGTTGTTTTCGTGAATAAGTGAAATCGCTTCTTTTCTATCACGAACATCTACATCATGTTTTAACGCTTCGTTTGCCACAGAGAAAAGCATGGTGTGACCTGTTGCATCAGCTGTGTAACATGTTCTCCATTTTTTAGTTCCACCAAAGTCACGAGACATAATCAGTCCATGACGGTCTTGATCTTCTGTAATCGTTGTTTGTTTCGCATTAATAATAGCTGTTCTTGCACCTTCTTGAACACGCGTCCAAGGGACACCCCAAGCAGCTAATTCTCTAATTGCTTTTGGTGCAGTATGTACGAACATTCTTGCTACTTTTTGATCACAACCCCAGTCAGAACCTTTAACAGTATCTGCAAAGTGTAAATCTTCATTATCACCCTCAGACATCTTTGAGTTTCCTAAAGAAGCTTGCATTCCCCCTTGTGCTGCTGCACTATGAGAACGTTTTACAGGTACTAACGAAAGTACGATGGTATTTAAACCTTTTTTTTGTGCTGCCACACTCGCACGTAAACCTGCTAAACCACCACCAATAACCAATGCATCACAATAATGTACTTTCATTATGCCACCTCCACTTTATCTATTTGGTACACCATGGCAGTGCTTGGCACATAGCGTTCTCCGACATTATGTCTATGGTCGTATCCAATTTTCATGTAAGCACCCAGTGTTGTGAATCCTAAAATCAAGAAGAACCATGTCAAATAATTTTTTACTTTTTTCAATGTTTTTCTTGTTTTTCTTGGATCTTCACCATCAAACCATCCCCACTTCACACATAATCTGTAAAGACCAATGGTTCCATGAAATTCAACAGCCAATAAAAGTAAAATAAATAGAGGCCACATCCATCCAGACCAAATTCTGTCTGCACTTGCGTATGGTCCAATCTGATCAGGGTTGGTCATAATGATGTAAATATGAATCGACCCTAAGAAGAACATCGCAAACCCTGTAAAGGCTTGAATAAACCAAAGTTTTGTATCTTCATGATTTAAAGTACTAGATGTTTCTTTGATAACTTTGTATTGTTTATAGTTAGCTGGTAGCTTACGCATACCCAAGAAAGCATGTACTATAAATACAACAAAAATAAAGAAAGCGAAACCCGAAACTAAAATAGGGGCACCACCTTCAAATAAAAAGCTTCCTTCAAAAAATTTAGTGACTGAATACATAAAGTCTTTACTGACCAAAATAGAGGAGACCATAAGCATATGCCCCCACATGAAAAGACCCAGTATTAGTCCTGAACCACTTTGAAAGTAATCCAATCTCGCTGGCATCCGACTTTTTTTCATACCCATGTTGCTGCTCTTTGTAGTATTCATAATCTTCCTCGTACAGTAATTTTATATTTATTATCTTACCCCTAAATAATCGTACAATAGTCGCAATTTTATAAATATTTAGCGATTCTTTTGTTGTAATATATTTTATTTAAATAATGTACAGCTATAAATTAAGATTTATTTAATCTTTTTAATTCTCTTTTTCTCTATTTTTAATAAACAGTGACCCTTATATGGGCTATATGAAATTTGAATAAATGTATAATAAATTTTAATTTATTCAAATAAATAAGGTTAATAACATGGAAAAAGAAGTTTTTCTTGAAGACCAGCAATCTATCATCTTTAAAGAGGCATTAGATCATTCTCCAGAAGGAGCATATTGGTTTAATGAAGATGGGAAATTTGTTTATGTAAATAAAGCCATTTGTACCATGAGTGGCTACACTCCTGAAGAATTTGAAAACATGTATCTTTCAGACCTTGACACAAGTATTCCTAAAGTAGAACTTCCATATTTAATGAATAAAATTTTCACTACTGATGATTGGTCTGCTGAAACAATCTATCAAAGAAAAAATGGAACGAGTTATCCCATTGAAGTACTTGGAAATGGTTTTATTTATAATGGCAAAAAAGTTATTTGTGCTTTTGCCAGAGATATCACTCAGCGAACAATATTTAGAGAAAAATATTTAGATACTACCAGAGAATTAAAAAAATCACTTAAAGAAAAAGAAGTACTTATTAAAGAGATACATCATCGTGTTAAGAATAACATGCAGATTATTTCTGCATTACTTGACATGCAAAGTAGAAGAAGTGATGATACTGTACTTAAAAATGCATTGCAAGAGAGTAGAAGCCGTATTCATACCATGGCTTTGGTACATGAACTACTTTATCTTGGAGATAACCTTGCTTACATAGACCTTCCTACCTATATTAATAAACTGGTGTATGATATTAAGGAGTCTTGTACTTCAAATAGCAATCCAGTTAATTTTAAAATTGATATTGAACCCGTTTCTTTCTCTTCTAATAAGTGTATTCAGGTTGGAATGATTATTCATGAACTCGCCGTAAATGCATTTAAATATGCCTTTACGAGTAAAGATAATAATATTTTTCTAATGAAGCTTTCAGTTGTGGAAGAAGAGTATTGTGACTTTATAGAGCTTTATATTAAAGATAATGGAGATGGCTTTAGCCCTGTTAAAAAGCCCATGGAAAATAACTCTATAGGGATGACCTTGGTACATTCTATTGTAGAGGATCAATTAGATGGTTCAATTACTTATAGTACAGGTGCTGATGGCGTAGAATACAAAATAATTTTCCCGTATTTGGAGAGTATACATGACTAAGAAAAAGATACTAATTATTGAAGATGAATCAGTTATTGCACTAAATTTAAAAGAAGTACTTATTGATTTAGGATACGAACCCTGTGGAATTGCACCAAGTAGATACAAGACTTTAGCACTTTTAGAAAAAGGAATTAAACCTGATTTAATACTGATGGATATTTATCTTAAAGGTACAGTGACGGGTATAGAATTGGCGAAAGAGTTAAAAAATATTATTCCTGATATACCGGTTATATTTTTGACAGCAAATTCAGAAATCTCTACGATTAAACAAGCAACTTCTTGTTATGCCTATGGGTATTTAATTAAACCTGTCAAAGAGAGAGAACTTCAGGCTAACATTGAGTTAGCACTTCAAAAATCTAGCTTAGATGTTAAAACAAAAGAAGAGCTCAAGAGTATGGAAAATGTAGCAAAAATATTGGAACATACCTTAGAGGAAAGTGGTAATGAAAAGTCGACACTTATTACGTTGAAGTACGGATATGTATTTTGTATAGAGACAAAAATACTCTATTTAAAAGAAGAGATGGTGAATCTTACCGTTAAAGAAAGAGACCTTGTGGCACTTCTTTGCCAACAAAAAGGTAGCTATGTATCACGTGAACAAATAGAACATAGTATCTGGGTGAATGAACCAGCTGGAGAAGCTGCCTTTAGATCACTAATGTTTCGTGTTAGAAATAAGCTTCATAAAGATTTGATTGTTAACAGAAATAATATTGGGTATAAAATAGCGAGGAACCCTAGCTCTTCGAGAGATAGTTAAGAAGAAAGCGTAGATAAGAAGGTTACGCTATGTTCCTTCTTATCTACCATAAACAATTTTTATAATTGTTCTCTGATATAGTCAGCAATATCATCACGTAATACTTCTCTTACATTACGAGGCTTTTTATTTTCATCAACAATTACAAAAGTAAAGGTGGCATTGGTAACAGAATATTCGTCATGTGTTTCTCTACATTTTATTTGTACATCGACAGCTACTTTCACTGAACTGTTTCCAACTTTTACTATTTCTGTATAAATGGTAAAAATAGCACCACTGTAAACAGGACGTAAAAAGTTCATGTCACTAACTGCTGCTGTAACAGCAGGTGATATAAGTATGTCTTCTATGGCAATTGATGCTGCTTTATCCATTTGTCCCATAAGCCAGCCACCAAAAACTGTCCCAGCATGGTTTAAATCTGTGGGGAAGACGCGTCCTCTTATTGATATTACTTTCATATTTACCTCTTTCGTTGTTTAAAAATTATGATAACAAGGTGAATGAATTCCTTGTTTACAGCAGGCTGAGTTCAATTATTATTAAATGTTTCCTAATCTAGGAAGTACAATTAATTCAGTGACAGAACAGATATTAGATAAGTATTCTTCACTACTTTGTACTTTTAAAAGCCCCTTCTCCTTGTAGAAGGATTGGATTTCTTTTAAATTCTTTTTATCTAATTCATCTTCTGCTTTTACTAGGGTGTGTTCCATACGCTCTTCTCTTATTTCGTCTTTGGCTTCTAAGTTGAGTACCAAAGTTAATTCTATATCTTCTTCTTCTTTTAATTTTCCATCTAAGGCATACATCTCTTCAGTTGTTCGAGGATAACCATCAAGCAAGACACCTTTTGTGTTAAAACCTTCTACTTCCTTAAAAATAGTATCAATGGATTTCCCCTCAGTAGAGTAATAAGTTAAACACTCTGAGTGTCTATCACATAAATAACGCGCATTTTTGGTACGTCCTGTACCCTCCAGTCCTGTGATTAAAAATAATTTTTTCATGAAATCAACCTTTTTTTTTGATTTTATATAATTAATAGTAGCTGAAGATGTTCGCAAAGTATTCGCAAATTATTCGCGAATAAGAAATATCTTTATAATTAGAATTAATAATTAAATAAAACATTAACTGTTTATTGGGTAATTAGAGGGAAGTAATTGCTTAAATTTAAAGGATTATAGATTAGCGATAAACTTGTTGAAGATAGGTTATTGTGGATGATTATGAAAATAATAGAGTAGCTTTCACCCTGACCAAATAAAGTCGGGTGGGAAAGAAAATATAAAGTAAAAGCTAATTAATAAGAGTCTAAAAATAATTTAAGTGAGGGAAAAACGATATGAACGACTCTCATAACAGCATTATAGTATCAAGTTGTGTTCTAATTGTGAAAATTTAGAAATTTGTTATAATTTATGAATGTTTAAATTTGTACATCATGATTGAGGCTGCTACGGCGACGTTAAAACTCTTAATATTTTCTTCCATCTCTATGTGAACTACCTCGGAACATAAATCTAAAATTTCTTGGGAGATACCATGTCCCTCATGACCCATAAGTAAAACCCATTTATCTGAAACCTTTATGTCTGAGAGGGCTGTAGAGTCTTTTGTTATTTCAGCTGCATAAATGGTATAACCTTGCTCTTTTAGTGCTTCTAGAGTTACTTTAATGTCATCATAGAGATGTGTTTTTAAACGGCTTGTATGTCCCATAGAAACTCTTAAGGCACGTCTACCAAAAGGATGAGGTCCTTGCTTGGGGAGTAAATAGGAGTTTATGCCCAGTGCAGCAGCAGAACGGGCTATGGAACCTACATTTTCACTAGAGGTAATGTTGTCAAGCATGACAATGTTTTTGTCAAGTTTTTCAAGTGCTATCTGACTAGGGCGAATACCATGTAACATGACATTGTGGTGGACTTTATGCCCCACAATTTTTTGCATAAGTTCTTTTGTGGCAACATAGAGTTTAGCAATATTTTTCTTTTCTATAAGTGTTGTAAACTCATCATAGTATTCTTGAGTAGCAAAGATACTTTTGATTTCTATGTTAGTTTCTAAAATAAGATTAACAACTTTAGAAGAGTCAGCAATGAATGAGTTGTCTTCTGTAAAGGCATTATCACGAAGTTGTTGATAAATAAGTAGTTCTGGAATATTAGGATTGTCTATGGTGATTAAATTCATACAGAATTATATCAGTATTCGTTCTGTATATCCAAAGTTAAATGGTGTTTACCAATTCTTAATGTTTGTTTTCTTTGTACGCTAGAAAGTGCAGTAAGTTTAATGGTGTTTTTGTCAATAAACTCAATGTCCACATTAGAAGGGTAGGCAATGTCTCTTAACAAGTCTACTTTTGAACTTGGAGGAAAGTAAAAAATATGAGAGTCTGCTTCATTCATTTTAAAAACAGTATCATTGTTTTTAACTATATGTAGAGGCATTTGAAACTTTTGTGTTTGAAAGCTCCACTCTTTAGAAACAACTTCTTTATCAACAATAGCTAAAAACTTTACATGGTATTGGTTATTCCATTCAAGTCTTTTTAAAGGGAACAGTACAAAGTCAAGTTTCTCTAAACGTTTATTTGGATCAGTCTTATGATCAAACTTTAGGGTATTGGTTATTTCAACATTGTTACTGTCAAAAAGTTGAAAGTTTAGCAGTTTTGCTTCTTTATGATACATTGAATTAAAAGAAATACTAATAGGAAAACCACTAACTCTATGTTCAGGAAGAGGATCTGGTAGCTCATCAAAAAATGCTGGTGGTACTTCTTTTTGAGTGTCAAAAGGGTAGATAATTACATTTTTATTACGCTTTTTATTAGCGTTTAGTGCCTGTTCTAGTTGTGAACTGTTAACTTTCTCATTCTCTTTATAGAGTGTTTCAAGTGCATTTGAACTCATGTTGTAGACAAATGCTGTTTGTGTCTTTGTATTTTTGTTTTGACTTATACCAATACCAACAGCATCTGAACGAAAGTCTAAGAAAGCAAAACGGTGATAAATGGCAGCAAAGAGTCCATCAATAGATGACTTATAGTTTTGGTTGTGTGTTGAAACATTTTCTATGACCTGAGGTGTAGCATAACCAGCATGGGTAACCCGAGCAGAAGCAAATTCTCCTGTAAAGTCTTGGTGGCTTTTATCTTGTCTATGTCCGTAAGTAAGATGATTGGTTAAATAGTCAGCATGGCTTCTTGCTGCGTTGTTCAATTGTTGTTGACTTTGAAAGGGAATCAACCCAGCACCTATACGTAAAGAATTTAGGTAATTGAGTGCATTTTCTTCTTCTATGGAAACGTTCATTTGTGGAACGTCTTTCATGATTAGTTTTGGAGGTAATGGAGTAGCTGAAACATAATAGAGATAAATGGCAAAGAGGGCAAAGCCTCCGATTATAAAAGTATGAGATTGTTTTTTCATTTTACTCTCCATTAAGCTTATATTCATGACTTAAATCAAAAGAAGCACCTGTAACTAAAATACCTCTTTCGACTTTAGGTCGTCATTATTTAACCCGTAGAAATTATAACAATAAAAAATATAAATTAACTATAAAATAGACAATAAAATTTAAATTTTAATTTACTATATAAAATATTAACAAATATTGCTATTTTAACTATACTTAGTTAAATATTTAGAACCATAGGAGACATTATGAAAGTATCAAAGTCAGCAAAAGAGAAAACTAAAGAGAAAATTCTGGAAGAAGCTGTTAATCTTATTATAGAAAAAGGGTTTAAAAATGCTTCTATGAGAGAAATGGCAAAAAATGCTGGAGTGTCTAACCCAACGATTTATAATTATTTTTCTACTAAAGAGAAAATTGTTTTTGCTTATGTAGAGCAGAAGCATAAAGAGACAGCAGAGATTTTACAGGGAATTGAAGATTTTCATACTTATAGTTTACGAGAACAACTGCAAACACTTATAGAGACAGAATTAGAGCTTTATTTAGAAGATAGAGAGTTTATTTTACAAATCTCTGACATGGTTTTTCAGTCGGGTGGATTAAAACTTGATGCACTTTATGGAAACAACGAGGTCTTTACTGACATGGTAGCCGACATGTTAAGCATTGCCATTGAAGCAGAAGAGATTCCACGTCCACCTTTTGAAGAACATTTACCTCGACTCTTTTGGGACTATTACATTATGGTCGTTGCTTATTGGTTAAAAGATGACTCTGAGATGTTTGACAATACCACACAATTTATAGACCATTCTTTAGGAGTTGTTGAAGCATTGTTGCAGTCGAGTATTTTAAACAAAGCAAATGATTTGGGAATGTTTTTGTTTAAAAGGCACCTACTTGGAGCATTAAATAAATTCTCTGTTAAAAAAACAGGTTTTTCTAAAATGAAACGAAAGTTAAGAGGAGTGTTAGATGGAGACGAATAACGATACTTTACAAAAGAAAATTCCTAGTACAAAACTTTCACGTGGAAGAGTGGCTGGTAAAGCCATGTTAAAAATAGGCGTAGTCTCTGGTAAAGGTGCTGTGAAAAGAGCTTTTATGTCAAAAGAAGACAAAGAGGCTTCTAAGTCAGACACGCATGCAGAGATTGCAAAGGTTATTATAGATTCTTTAGGCGAACTCAAAGGCGTGTCAGTAAAAATTGCACAACAAATTGCTTTGGGATTACCATTTTTACCACAGGAGTACTTGGATGAAATTAGCAAGTCATTTAATTCAATTCCTCCTATTAACAAAGCTTTAATCAGAAAAATTATTAAACAAGAGCTTCAAGGTTATCCACAAAATGTGTTTGACACTTTTGATAACAATGCTTTTGGAGCAGCTTCTTTAGGACAAGTACATAAAGCTACTTTAGAGGGTAAAGAGTTGGCTGTAAAAGTTCAGTATCCTGGTATTGCTACAAGTATTGAATCTGATTTATCAGTTATTAATTTTGCATTAAAACGTTTTGCTAAAGGTCAAAATATTGACCACCTTATGAAAGAGGTTGAACAACGTTTGACAGAAGAGGTTGACTATGAGTTAGAAGCAGGAAATACAAAGTTCTATGCAGAACATTTAAAGCATGAGTTAATTGTCGTACCTACTGTGATGGAAGCCTTGTCAAGTAAAAGTGTTTTAACGTCTACTTTTTTAGAAGGTGAAGGGTTCGAAGCCTTTTTAAAGGCTAATCCAAGCCAAGAAGTACGGAATCATTATGCTCAACTTATATTTGACTCTTTTTTCATGGGACTTTACAGGTTAAAAATGATACATGCCGATCCAAATCCTGGAAACTTTATTTTCATGGCTGACAAGAGATTAGGAATGATTGACTTTGGGTGTGTTAAAAAAGTTGAAGAGTCATTCTTAAAAGATTTTTCAAAACTACATGTTTTACTCATAGACAAAGCATCAGATGAAGAGGTAACAGAACAGTACGCCAATGTTAATATGGTAGACCGTGGAGATAAAGCTGATATGTTAACTTTTTATCAGTCAACGATTAAACCTTTAGACCGAATTTACATTGAAATCTTTGAAGAAGAGAAGTTTGACTTTAAAAAGAATGCTGACTTTTCACAACGTGGTTTTAATACCATTATGGAAGTACAAAAGAGTCAACGACATGCACTACATAAAATGAATGCTGACTATCTATTTATTGACCGTACTTTACTTGGGTATTACAACATATTTGAGAAGATGGAAGCGACGATTGATACTAGGTTTGCACAGAGATTGGTGAGAGAAGGGATGTAATATGAAAATTTTAAAAATTGTAGTAGGCATATTGTTCTTCACTTTAAGTTTTTTATTTTTTTTGAGTGTTCTAGGTCAATCGTTATCAGCAGAGTTGATGGGATTAGTTATAAGTAGTACGGTTATTTTATTGTGGGGAGTTATCCCGACAGTTGTTGCGATATTATCACTTCTGATGGTGGGGTATTCTAATGATAAGTTTATACATTTACTTTATGTGATGATTACTTTGTTGCTAATTAGTAATATGACATTTTTATTATTTATAAATATTGCCGAAATGGGTTTTGGTATTATCTTTTTAGTTTTGTTTGTTTGGGGTTCAACATTTTGGTTTGTTGTAGTACTTTTTGTAAAATTACTTGACTCTTATTTTTTTGAGAAAAATATTAAAGAAATAATAGAAAGTATTTTGAAAGTAAAGATTATAAAATCAATTCTATTGAGTGCTACAGTGACCTTTTTATTGTTTCAAATATATTTACTTGGAAATGCTATATCTGTATATAAAGCAGTAAAAGTATTGAATATAGAAGAGAAAAAAGAGTATTCGTTATTCTATTTTTATAGACCTTTTGTTTATGAGATAAGACTAGCTGATGGTCGAAGATGGTCTTATGGTCGTGTTAAGTTTGTAAATGAAACGGAGTAATTTAAATATGAAAACTATAAATCCAAGAATTATCTTACCTCTAAGCTTTTTTATCTTTATAAGCTTCATCATCTATTTAGCTGATTCAGCAGACCACAATTTTGCGTTTAGGCTGATAGGTCAAATTCCTTATGGAGACAAACTCATGCATGCTTTACTCTATGGGGTTATGGCATTATTTCTAAACTATGGATTGAACTTTAAGAGTAAAAATATTTTTGGTTTTAATATGCAAGTTGGAGCATTAATTGTATTAACTTTTGCAGGATTAGAAGAGATAACACAGTACTGGTTACCTTCTCGTACTTGTGACATGTTTGACTTTGTGGCTGATACGGTTGGGGTGATTTTGTTTTCATTTATAAAGTGGGGACGTTCGTGAACCCTTTGGCTTTGTTAGTGACTTATACGGTGTATGGATTGCTTGCTTTAGGCGTAGGTACTTTTGAGTGTTTAGAGAAGAGATTTTGTAAAAAGGAGTAGTTTATGAAAATATTAGTCATAGGAGCCACAGGTTTTATAGGAAAAGGCATTTATAACTTCTTAAAGAGAGGGGAAAATGAGATTGTTGCTGGCGTTCGTGATGTTAAGAGTTTTGATGAGGTCTCAATAAACATTGACTTTACTACGCTACAAGATGACAAAGAGCTTGTTTCTAAGTTAACAGGTTTTGATGTTGTGGTGAATGCTGTAGGTATTATTGCCGAGACTAAAACACAAAGTTTTGAACAGATGCATACCACTGCACCTATTGAACTTTTTTATGCTTGTAAAGAAGCTAAGGTAAAGAAAGTTATTCACATCTCAGCTTTAGGTACAGAAAGTGGAAGAACAGCTTATCATAAAACTAAAAACAGAGCAGACGAACAGTTGCGTGCTTTAGGTTTGGACTATGCTATTTTACATCCATCTATTGTCTATGGGAATGATGGGAAAAGTACAGCACTGTTTCAAGGATTAGCAGCTTTACCTCTTGTACCTCTTGTGGGAGATGGCACACAAGTGTTACAACCCATTGCCTTAGAAGATTTACTTTTAACCGTTAAAAAGGCTATTGAATCTGATAAAAAAGTAATAGAGTTAGACTTAGTTGGTGCAAAGAGTATGACCTACAAAGAGTTATTGGTAGGCTTTAGAAAGTGGTTGGGGTTAAAGCCTGCCAAGTTTGTTTCTGTACCAACATTAGGCACAAATGTTATGGGAAAGATACTGGATGAACCAACAGTTAGTCCTGACAATATTAAGATGTTAAATGAAGGGAATGTTGCTTCGGTAGAACCTTTAAAAAAGTTTCTAACCCATACACCTGTAAGCATGGAGGAACGTTTGTTTTCTGTTAAGGCATCAAATGCTCAAAAACTTTTCGCTTCACTCTATTTTGTACGACCTCTTTTACGTTTGGTTATTGGTTTTGTATGGATTTGGTCAGGAATTGTTTCTGCTTTTTTGTATCCTCAGCCTTTAGCTTTAGAGCTTTTACATGAGATTGGGGTACCTGTAGGTTTAGATGTAGGGCTTTTATATTTTGCGTCATTTTTAGACATTGTCATTGGTGTTTTAACCATTATGGCTTATAGGTTACAAGATTTACTGAAGTTACAACTACTTGTCATTGGGGTTTACACTTTGTTATTAACTTTTTTAGCTGGGCATCATTGGTTACATCCTTTTGGTCCAGTGTTGAAAAACTTACCTTTGATGGTTTCGATTTTTGTTTTGATGAAATTGGAGAAGTTTCGATGAGTTATGATCTTCTACTATTCACGCACATAGCCTCTGTCATACTCTTACTTGGAGTAGGTGCTGGTTCTGCTTTTTATAAGTTCATGGCAGATAGGTCAGGGAATTTAGAAGTCATTGTGCATACTAACAAAATGGTGGTTTTAGCCGATTGGTTATTTATCACACCTTCTGCCATACTTCAACCTTTAACAGGAGTTCTTTTAATGAATATGTTAAATATCTCAATTTGGACTCCTTGGTTATTGGCTTCTATTATCTTGTATATTTTTGCAGGAGTTTTATGGCTTGTTGCTGTTTATTTACAGATACGCATGAAAGATATGGCGTTGGAAGTACAAAGAAAAGAAGAGACACTAGGTAAGGAGTATTTTCTTTTTGTAAAATATTGGGTGATTCTTGGGATTTTTTCTTTTTTAGCCATGGCGAGTGTGTTTGTTTTGATGGTCTTTAAACCTTAATTTTTTATTAAAAAAGGGTATAATGCTTCTTCAAAAATCATTGAATAAGGATATATATGGAAGCACTACGCTTTACAGGATCAGGAAGTGAATATTTTAAAATTTGGATTGTTAATGTTTTATTGACCATCATTACACTGGGGATATATTACCCTTGGGCTAAGGTACGTAATAAACGATATTTTTATGCCAATTCTAATTTGGCAGATAGAAACTTTGAGTATCATGCAACTGGAAAGCAGTTGTTTATCGGATTTTTAATTGCTGTTGGGATCTTCATAGTTTTCCAAATAGTCTCTCAAATTTCACCTATAGCGTCTATTGTTTTAATTATTGCGCTGTTTATAGCGATTCCTTGGATCATTTGGAGAAGCTTGATGTTTAACATGCGTGTAACAAGTTTTTCGAATGTTCATTTTGGGTTTAAGGGTAAGTTAAAACAAGCATACATCAACTTTTTTGTTTATCCATTCTTGCTAATTGTCCTTATATATGGACTACCATTACTTGCAGCTTTTGCACCAATGATAGGTGTACCAGAAACATTGGCTACGATTTTATCTTTTTCTTTGATACTTATACTTCCAGCTGCTTTTTATCTTTTTGCTTTTATCAAAAAAATAAATACAGAATATATCATTAATGGTTCACGTTACGGACAAGGTATTTTTGAAGCAAGTGTTGAAACTAAAAAGTTTATGATGATTAATTTAAAAACATTGGGAATTTCTGTCTTAGTACTTTTAGTTATGGGTATTTTAGCTGCTCTATTTGGTGGAGGGATGGAAATACTTGCTACTTTTGATACTGAAAGTTTTGAACAAGGTCAACTACCAGAAGGCTTGATAGGAATATTAGCATTAGGATACTTCTTTATGCTTATTGGAATGATTTTTATTATGGCATTTTCTATTACAAGACAGCGTACTTATGTGTATGCCAATACAAAACTTGATGATGAAATTGCTTTTGAATCAACCCTTAGAGCCAGAGATTTTGCCTGGGTTATGCTTTCAAATATGCTACTTGTTATTGTTACTTTAGGACTTGCTATGCCATGGGCAAAAGTAAGAATGGCGAAGTTAATGCTTGAAAATACTTTAGTAGATACGTCTACAGGCTTTGATGAGTACATTAACCAAAAGCAAGATGAAGAGTCATCTTTAGGTGAGCAGATTGGTGATGCGTTTGATGTCGATGTTGGCGTGGCATTTTAATTGTTATGATTAACGGAAACTATCATAAAAAAGGGAGTGCAGCACGAGAAGCTGCTGTACTCTCCATCAATGACTTGGGTCGCTATGCTATTGAACTTGAAGATGGGACAGTTCATCGAGGTGAATTGTCTCATCTAAATATTTCTGAACGTTTGGGTAATGTTGAACGAAAAATCAGACTGGAAGATGGTTCTGTTTTTGGAACATTAGACAATGATGCTGTAGACACACTTTTTAAAGGTGCGCAAAAAGTTAATGCTTTTGTCCATTATCTAGAAACACATCTCAAATGGATAGTAGTAGCTGTGCTAGTGGCTATTTTTACTGCTTTTTCATTTTTTAAATGGGGTGTGCCTTGGGCAAGTGACAAGATAGCACATACTTTACCTTACTCGACGAATGAACTCATTGCTAAAGGAAGTATGGACTTCTTAGATGAATATATGTTTGAGAAAAGTGCATTGGGTGAGGGTATTCAAGAAAGAATTCGTCAACACTTCAATGAAAATATAGCACACATAAGTGTTGATGATGAAAGTGAAATAGAATATAAACTACATTTCCGTTCTTGGACTATGGGTTACACAGAAATTCCAAATGCCTTAGCCCTTCCTTCTGGAGATATTATTTTAACAGATAAGTTTGTTCAGATTGCAGCGAATCAAGATGAGATTGACTCAGTACTACTTCATGAAATGGGGCATGTGGTGCATAGACATGGTTTAGAGATGCTCATAGAAGGAACATTTGTAACCGTAGCTGTCATGCTCATGACAGGTGATGGAACAGCCATGGGCGACATGGGTGTTGGTCTGGGTTCAGCTTTACTTAGCTCATCCTATTCACGTGGACATGAGTCGGAGGCTGACAAATATGCTTTTGACAAAATGCTTAAAGCAGGGGTTGACCCAAAATCATTTTCAAATATTATGAATAGATTAACAGCTTACATGAGTGATGAGTATCAAGATAACAAGCAAAAGAAAGACGACAATGTTATGGACTACTTTGCTTCTCATCCTAGTACTCAAAAACGTGTGGATTTAGCCAACCGTTATAGTGAGTGTTTTAAACAAGGCTTGACGGTTTGTAAATAGTTTAGCGTTTTTTATTTTTATATTCAAACCTGTAGGAAGACCTTCTCTTCCTTCTAGGAATTATTTTTTACTTTCATTTCCACATCTGGAAAATTCTCAACCATCTCAGCATAACAAGTATGCTTTTTCAATGCCACAAGCACTTCCTCTAACGGCTCAGCCAAAATCTCAGGTAAATCAAATTCCTGTTCAGTAAGTTCAAATGCCAATTGCTCATGAGGTGGATTAAATTGGGCATTCACGCCTTCCTTATTACCTCTCGCATCAACACGGTACCAACCATACTCTTTTAAGTAGAGGTTATTGAGTCCATGTAGACAGTAGATGTCTTTCTTATACTCCGAACAAGAGAGTCGTTGATAAGAAAAGCCTGTTGGGATGCCATTGGTCCGAAGTAGTGCGGCTAAGAGATGACTCTTAGCATAACACCAACCTGTTTTGTGTTTTAAAACATCCGATGCTTTGTAGGTGGTAATCTCATTTTGATAATCACCCGAATGGTGAATTTGGTCTCGAACATACTCAAAACAGTTTCTAGCTATTTGGACATCGCTGTCACACCCTTTTGCCAAACGCATCGCTAAGGCATTTACTTCTTTATTTGAGTAGTCTACTATTTCTGTTTCTTCTAAATATTGTTGCATTGTTATTCCTAAAATTATATAAAAATTTTGTATGGAGTATACTATTTATTCCATAGGTACGCATGTGAAAAAGTGATAAATATATCAGTAAAAAGGAAGATTAATGGAGAACCCTAAGAAGCATTTTTGTAATTTGAATATGGTTAATAATAATTTTCATTTTCTGCTCCTTAAAGTGTTTAGTAACTAAAATCTTAGAGATTTTTCAGTTAAATAGTGCTTAGTAAAATGCCTTATTAAATTTGGATACAATGCCTTTATGAAAAATTTGACTCCATTAGAAAATAGAATAACCCACTTATGACCTATCTTGTACCAAACTACTTCCTCGAAAATGAACCAAATACTGTAATTAGTTCTGATACGCTTTTTACCCTAAGCTATTCTACAAAAAGAAGTCAAGATAGAATTTATATACGTAATACAACACATGTCATGATTTTATTAAAAAAAGGCGAAAAAAAACTCACCACGGATAAAGAAGATCTCCTACTTCATAGAGGTGATATACTACTTTTAACACAAGGAAACTACTTTATGAGTGAAGTACTTAGTGAGGATGGTATATACCAAGCGTTATTAGTTTATTTTAATGATGAGTTCGTAATGAACTTTATCAAAAAATACGATATCAAGTTAAGTAATAACGAAAGTCAAAATATAATTTCATTTTCTTCTAACACGCTTTTAAAATCACTGATTGATTCTTTTGAACTTTACCTAGATAAAAAACTGGAACGCCATAATGAGATAGTTAAACTTAAAACAGAAGAGATATTTTTACATCTACTCAATGAAAACGAGCATTCATTTTATAGTTTTTTAAAAGCGATTCGCTTCTCTTCTAAAGATAGAATTAAATACATACTAGAAGCTAATATTGACCTCATAGACACGGTTGAAGATATGTGTAAAATAGCAAGAGTTAGTAAAAATGAATTACGACTTGCCTTTAAAAACTCTGTAGGTATGCAACCCAAAGTATGGTTAGATAGTAAGCGTTTAGAACAAGCTTCTTTAATGCTGACAAATTCCAATGAGACCATTTCGTCTATAGCTACTACCTGTGGTTATAATACTGTTTCTTGGTTTGGGGTACAATTTAAAAAAGCTTATGGCGTTACACCAAAAGTCTATAGAGAACAAAACTCATAAAACTTTAGCTATTTCTTATACTTCTTCTTTTCTCTTCAAGATATCATACTGCACATCTTAAAAAATCAAGGAAAAAATATGAAACATATGATTCTAACCTTATTACTGCTATCAGGTTTGATGGCTGACAACTTTACTCTAAATAGTAATGACTTAAAAGGGCAATTAACTAAAGTCCAAGAGTTTAACAGTTTTGGTTGTAGTGGAGAGAATAAATCACCTCACTTACAATGGTCAAATGTACCTAAAGGAACAAAGAGTTTTGCCATTACTGTCTATGACCCTGATGCACCAACAGGTAGTGGATGGTGGCATTGGTTGGTTGTTAACATTCCAGTAACAACCAATAGTATCATTACAGATGCATCAAATACAAAAAAATTACCAAAAGGTGCTATAGAGACTGTTAATGACTATGGTTCATTAAATTTTGGTGGTGCATGTCCTCCAAAAGCTGATAAAGCACATAGCTATGTTTTCACTGTTTATGCTTTAGATGTAGAGAAGTTAGAGGTAACAGAAAAAAGTGATAGTGCTTTAGTTGGCTACATGATTAATCAACATCTTATTCAAAAAGCAACGATGGTATCGTACTATCAACGTTAAAGATAATAAGGGGGGACACTCATAAAAAGTGTTCCTACTATTATTATTGCTTTCCATATATTTTATTTATACATCTCTTTCATCAACGCTACACCCAAATTGCTAAGAACGATAATTTTATTTTTATTCTCTTTATCTAATTGAATCCTTAGTAAGTGACTTTTTTTAAAAAAATTGGCTCGTTTAAGTTCATTAATATTGGGTTTAAAGTTCATTCATGTTCAGGGGTTATACTTCTCTTATCTAAAACGAATAAAGGATAAAGACGATGAAAACTTTAAAACTATTAACCATAACAGGACTATTAAGCATCTCTACTTTAAATGCTCAGGAACATCATGATAAAACAGATAAGAGAACGAAAAATGTTCAACAACATCAAGAAGTTAAAAAAGAGCTAAAATCTAAACATGCAAAAGCACAGCATAGTAAACAAAAGAAACAAGTACAGATTAAAAAGAACCATAAGAAAAAAGTATACGTAGAGAAAAAGCACAGTAAAAAGCGTGTTTTTACAACGTTGAAAAGAGGTGACCAAGGGCCTAAGGTACGAGAGTTGCAAAGGGGTTTAAAACAAAAAAGACTTTACCAAGGTCGTGTTGACGGTGTTTTTGGTAAAGGTGTAAAAAGAGCTGTTAAAAAGTTTCAACGAAGACATAATCTTTATGCCGATGGTATAGCAGGTGCTAAAACGCTTAGACTTTTATATAAAAAATAAAGATAAATTATTACGTCTCAAATAAAGACAAACTCTAAAAATAGCTTGTCTTTATGCTTCTAAAACTACTGACTATCATCATATTGTCTATTTTTAAATCAAACTTCTAAATATCAAAGCCAAAGCTCCAAATGTTGCCATACCTAAGACAACGGGTTTTGCATATTTTGGGTTAAAATATTTGGTAAACATTGGGGCAATTAAAAGTCCTATGATAAACCCTGGCATCATGTAAAAACCTGAAATCATCTGTGCCAAAGAGAACTCATCAAATAGGTAAAATATAACTAACATCACAATGGTAAAGATCGTATATAAAAATGCTAACGTAGATTTAATGGATTCCAGAGGGTGGTTTTGAAATATCAATGCTAAGATTTGACCACCTACAGCAGCCATGGCACCCATAATGCCTGCTAGAAAACCACCACTATAGTTGATGGTTGCACCCAATTTAAACGTGCTTACTTTCCAGCTAATAAAAACGGAAATCAAAATAAACATGCCAAATATTACACCCAAGTGTTCAACATGGGTATTTTTAAAGATGTAGAGTGCCACAAATATTCCTGCTATCATCCCTAATGTTACTTGAGGGACATTGGTGATATCGATATGTTCTATACCTTTATATGCCATCATTACGGTTAAGGTCAATGAGGCAAAGGCTATGGGTGCTGGGATAAGTGTGTACGATATCATTGCTAAAAAAGGCACAATAATCATCCCCACACTGACACCCGTTGCCATTTGTAAAATCGACGCTACGATTAAAATAAAATTTGCTAATAAAAAGCTACTTACAGTCCATTCCATGGATATTCCTAAAATTGTTTAAATGTATAAAAGTGGAGTTTTTTGGCTAGAGTCCAGACAGCAAACTCCCTAAAAAAGAGTAGGGTTAAAAAAGTGATAAATCTATCAGTGAGTAAAAGTAAGTGGCTAGAGCCAGAGTTTAAGAAGCATGGTTGTGGTTGGAAGGGTAATAATAATTTTCATAGTTTGCTCCTTAAGATTTTGTGTAGTTGAAAGTTTAGAAGGTTTTCCGTTAGAGTTGGCTGATGCCCTATAAAATTATTTTATAGGGACATAGATTTCTGTTTCTATTTCGGATTCATCCTCCGTCAAATGAGCATTTAAATACTTCTCAAAAGCTGGTTCATCTCTAAATTCATAAGCACTTTCTTCGATCCAAGCGTAAAGACCATACCATGCTTCTTCAGCCTTTTTATAGCTTCCTTTGTAAAAAGTTTTAGCGTATTGCCCACCAGCGATAGACTTTGTTTCAAAATCATAGTTTGCCAACTCATCAATTTCATCTTTACCCCAAGAGAGTGCTGCGTCATAACGGGTATTTGCTGTATCCGTAACTTGAGGGTCATCATGACAAATACCGATGGTTTCACCCTTTTCGATGTCTAGGTTCATCTCAATTTTTGCTGGTTTCTCTTGAAAACGTTCTCCTAGAGCATTCAGCTCAGTTGATAACCTTGTCCATGCTATCTTGGAGCTTGTATCATAATCTCCCATCTCACGTGTAAAAACAACATACACTTCATCTCGTTCAACGACTTCTATATTTTCCATCTTAAGTTCCTTGTAGTGGTTATGTAGGAATTTTTGGCTACTTTTATAGGCTGTTGGCGTTGTGCCAAACTGTTTTTTAAATGCTTTTAAAAACCCAGTAGGTGTTTTATAACCAGCATCTAACGCAATTTCTATCATACTTTTTTTCCCTCTTCTCACTTCTCCTGAAGCCCTTTGAAGACGGAGTCTTGTTGTGTATGACATAACCGACTCACCAATGTTTAGTTTAAAAATTCTACAAAAGTGATAGTGTGAATAACCCGAGATTTTAGACAAGACTAAAACATCCAGTTCATCGGCTAAATGATTTTCTATGTAATACGTCACTTTTTTAATCTGTGGATTCATCTATTCTCCTTTTGGTAGGCTAAGTATAAACTATTTTACAAAACTTGTCTCTTCCCAAATTGCTAAAGTGATGATAGCGTATATAAGTACCGAAGAGGAGCTTGGTTTTGCATGACTTGAAGGATTGACTGTTTGTAAATGGTCTTTATGCTACAATAATCCTTTTTATGACAAAGGACTATTGATGCAAGAAGATAACACACGACTGATAGATGAAGCCCTCGCTTCAGAACCCACAAAAAATACTTTTCGTTTGGGTTGGGAATTTATAACCCTGAACAAACAGTTCACATTTATTGCCATTGGAATTTTTACGCTACTTAACCTTTTTGGTGCTATTCCTGTAGTTTCATTTGTTTTTGCAGTGTTTGCTGCTGTATTTGGGGTTGTTGTGCAGATGCATGCAGGGAGAACTTTCTATGGTACAGATAACATTGAAACTTATGTGGATGAGATTAAAAAGAGTAATATAAAAGAGGTTTTATCACGTTATGGGCAAACTGCTTTGGGGGTCTATTTAGGGTGGTTGTCTTTTCTTGTTATGATATTTTTATTCTTAGGTTTTTTTGCTGCGACCACAGGGATGGTTAAAGAAGGTATGAGTGAGAATGATGTCATCATGGCTTTAGCAGGTTTAGGTGTACCTCTGCTAGTCTTAGCACTTGTATTTTCTTATGTACAACCATTGGTTCATTCAAATATTGTGTTAGCGAACTCTTTTCAAGAAGGTTTTAAATCAGTTTTTACTGTATTTACTAAAGATGTTTGGTCTTCTGCCCTGCAAAAAAGTTATTTTTCTTATGTATCAAAGGTAGGGTTATTGGGGATAGCACTTTTGTTTGTAGTCGTATTGGCTGTAGGTTTATTAATCACGGTACCTGTTATTGGGGTATTTGCTAGCATTTTTATTTTTGTGATTATGTATGTTTTTATGGTTTTCATGTCCATAACATCAATGATGGCTAGAAGAATTGTTGAGGAGTAGGGTTTTAGTCTAAAGGTGAACGAGTAAGTTCACCTTAGTAATTTAGTTAGAAAGCTGGTCAAAAACCTTTTCAAATTCACCTTTTCCTATGCCACCTACATGAACAACACCAACTTCACCTTTTGGATTGATACCTACTAAGAATGGAATTGAACCGTTCCATTGCGCACGTTCTGCTATGTATGACACAAATTTTGAGTTAGCCACATGTTCACCTGAAAGAATGGTGTAGTTAAGCTTTTTTGATTCTTGAAAAATCTTTAATTGCTCTTCTGGAAGACGTTGTACTTCTAGTCCAATTACGGCTAGTTTGTCACCTTTTTCTTTTACCATTTCTTTAATGACAGGAATCTCTTCTAAACATGGAGGACATCGGTAACCAAAGAAAATTACAAAGACAACCTTGTCTTTATGCTCTTGAAATACAATTCCATTTTCAGCTTCATCCACATGGAGTTTATTACCTTTAGTATCTGTTAGTGTAAAAATATTTTTCGCATACGTTTCAGCTTTTTCGTCCACAACTTTTTCAGCTTCTGTACTTACATTTTTTTCTGTTGTTGTAGTAACTTCAGTTGCTGTTTCAGCCTTTTTATCCGTATTGAATTTTTTCTCTTCACCATTCTCTTGTGAAGTACAAGCTGTTAGTAAAAAAGCAAGTATTAGGGTAGGTATAATTTTAGTCATAATCCATCTCTCTGTGTTAATATAAGTCCATTATAACGAAGTTTTGTTAACACTTTGTGTGGCAATAACAGTATGTTATACTTAGTTCTTGACAAGGAGTAAGTATGAACCATATCAACATCATAGGAACAGGAAAAGCATTACCTTCTAATGAAGTGACAGCAAATATGATAGATAAACAATGCAATTTAAAAGAAGGAACAACCCTAGGTATTACAGGTTTAGAGAAACGCTACTTTTTAAAAGATGAGTCTGTTGCTACACTTATTTTAAATGCAGTAAATCAAGCTTTAGACAATGCCAAACTAAAAGTTGATGACATAGATTGCATCATCGCTGCTTCGGCTACCATGCAACAGAGTATTCCTTATAATGGTGCAGGGTTACACCGACTTTTAAAACCTAAAAGAAACATCCCCTCTTTTGACATTAACATGACTTGTCTTAGTGCTTTACGTGCCTTTGACATTGCTTCAAATCTTTTAGAAACTTATCCGACTATTTTAATTGTCTCTTGTGATATTGCTTCTGTTGGGTTAGATTGGTCAGATATACGTACAGCAGGAATTTTTGGTGATGGAGCTGCTGCGATGATTGTTCAAAAAAGCGTAAAAGGTGGGATAGTAGTTTCAAACTTTGAGACGTATTCAGAGGGTTTTGAGTATTGTCAAATAGAAGGTGGAGGTTCTAAAAATCCTCCAAATTCTTACGAGGGAGACTACAACGACCTTGCCATGTTTCAGATGGATGGAAAAAAACTCTTTAAATTAAGTGCTAAAATTTTACCTGACTTTATACACAACACCCTAAAAAATAAGGGCTTAACCCTTAATGACATAGACTACATAGTCCCTCATCAAGCCAGTCAAGCATCGCTCAATCATATGGTACGTATGTTAAAAATAGACAAAAGAAAACTTATAGATATTTTTCATAACCATGGAAACCAAGTAGCTACTTCTATACCTACTGCTTTACATGAACTTTTTATGACTAAGGATTTACAGTCAGGTGAGAGAGTAATGATGGTTGGGACTTCTGCTGGGGTTGGGTTGGGTTTGGTTGTTTGGGAAGTGCCATGATGAAAAGTGACGAAGTCACGTAGATTCCGTCTTAAAAATAACTGACGAAATCGATATTTAGTGAATTAAATCTTAGCCAATAAAGGCTGATAGTTTTGTTCACTTTTAAAAATAGAGAAAGCCATTAAAACTAACTTTCTCATGGCAGCAATTACAGCTAACTTTTTAGGTTTCGCTTTAGTTGTTAGACGAGTATAAAACTCTTTAATCCTATCATTATGTTTTAATGATGAGAGTGTCGGTAAAAATAATAAGTTTCTTAATTGTTGACCACCATGTTTAGATATTCTTTGTTTACCTTTATAAGTTCCAGAATCTCTTATAATTGGGTCAAGTCCAACAAGAGCTGTTAACTCTTTAGCATTGGCTAAAGGATACTTAATAAAAAATGAAATCAAATATAAAGCACTTTTATTTCCAATTGAAGGAATCGTTAACATTGCTTCATATTTATTCTTCATAGTTGTATCTTTTAAAAGTAATGTTTCCATTTTAGTAAAAAGTGCATTAGCTTCTTTTTCATGGACTTTAATCATTCGATTGATTATACGAATTAGATCTTTATGCTTTTTACTTATAGACTCCAATTGGTTTTTTAACTTCTGTTTTGATAATTGGATTCCTTCATATACATTTAACATCTCTTGAATTTCAATAGCATGATAATTGACTTTAGGTACTTTAATCATATTTGATTCAACTTGACATTGATACTTATAAAGTAGTTTAGCATCAATCTTATCTGTTTTTGAACGCGCTTTTAAAGAACGTGCAAAATCTCTTGATACTTTAGGTCCAACCATAACACAGGCAATACTATGCTTATCACAAAACTCTGTTAATGGATAAGAGTAAACTCCTGTTGGTTCAAAGATGAAAGTAGCATTACTAATATCTGAAACTAAAGAAACTATTTTTTGAAATCCAATTTCATTGTTTTCAAATTTATAACTTTGCTTTCCATCATAAACATCTATACTTGATTTACTAATATCAATTCCGATATACTTTTTCATGTGATACCTTGTACTGAAATTTAAAGGATTACATAAAGGGTTGTCCTTAGTAGACTTTTCCTTGTACTTCAAGCTAAATAAATATGATAAGGTCATATTTGATTTGCTTTTTATTCCGTTCAAGCTTTTTACTAAGGCTAATCTATCTACGATACAAGCTATTAAAATAGTCAAATATATTTGCTCAATATTTTTGACTATTTCAATGCTTTAGGTCGGTACGATTTACCCTTCATCCTTTTGAGATATTTTATCACTTTTATCTCTTATTTGATTATACAAGGTCGGGTTGCCCTCTACCCGACACCAATTTATATAAAGAAAAATCTTATAAAACAAATAAATATTTGCCTACTTTTATGGAACAATTAAGTATCTGATATATGCTAACAAATGTCGGGTAGAGGGCAACCCGACCTTGTATAATCAAATAAGAGATAAAAGCGAAGTCAATTTTAAGTAAAACATCATTTTAAAAACTATAATATAGGTATTAAAAACTAAATAGTAGGTTATAAAACCTATAAAAAAGGAACTGTATTGTTAGAAGAGTTATTTGGTTCTAAAAACCGTGAACGTGTTTTACAATTTATCCTTGCAAACAATGAAGGCTATGCCAAAGAGATTGCAGACTTTTACGATAGTAGTATAGACCCCATACAGAAGCAGTTGGAAAGGTTAGAGTTAGGTTCTATTTTAGTGAGTCAAAAAGTAGGTCGTACACGGCTTTTTATGTTTAATCCTCGTTATGCTTTTAGAAAAGAGTTAGAGGCTCTTTTGTTAAAGGCTAGAGAGTATTATGCTCCTGATGAGATTGAGAGATTGACCAAACAGAGAAAAAGACCTAGACGAACGGGGAAACCGTTGTGAAAACTGTTAAAGATATGAGTATGGAACAGTTAAGAACCCTTCCTTATGCTATTTTAAAAGAGTATTATTTGTGAATGTTTAGGGATTTAAGGATAGTTAATATAGGGTTTCAAGGGAGGGAAGAGACATGGAGCTAATTTATTTATATAACAGAAGTTATAAGAATTTAGGAAACAAAGGTTTTTATTTTTCAAATCATTATAAACTTATTAATGAGAAGAATAATTTTAAGGATGAAGAAACTAATAATATTTTCACAAGTAATGTCAGGGTGACAGCGATTGTTGGTGAGAATGGTAGTGGAAAATCGTCTATATTAAACTACATTTACAATATTGCTACTGAAAACAATGAAGATAGGAATAGTGACTTTTTAGTGTATAAGAGAGGAAATAAAGTATATGTAAAAGGTGATAAATATGGTGTCTACGATACTTCTGATATGGGAGAATCAAATGATGATAGTTTATCATGCAGTTTTATTGATTTTGACAATCAGGTTAAATCTAATAATTTTGATAACCATATTTATTTTTTGAACACGAAGATTTTGTTAAATATGATAAAAGTTCTTTCTGAAAAGAGTGACATACTAAAATTTTTTGATGAAAAGCTGATTTTTAATAAGCTGAAGGTTCGAATAATACGACAAGATATAGAAAGATTCGATTTTCGAAATCATAAATTTTCTAAGGTTTTATTAATTCTTAAAGATAAAGTTAGTTTTTTAATCAAAAATAATATCTCAGAAGAACGAAGTAATAGGTTTCCTTCGATGTCTACTACCAATAATTTAGAATTTGAAATTAAAATCTCATTTTTCATAAAATATATCGATTTTTTAGCAAAAGATTTTAATCATGATGGATTTCTTAATGATGATAGATTCCCTATAAAAAAAGTAAAAGATTTATTCAAAGATTTTAGTTTTTCTAATTTATTTGATAAGGTTGAAGAGCTTGATAAAATGATAAAAGAAGCAACTCAGGATGATGTTTCTCTTAAAAATGAAATAGTTGTTTTTACAGACTTTATTAAAAAACTAAGAGATAAAAAATACCATGTGATAATGGAAAGTGAGGATGATTTTGAAATTCAGAATATTTATGGTGAGAAACATATTGTAGACTCTATAGAACAGGAAACTTCTATAGAACAGGAAACTTCTATAGTTGTTAACATAGAAGATGATTATAATCTAGTTACAGATATTATTAACCTATTAGATAGTAATTTAGGTTCTAGTCATTTTTTTAATTGTTTTAGTTTTGAATTATTAAGTCATGATAAAGATTTAAGACTTTCTGATTTATCTTCTGGTGAAGAGAGCCTTATTGTTAAATACATACTCATTGTTTATGAAATTCTTTTTAATAACTCTGAAATAATTTTATTAGATGAACCAGATACATTTTTACATCCAAATTGGGCTAAAAAGTTTATTAATAAACTTGTAAAAATTATAGGTAATGATTCTCTGTTAAGAGAAAGAAAAGTACATTTTATTATTTCTACACATTCTCCTTTTTTAATATCTGATTTACCAAAAGAAAATATTATTTTCTTAAAAGAAGGTAGACAAGTATATCCATTTGAAAATAAACAGACTTTTGGAGCAAACATTCACACGCTACTATCTCATGGGTTTTTCATGGATGATGGTTTAATGGGAGAGTTTGCAAAGAAAAAGATAAATGAGATAATTGACTTTTTTAATAACAAGAATAATATCTATGAAGATGACAAAGAAAAACTTTTAAAAATTATAAATACTATAGGTGAACCATTTTTAAAAGAAAAACTACTTTCTATGTACAATGAAAAGTATCCAAAAACCAATGAAGAAAAAATAGCAGATTTAAAAGCAGAAATTCAAAGGATTGAGAATGGTTAAAATTGAATTTAATCAGGAACTATTTAAAGAGCATATTAATAAGATAACTCCTAAGATTTTAGAAGCCATTGAAAATATCGATAGTGATGATGCGTGTCTTCAATATTTAAAAGATGAAAAAGAGATAAGAAATTTATTAAGTGCAAATATCTTTCAATTAAAACTTTATATTGATTTTTTTGAAAAAAACTTTCCTTGTAGTATTGAAAAAGATAGTGATTTAAATAAGTTACTCAGGGATATATTTGAAAAAGAGTATAAGAATTGGGGAAATAGAACAACTTATGGAGCTTACAGTTTTGTTGAACAGTTAGCTTTAAAAACGTGTCCGTATTGTAATAGGAACTACACCTTTGTAGTTAATGAAGAAAATGGAAAACTACGACCTGAAATTGACCACTTTTATCCAAAATCAATTTATCCATTTTTAGCAATGAGTTTTTATAATTTGATTCCCTCATGTTCTATTTGTAATCATACAAAAAGTGATAAAGTAGAAAAGAATTTAGAAAATCCATATGAAGTAAAAAATGAAAGCTATAAATTTACATATGTGCCTAATAGTATTGATTTCTCAATAGTAGAAAAAGAACATTATGACTTTGATAGTTTTGAAATAAAGATAGATGGTAACCCAAGTAATATAGAGCTTTTTAAACTGAAAGAACTTTACAAGCAACACAAAGATGTAGTGTTAGAGTTATTGATTAAAAAAGCTTATTATCCAGAAAGTTATATTCAAGAATTGTCAAAATTTAGATTTTCTAAAGATGAGATTTATAGGTACTTATTTTCTAATTACAATAAAGATGAAGATTTACACAAACGACCATTAAGTAAACTAATTCGAGATATATCTGATGAATTAGGCTTGAGGTAAAAAGTTATTATATTCATAATTTAAAACAACCACGCTATAATAAAATATAAATTTAAAATAGTGTGGTTAAAATGTATTATAAAAGAGATTTAGAATCAAACATAGAACAATATTTAAAGAATTCAGAGATTATTGCCATCTTTGGACCAAGACAAGTTGGTAAGACCACGCTTTTAAAAGAGTTTTACAATCGAGTAGAAAATCCTGTTTTTTTGACCTTTGAAGACATAGAGCTTAAAGTTCTTTTTGAAGAGGACATTAAGAGTTTTATTGCACTTTACATTGACCCTTATGAGCATATATTTATAGATGAATTTCAGTATGCCAAGATGGGTGGGAAACATCTTAAATATATTTATGACACGACCGATAAAAAGATATTTATTTCAGGCTCTTCTGCCATGGAACTTTCTATTAATGCTGTTAAGTATTTGGTAGGAAGGATTTTTGTTTTTAACCTTTACTCTTTTTCATTTGGAGAGTTTTTACGGGTGAAAGATGAGAACCTTTATAAACTCTACAGTAAAGCAGATGAAAATATTTCAGCTCCACTTTCTAAAAAAATATATGGTTATTTAGATGAGTACATTACTTATGGTGGTTACCCCAGAGTGATTTTGAGCCAAAGTAATGAAGAGAAAAAAGAGGTATTGAAAAATCTATTGAGTATCTACCTATTAAGAGACATCAAAGAGATAGCTAAAATAGCCGATGAAACAAAGATGTACCGACTGGTTAAAGCCCTCTCTTTACAGATAGGAAATGTGGTGGTTTACAGTGAACTCTCTAAACTAATAGGCATTAATACTGTGCAACTTAAAGAGTATTTGAGTGTTTTTGAAAAAGCATTTTTAACCAAGACCATTAGCCCATTTTTTACCAATAAACAGTTAGAGATAGTTAAAAACCCTGAGATTTTCTTTTTTGATATGGGACTTAGAAATGTCATCATTAAAAACTTTTCTGCCCTTGAAGACAGAGTGGATAAAGGAGCAATGTTAGAAAACTTTGTTTTTAGAGAGCTGGTTGAAAGAGATGTGAAGTATTATCGAACTAAAAATGGGGCTGAGGTTGATTTTATCATTGACGATACTATTCCTGTAGAGATAAAATCAAATTTAACCTCCATAAAAATTTCCAAATCTTATCATTATTTCTTAGCCAATTATAAACCTAAGCAGGGTTATGTATTAAATTTTAATCAGATTGGAAGTCGAGAATTTAATGCGACAAATATTAAATTTTTACCTCACTTCTTGGCTTTTAATGGTGTAAAAGATGAAAATTAAAAAAGCCATCATCACAGGAGCAACAGGAGGCTTAGGTCGAAACTTAGGTGAGTTTCTAAGTCAAGAAGGCTGGGAACTTCTAGGTTTTGGACGAAATGAAAGCATAGGTAAAGAGCTAGGCTATGCCTTTAAAGCTTTTGATTTAAGTAATTTAGAGGAGACTTTAGAAGCTTTTGTAGAGGCTGATGTGGTATTTCATTGTGCTGCTCGTTCTTCGCCTTGGGGGAAGTATGAACTTTTTTACAAAGACAATGTACAAGCTACAGAGAATGTGTTAACAGCTATGAAAAAGTACAACATCCCAAAACTGGTGCATGTTTCAACACCGAGTATTTATTTTGATTTTACTGACCAGATAAATGTGAAAGAAAGCTACCGACCTAAACAGTTTGTGAATGCCTACGCTCAAACAAAATATGAAGCCGAAGAGTTGGTCTTAGCTTCAAGTGTAGATGCTACCATTATCCGACCTCGTGGGATTTTTGGTGAGTATGATTCGGTGCTTATTCCTCGTTTAGAAAAGATAGCCAATAGAGGGGTGTTACCCCTGATAAATAAGGGAAATGCTTTAGTGGATGTGACCTATGTGGGTAATGTGGTGCATGCCATGTACCTCTGTGCTACAAAAGAGCTACCTGATAAAAGCATCTTTAACATTAGCAATGATGAACCTATAGAGATTTCAAAACTTTTTGAGATGGTTATGGCAACCTTGGGCAAAGAAGTGAAGTATAAAAACGTTGCTTATAAAACCATGATGAGGCTGGCAACTGTTTTGGAGTTTGTTGCTAAATTAGGTTTGAGTAAAGAACCGATGATAACGAAGTATGGTGTAGGACTGATAGCCCATGACCAGACGTTGGACTTGCAGAAGGCTAAGGATGTTTTGGGGTATCGCCCGAAGTATAGTTTGGAGGAAGGGTTGGAGAGGTATGCTTGGAGTAGAGAATATTAATTTAATTGAAGAACTTAGTATAGGGTGGGTATATATTATTTGGATGTCAATACCTATTGCATTTATTATACAAAAAAGTATTAATTTTTTTAAAAAAACTAAACTACTATTTAGACCATCATATAATATAGTTGCAGGTAGTTTATTTATAACAAATATGTTGTTATTATTTCTTATGCATACTTTCATTTATTTTGAATTAAGTAGTTATTTTTATATTGTATATTCTTTAGGAATTATATTTTGTATTTATATACTTACATACTTTTTTAAAATTTATATAGCAAAACTTGATTTGTATAAATAAAATCTTATTGCCACTAATTGAAGATAAAAGGAGAAAGAATGTACCCCACAAAAATAACCCTATACCAAGTAGGCTACTGCAAACACCCAGAGTTCATGGTGAAACGTGGAGGAAGCTTTTCTTCCATAAAATTTCCAGCCATGGTTGCGTTGATAGAGTATGAGGGTAAAAACTTACTTTTTGACACAGGTTATGGGAAACACTTTTTTGATGCTACAGCTAAATTTCCTGAAAAACTTTATGCTATTACTACTCCTGTGACGTTAGAAAAGCCTTTGGTGGAGATGATGGACAAAAAGATAGACAGCATTTTTATCTCTCATTTTCATGCTGATCATATTGGAGGGTTAAAAGATTTTCCTGATGCGAAACTTTATTGTTCTAAAGAGGCGTATGAGATTGCTAAGGGAAAGATGTCTCGATTTTCTAAGACCAAAATGGGGGTGCTTCCAGCTCTTTTACCTGATGATTTTGAAGAACGTTTGACGTACATCGAAGATTTACCTAAAGTCAATTTACCTGATGCTTTAGCTCCATTTGAAAAGGGTTATTTGTTAGAAGATAAATTTTATGTCATTGAGCTAGATGGACATGCTTATGGTCAGTATGGTTTGGTGGTGGACGATACCTTTTTTGTGAGTGATGCTGTTTGGGACATAGAGGCGATTACTAAAGGGCTTAAACCTAATATTTTGACCCATATTATTTTTAAAGATGCGAAGGTTTATTATGAAACGATTGATAAATTAAAAGAGCTTCATCGACGTAATCCTACTTTGAAAATAGTACCTACTCATTGTACTAAGACCCATGAGTGGTATGAAGATGTTTAGAAAACTTGGTATTGTAAAAGAGTTTTTGTCAGTTAAAAACTTTAGATCTAAAGAGGCTTTAGACGCTTATCAACAAGAGAAATTAGAAGATAGGTTAAGTTCTCATGGAAGTGTTTTTTATCCAAACTCTAGAAAACTAGAAGATTTTCCTATTATTAACAAAAAGATTTTTATGGAGAACTTTGAAGCCATAAACACGGTAGGCATTAAAAAAGAAGAAGCATTTTCTGTGGCATTGGCTTCTGAAGAGAGTCGAAATTTTTCTAATAAAATAGGTGATATTTCTGTAGGTTTGTCATCGGGTACAAGTGGTAGTCGAGGGCTTTTTTTAGTTTCAGAAGAGGAGAGTATTCGTTGGGCTGGATATATTTTAAAACGGATGTTGCCAAAACCTTTACTTCAACAACATAAAATAGCTTTTTTCCTACGCGCAAATTCTAACTTGTATGAGAGTGTTAATTCTAGATTGATACAGTTTTCATTTTATGATTTACTGACACCATTGGAAGATCATATAGAGCTGTTGAACAAAACTCAACCAAGCATTTTAATTGCTCCTGCACAGGTACTTAGGCTTTTAGCATTGTCAGATAGGTTAGAGATTTATCCTAAGAAAATCATTTCAGTAGCCGAGGTCTTAGAGGAAGAAGATGAAGTCTTAATAGCTCAACGATTTTCACAAAAAGTGCATCAGGTGTATCAGTGTACCGAGGGTTTTTTAGCCCATACTTGTGAAGAGGGAAATTTACATCTAAATGAAGACAGAGTCTACATCGAAAAGGAGTGGATAGATAAAGAGAGTGGACGGTTTAGCCCCATTATTACTGACTTCTTTCGTTCTTCTCAGCCTGTCATTCGTTATAAGTTGGATGACATTTTAGTGTTAGAGAAAGAGCCATGTGCTTGTGGGTCTGTTTTTACACGAATTCAAAAGATAGAAGGACGTTGTGACGACATCTTGAAAGTTAAAGATAAAAAGAATGAGTCTTATTTATTGTTTCCTGATTTTGTTCGTCGTGCTATTATCCGAGCTAGTGACAAAGTAGAAGAGTATGCTGTGGAACATAAAGCAGATGGCTTACATATTTATTTACAACCATTGGGTCTGAAAGATGAGGTGGAGAAGTCGCTTCAAAAGCTTTATTTTGAACAAGGGTTAGAGGTTTTAGAACATTTTTACCATCCTTATCAGATGGGAAAACTTACAGACAAACGAAGAAGGGTTAAACAGTTATGAAGATTTTAATTACCTGCCCTAGAGCGCCTGTTACCATAGAGTGGATACGCATATTTACTAAAGCTGGTCATGAAGTACTTTTAGTGGACTCTTTGAGTTTTCCGATTGCTAAGTACTATAAGAATACCAAGTTTATAAAAGTTTCTTCTCCACGTTTGGATTTTGAGAATTATAAAAAAGATATGACAAAACTGATTGACAAAGTTGATTGGGTCATTCCTAATTGTGAAGATATCTTTTTTTTAAGTAAAGTTCGTGATAGCCTAGAAACAGATGCTTTCTTCTTTATGCCAAAAAGTGATTTACTTTTTGAATTACACCATAAGTTTAATTTCTTTGAACACTTAAATAAGCATGTAAAAATGCCTAAGACAAAACTGTTGACTTCTAAAGAGCAGATAGAGATAGATGAAAATACTATTTTGAAACCAGTCTATTCACGGTTTGGACGCAGTGTTATTCGAGAGGTTACGGAAAAAAATATAGAAAAAATAGAAGTCTCAGAAGCTTACCCATGGGTGCAACAAGAACGCATTGTTGGGGAGGCTATTTGTAACTATGCGCTTGTTTTAAATGGAGAGCTTTTGGCGCATGTGGCATACCGACCGATGTATCTGCTTAATGGGGCTGCTGCGACTTATTTTGAACCTTATGTGGACGAACGTTTAGATAAGTTCATGGCTCAGTTTGCTAAAGATACGAATTACACAGGACAGGTTGCTTTTGATTTTATAGATGATGGGAAAGATTTGTATGTATTAGAGTGTAACCCCCGTGCTACCAGTGGTTTACACTTGTTGAGTGAGGGCTTGACTTTTGAAGATGAGGTTTTCAAGTATAGACCCAAAGAACAGCCTTCAGCCTATAGGGTAAGTACAACACTCTATTCACTTTTTGGGTTTCAAGCACTTCTGAAAGGTGAGTTTAAACAGTTGCATCAGGACTATAAACGAGCCAAGGATGTTTTAGAGGGTGTGCCATTTTATGGTCAATCTTTGTCAATGTTTGGGATGCTTCAACGGGCTGTGATGTATCGGAAAGAGATTACGAGTGCTAGTACTTTTGATATTGAGTTTGATGGTTAGTTATTTAGCATTTCATCATAGTTTAAAACTTCAACACCACAATCAACAAAACCTTTATCTGAGGTGATGATATAAACACAATCATGCTTTTTTGCACAAAGGCATTGTAAGGTATCTTCTAAATCTTGTCCTTGATGAGTCTTACAGTTGGTTATGGCTTGAGATATCAAGGCTACGCCATAAGGAACAACTGACCATTTATCGATGATGGTTTCAAAAAAGAGCAAGACTTTTTCTTTGTCTTTAGAAATATAAAAAATTGTACTTAACATATCCTCGCTAATAAAAATACTGTAATCCTCTGTGATTAACTTACTTATTAAGGCTTTTGACTCTGTATGCAGAGGTCGTTTTTTATCTAAAAAATCTAAGATAATATTGGTATCTAAAAAGATATTTTTCATGTTTATTTATCTTCTTTATGAGATTTAATTTCTTGTATAGAACGGTTATTAGTATCGCCATCCATTATTCCTGCAAACTGCATAATGTCATTTAACTTTTTTTTCTTTTGTTTTGCAATCTCTTTTTCTAAAAACTCTTTAACCAAGTCAGCATATTGTGAGGAGATAAACACTCCTTTGTATTCATTGGACTTTTTATCTTCAATATTAATATAATCATAATTTGCAAACATACTACCATTTCTCGTCAGTTCACGGATACTCATGGTTGTTGTCATTTTGTCTCCTTTATCGTCATATATTTTATTGTAGCTTATAATATTGATATTGTCAATATGACTAAAGGAGATTATTAGTGTATTTAGTATTTAGTTTAGTAGATAATATTTTAAAAATATGTTATAATTATCCGTATAATAGTATAGATGATTAAAAGGATTTTAAATGGTAGCCTATACACAAAATGAACTTGTATCAGCCACAGAGATTTCAAAGCAGTTTGGAGAGTATATTTCTAAAGTTAAAAATGGTCTCCTTGATAAGATAGGTATTTTAAAAAATAATAAACTGAATGCTGTGATTTTATCTGTTGAAGAGTATGAACAGTTGATTATGGCTCGAAATAAACTTGAAGATATGGAAACGTATCAAATGATTAATGAGCGAATGAAGACTCCTAAAGAAGAGTATGTTGATGGTGGAGATGTGTTAAAAAGACTTAATTTGTCATTGGATGATTAGTCATGTATGATTATAAGTTTCATCCTGAGGCAGAAAAAGAGTTAGAAAAATTAAACCGTTCTGTTCAGATACTGTTTACTAAGACTTTGAAGAAAATACTCAAAAGTCCTGAACTAGGAATTGATCTAGGAAATAAGAATAACTTAAATTTAAGTGGTTTGAAGAAGATGTATTTTGAGCATAAACGCTATAGGGTAGTTTATCAGATTTTAGATGATGAGGTTATTATTCATCTGATTGCTATTGGTAAGCGTGATAAGATGGAAGTTTATGAGAAGGCTGGGGAGAGGGTTGAGAAGTGAGTATTGAAAGAATAAAATTTGTAGAGTTAATAGAAGATAATCAGCTTTTTTATAAATCTATGCACTTAGATGTCATAGATGATAATAAAGCATGGTTTGGTAATTTAACTTTCGAACATACATTTTGGTTAGGGCATGAAGGAATTACATATGATAGATTAAATAGTATAGATACTTTAACTTCTTTTGATGAATCTAAAGACACTTTTAAACTTGGTGATTCACCCTCTGCTTTTAATATTTTATCATTACAATTTAATAATTGCTTTTTTGAGGAAGAGCCTCTTCTCCATAGTTCAAACATTAAATTCATTTCTTTTTATGATTGTAATTTTGAGTGTGATGTATATAACTTGTTACTGAAGTATTCAAATATATCTTTGAAAATCGAATTTCACAATTGTACCTTTTCTCGAATAGGACTTTGGAATATGACAAAGGATGATGAATTAAATGTATTTGAGTTATATGGTGGAGCAATTGAGAGTTTTGAAATAATAAATAAAATTATAATAGAAAAGTTTTATATTAATAAACAATATCATGGTAATAATAGTCAAATCACAAAAATTAAAAACCTTAAAATAAAAAATTCTATTTTTGAAGAAAATTTCAAATTACATAATTGTGAAGTGGAAAACGTCTGTTTAGAGGATGTAGATTTTGAAAAGAATGCAGACTTTTTTTAACTAAATTTACACAAGGATTAATTGAGGATGATGAAAAAATTCATTTACCAATATATTTAAAAGCTATCAACTTTAAAAGTTTAGCTCTTTTTGGAGATTGTAGGTTCCATGAAAAGTTAATTTTTAAATATGTAACCTTTGAGAGTTACAGTCATTTGAGAAGAGCAAAATTTTATAAAGGAGTGGATTTAGACTATACCAATATACAAGAGGAAATGAATTTTTTTGCTGTAGAAAACCTAGATACTAAAGAGTCAAAAAAAGAGACCTCTCAAGAAACATATAGAATTATCAAACATAATTTTGAAAAAATTGCTAATAAAGTGGAAGCGAATAAATATCATGCTTTAGAGTTGGAGAAGAAATTGGAAGATTCGAATAATCCTTTGTCTGAGAGACTTGTTTTATGGTTTCATTGGTTCTTTTCAAGAAATGGGACAAATTGGATGCTTCCATTATTTTTTATTATTTTAATAGGTATGTCAACAGTTCTTTTTATACATTTAGATTCTCTTGTAATTCAAGACTTTAGAAATTGGGATTTATGGAAGAGAGGACTCTCTGAGTCATTTAAATACATTTATATTTTGTATAAAGATAATGACTTATGGGATAATCACCCGATAATATTTGCATTGAATAAGTTCTTTTTAGGATACCTATATTATCAATTCCTAATAGCTGTAAGAAAAGATACACGAAAATAAATGAAAAGTTTTAGAGAATGAGTTATTCAAAAAAAATGTATGAAATTTTTATCAATAACTCATCTTCAACCCTAATAAAAAAACTAAACACAAACTTCACTTATTACCAAATAAACAACGAATTTATAATAACAACCATCACAAACAAAGTAAAACCAAATTCCTATGTAGCTTCACCCTATGCACTCTTAATTGATTATAGTGAAGATGAACTAGTAAAAATAGAGTCAAAATTTCAAAGAGGTTTTTTACATCTATTTATTAAAACCTTTGCTTCTTTTTTACGATACACGCAGATAGATAAAGCTCAAACTTTAAATAACTACATGCTTTCTACAAATTTTTTTTCGCAGAAGTGGGAGAGTTTAGATATTCAAGTGTTAGAAGAGAAAGCCATAGAACATTATGCTGAACATGCTTTGATGATTCGTTCAGTTAATAAGATTCAAAATCCTAAACTATTTGAAAACCTTCATCAAAATGGTTGGATAGCGATTGTCTCTCGGCAGGTTTATTTGTTTGATGACAAAGAGAAATGGGCTAGGAGTCGTAATACGATTAATGATAAAAAGTTGTTGAACGCTAGCCGTTTTGAATTTTGTAAAATGGATGCTGATAGTTCCGAGTTTGTAAGGGCTGAGGAGTTGTATAACCTTTTGTATCTAGAGAAGTATTCTCAGCATAACATTCAGTTTACGGCGAAGTATTTACAGCTTTTGGTTGAAGGTGGATTGTTAGATTTGTATTTGTTGAGAGACAAGGAGAAGATGAATTATGTAGATTCCGTGTTAAAGTAAGCTGACGGAATCAATAAATCTTGAATTAAAGTTTAGCCAATAAAGGGTGGTAAGCCTCTTCGCTTTTAAAGATAGAGAAAGCCATTAAAATAAGTTTTCTCATAGAAGCAATAACAGCTAGTTTTTTACTTTTAGCTTTGGAGGTAAGACGATTATAAAAGGTTTTTATTCTATCATTATGTTGAATAGCACAAAGTGTAGGTAAATAAAGAAGGTTTCTTAATTGTTGCCCACCTTGTTTTGATATTCTCTGTTTACCTTTAAACGTTCCAGAGTCTTTCATAACTGGGTCAAGACCTAAAAGAGCTGTCATCTCTTTAGCGTTAGCTGTTGGATACTTTAGAAAAAAAGCACTAAGGTATAAAGCACTTTGTTGACCAATCGAAGGTATAGTAGAGATTGCATCATATCTTTTTTTAATCTCATCATCTCTTAAAAGAAGAAGTTCAATTTTATTAAACAGTTTTTGAGCTTCTAATCCTAAATCCTTAATAATTCTATTGAGTGTACGAAGTAAATCTTTATTGTTTTTACTGACTGATTCTATTTGATTTTTAAATCGTTGTTTTGAAGCTTGAATACCTTCATAAACATTTAACATTTCTTGAATTTTAACACCATGATGATTGATTGTAGGGACTTTAGCCATTTTAGGTTCAACATGAGATTGATATTTATAAAGTACTTTTGCATCGATTTTATCTGTCTTTGAACGTACCTTTAATGAACGTGCAAAGTCTCTTGATTCTTTTGGTCCAACCATCACGACAGCTATTTCTTTCTTAGAACAAAACTCTGTTAAAGCATAGGAGTATACACCTGTTGGTTCAAAAATAAAAATAGTTTCCTTTATAGCTTCCACTAAAAAAACAACTGCTTCAAATCCAATCTCATTATTTTCAAACTTATAACTTTGCTTTCCATCATAAACATCTATACTTGATTTACTAACATCAATTCCGATATACTTTTTCATGTGATACCTTGTACTGAAATTTAAAGGATTACATTAGGGTTGTCCTTAGTAGACTTTTCCTTGTACTACAAGCTAAATAAAATGAATCTGTTTTTAGAAAAGTAATTCATTCTATTTGCTTTCTATTCCGTTCAAGCTTTTTACTAAGGGTAATCTATCTACGAAACAAGCTATTTAAATAGTCAAGTATATCTTCTCAATATTTTTGATTATTTTAATGCTTTAGGGTGGAGCGATTTACCCTCAATCCTTTGGAGGTATTTTATCACTCTTACCTCTATTTAGACTATACAAGGGTGGGCTTCAGCCCACGCAAAATCAATCTATCTAACATATCTTTCAGATGTCTTGAAGGTGTGTAACAGTATCTGTTTTAGCTACTTTATTTCTAAACATCAAACTTTAATAATCTAAACCCAATTATCTAGCGCTAAACCTTCAACCCGAACAAACTCTTTAGTATTATTAGTAACCAATACCAAGTCCAAGGCAAGTGCATGACCAGCTATTTGCATATCCATGTTTCCAATAACTTGACCTTTCTTTTCTAAGTAAGCCCTAATTTTTCCGTACTCTACAGAAGCTTCATAGTCATAATCTACTATTTCAAAAGGCATTAAAAAATCTTGTATGGCTCTTAAGTTTTTTTCTACAAACTGACTTTTAAAAGCTCCATACATTAATTCTGAAACAGTTATACTAGAAATACATAGCTCACCAATTTCAAATTCTCTAAACTTCTCTTTAACACTCTGAGGTTTGTTTTTAATAATATAAATACAAATATTTGTGTCTAGCATCATTCTGCTCAAAATAAATCCTCACGTTCTTGTGTAGGCTGAACTCTTGTTTCCATAAAGTCATCTGAGAAATCATCAAGACTATCAAACATTTTATCCCAAACGGTAGTGTTTGACTTGGGTATAAGTACAACCATTCCATTTATTTTTTTAATGAAAACTTCTTTTGAATTCTCAAATCTAAACTCTTTTGGTAGTCTCACGGCTTGACTTTGACCATTTTGAAATAATTTTGCAGTAGCTAACATTCTAAACTCCTTAAGATTAAAATAGTATATATATTAAAGTATATACTATTTAGTCTAAAATGTCAAATTTATACTTTTTCTTTTTTCAAAACCATATAATAAACAGCAGGTATAACCAAAAGCGTCAACACAGCCGAAGACACAACCCCACCAATCATAGGAGCAGCAATACGTTGCATCACCTCTGAACCAACGCCATCTATGTACATAATAGGTAGTAATCCACCTAAAATAGCAAACACCGTCATAAGCTTTGGACGGACTCTTAACACAGCACCTTCATAAATGGCATCTTTTAGATTCTCTTTAGTTCGTTTTACAACTTTCTCTACAGCTTCTTCAAGGTAAATTATCATCACAATAGCTGTCTCCGTTGCTACTCCTATGAGAGATAAAAAACCAACTACTACAGCGATGGAAAAGTTAAAATCTAACATGTCCAAATAGATAATTCCTCCTACAGCTGCAAACGGTAAGGTGAAAAATACTATGAGTGCATTTTGCATACTGTTTAGTCCTAAGTAAATTAGAATGAAGGTAATAAAAAGCGTAATCGGTACAATGTAACTCAAACGCTCCATCGCAGACTCCAAGTATTCACTCTCTCCTGCCCATTCGTAGTAGTAGCCTGTTGGTAATTTTAAATCTTCTAAAAGTTTCATTCCTTCTTTTTTATAGACTTGTGATGTTGTCCCTGGGTTTGGGGTAATGTAAATAAAAATCACCTTTTTACCTTTTTCTGCTTTTAAAATTGAAGGTGCTTCTTTATAGTATAAATGTGCAAAAGTCTCTAGTGGAGTGTAGCCATAAGGTGTTTTAATTCGTATGCTACCAATACTCGTTAAGTCTGAACGTTTTGACTGTTCGTAACGTACAGAAATAGGGTAACGTTTTATACCATCGTAAAGCGTGGCAATTGTCACTCCCCCTACCCCGTTTGAAATAGTGTCTAAAATAAGGTTTTTGCTAATACCATACTCTGCAATCTTGGCATCGTTCAAGTCAATATTTAAATAGTAACCAGAGTTTGCTTTGTCAGCAAAGACTGACTGTGTTCCTCCATAAGCTTTGAGTCTTTTTTCTATTTTTTGTGCTTGTATGCTTAGCTCTTCATTCGTATCACCATAAAGTTTAATCCCCAATGGGGTACGAATACCTGAGAGCAACATGTCAATTCTTCCACGAATTGGGTAAGTCCATGAGTTCGTTAAGCCTTTTATCTGTAATTGTGACTCCATCTCATTCATGAGCTTTTCATAGGTCATACCCTCTCGCCATTCACTCTCTGGTTTAAAGGTTATAATGGTCTCAATCATGCTCAATGGTGCTGGATCAGTTGCTGTGTCTGCTCGTCCTGCTTTTCCAAATACAGTATCTACTTCTGGAAAATTTTCTTTAATAATCTTGTCTGTTTTTTGCGTCAATTCTTTTGCCATATCAATCCCAATTCCGTAGGGAGTAACAGGCATGTACATGTAAGTATGTTCATTGAGTGGTGGCATGAATTCCCACTTTTGCTGTTGGTAAATCCACACCCCATAAGCAATAACCCCAAGCAATACAAAAGGCACAACATAACGTAACCATAATGCCCCTTTAAGCAATGGAGAATACAGCCAAATAAAGAATTGATTCAGCCAGTTTTTACGTTCATCCAAGATTTTACCTCGTACTAAATAGACCATTAAAATGGGTACTAAAGTAATGGAAATAATTGCTCCTGTTAACATGGCAAATGTTTTGGTGTATGCCAAAGGTTTAAATAAGGCTCCCTCTTGACCTGAAAGTGCAAAAATTGGTAAAAATGAAACAACAATTAAAATCAATGCAAAGAAAATAGGTCGTCCTACTTGTTTCGCTGCATCTAGCACAACTTTTGTTCGTGCTTCTCCTTGTAGTTTTTCTCCCCCAGCTGCTTGAAGTTTTTTATGAACATTTTCAACCATGACAATAGACGCATCTATCATCGCACCAATGGCAATGGCAATTCCTCCAAGCGACATAATATTTGACTCAACCCCAGCCCATTTCATTAGTAAAAAAGTAATGGCAATCGTAAGAGGTAAGGTAATAATAATGACCAATGCAGAACGAAAATGTAAAAGAAACATCAAGACAATTACTAAAACAACAACGGACTCTTCGAGGAGTGTTGTTGTCAAAGTATTAATGGCTTTGGTAATTAAATCACTTCTATCATACGTTGTAACAAGGTCTACATCTACTAATTTTACTTTTTCTAATTTTTCCTTAATCTCTTGAATAACAGCGTAAGCATTCTCTTTATAACGAATAATGACAATGCCCCCAATCACTTCGCCTTGACCATTTAAGTCAGCCATACCACGACGATAGCTTGGCACCATGTCTACCGTAGCAACATCTGAGATTTTAAGAGGTTTTCCATGATAATGATTGTTTATGACAATGTCAGCTAAATCTTCTGCATTCTTCGCGTATCCATTTGCTTGAACTATCTGCTCATAACCATTTTCTAAAATTATCCGACCACCACGATCTTCGTTGTTCTCTTTAATGGCTTTAGTAACTTCTTGAATGGTTAACTCTTGTTCTACTAACTTTTGCTCATTAATGGTGATTTGATAATTTTTTTCAAACCCACCAACGGTTGCGACTTCTGAAACCCCATTAATGCCTAAAAGTGCATATTTATAATAGTACTCTTGTAAGTCATAAAGTTCTGAAAGATCTTTAGTTTGGGAAGTTAAAGCATATTCATAAACCCAACCAATACCTGTAGCATCTGGCCCCATTTTTATCTGTGCAGACTTAGGAATGGTAGGTAAAAGTTCATTTATTTTCTCTGCTACTCTATCACGAGAGAAGTAAATGTCATGCCCTTCTTCAAAGATAACATACACCAATGCATTTTCAAAAGAGGAAAAAGCCCGAACCGTTTTTGCTCCTGCTACAGACATAAGTGCATTGGTAAGAGGATAAATAATCTGATCTTCAATAAGCTGAGGTGATTGTCCTTGCCATTTAACAGAAACAATAATTTGTGGAGGCGTTAAATCAGGAAGTGCATCTAACGGGGTATTTTTAATTGCCCAAAAAGAGCCCATTAACAGGAGTATGGTTGTAGCCATAATCAAAAAACGATTACGCCATGAAAAATTTATGACTTTTTCTATCATGAAAACTCCTAAGTAGAGAGGATTATACTTAGGAGAAGTTTAACTTTTTGTTTGTGTAAAGGGTGTGGAGTTAGTTAAAGTTCCCTTTAGCAAAATCACCTTTTAATGACTTGTTTAACCAGTACGCAACATTTGCAAATGAAACATTATTGTTACCATCTTCATTTTTCAATCTATTTGGATTATCTGTTGGGAAACCTAAATGGTAAATTCCATCAGCAAGATTGTTAATAATATTTCTGTTGAAACCTATACCTCTAGCACCATCATTTTGGATCCTATGGTAACCTGTCTCTTCTCCACCTTCATCATCACCATGAAGCTCTGCCCATTCTGACTGATAAGAAGCAACAATATATTCATTAATCGCTTTAACCTCATCTATCGAGATGTAAGCATCATCAGCAGCACCTGTAGATGTAATTGCTTCAACAATTATTGTGTTCATTCCATTCGCTGAAGTTGCCCCTGCTCTCATGTCTTCCATAGAAACATTTAAAAGAAGTCCTTCATCATTATAGATAAATGGTACGATTTTATCAAAAGTTGTACCTGTCGTTCCCTCTACTTCTTTGTACTCAGCATTATTAAGAATAATACCCTCTTCTAAATCTTCTCTTAAAATAGAATCTAACCACCATGCTACTTTCTCAAATCGTTGGTTTTTATTTCCATCTTCATTTAACAATCTATTTTTATTATTGGTAGTAAATCCTAAATGATAGATTCCATCAGCAATGGTATTCATAACATTATCGGCAAACATTCTCGTGGTTGCACCATCATTTTGAACTCTATGGTAACCTGTTTCTTCTCCATCTTCATCATCACCATGAAGCTCTATCCACTGTGCTTGATCATTGGCTACGATATAGTTATTAATGGTTCGTACATCAGCTGTTGTAATCTTTCCATCATTAGCTAAACCTTCTGCTCTAATTGCTTTAACAATTAAGTTGTTCATTCCATCAGCAGCTTCGGCTCCTCCTCTAAGGTCACTTGTTGGCACCTTTCGTAAAAGACCTGTATCCGTTAACATTACATCAATAAACATGTCAAGATTGGTTCCCGTTGTTCCTTCTACTTCCTTATAGTCAGCATTATTAAGTTCACTAATATCATTTTGAAGTACTAAACCTAAATGGTATCCAACAGTAGTAAAAGAAGATGTCTTTGTACCAGCAGCATTGGTAAGGTTACGATTTTTATTCGTTCCTTCAAAACCTAAGTTATAAATTTGTCCCCATACATTTTTAATAGCATTGGTATTCATTGCTACAATCTCTGAATCACTTCGATTTTCTATTAATGCATATGCTGCTCTTAAATCAGCCCATTTATCAGAGTGAGTCTCAATCAAATAGAGATTAATTTCTTTTGTATCTGAAATAGAAATTGCACCATCATTCCCTAAACCTCTAGCTACAATCGCTTCTTTGATTAATGCATTCATCTCTGTAGCAGCATCTTTAGCTTTAGTAATATTTTCTGATGCAACACGTGAATTAAGTCGTCTATCATTGGTGATAATCTCTTGAATTTGAGCCAAGCCTGATGGCTCCATAATTTCATATTTAGCTCTATCTTGTGCTTTTAATTGGTCTAGTGAAACACCACTTTGTACTGAAACATTATCAATAATAGTACCTGCACGATCATTTTGATCGCCTATCTCTCTAACAGCAATAACCTGTGTTCCACCGTTACCTGTAAACTCAACACCATACTTTCCCCAATTACGAGAAGGTGTTACAGTAGCCACAACGCTACCATCAACTAAAAGTTCAAAATCAGAACTATTGGTTTTTCTTGCATAAGCATCTAAACTAAACGTATAGGTCTCTCCATTAACTGTTGAAACAGTTTGACTTAGGCTATCTAAACTACGTCCTACATCAAGTTCTGCTTTATAGGTTCCATTCGTAGCCACACGACCCAAAGCATGATTCCAAACTTCACCATCACCTGACCAGTTATCAAACTGAACTAATTTCCATTTACCATTATCTTTATTAATGCTAAAGTCTTCAAAACTTCCATTTTGAACTAATTCTTCTCCAGCAACTAATGATGTTGCCCCCATACCTAAGAGTGCTGTTGCAACTGCTAAACTTTTAAGAGTGTTGTACTGCTTCATGTTTTATCCTTATATGTTATGCCTATCACTATTATATAAGAAAGTTTCACTTTTAACTCACTTTTATTAAAATAAAAATATAAAATAACAAAATTAACTATTAAAATTTATTTATTTTTAATTTTTAAAAAAATATAAGTTTAATTATATTTTATATTGTATTTATTATTATACTCTTCAATATCACCTATACTTATAAATTAAAGATAATTTCATATTATTGACTTATTTAAATTTATACAATACAATGAATAATCATAGATATAAAGGAGTAATAATGTCAAGAATAAACTTAATAGTTTGGAGTACTTTAGTTTTAGTCTTACAAAGTGGTTGTATGGGAGGAAAACCCCCTGTAAATCCTATACATATACCAGATAATAATCTTACTGAAGAAAAAATCAAAGTAGGTATAGGTCTTGAAAAAGGGAATATTGAGCAGTATCCAACTACAATTCAAGGCTTATATTATTATGGTCAAGTAGTTATTGAACCCCAATTAACAATGGAAGCGCTAAAAGGTCCAGAAGCACAAACTTTTCTTCAGCATGTTTCTAATCTACTAGGAGAAAAGAAAAGGAACTTTGGACTCAGTGCTACCCCCATTCTTGATGGTCAAGTACAACCTGACATTGTGCTGTTTAATTATTCATATGACAGTACAAGTAAATCATGGAAGACCTATTTAAACGAAGAACCTAGAACTAGAATGGTGCTGTTAAAGCCTGACACAACTTTGTCTTTTGAACTTAAATACATCTCTATAGATGGTCAAACCTTTAATACCGTCAAAGACATCAGTAAAAGTATCAATGGGGCTACTGTCTTACTATCGGGAACTTCAATTCCCTACATAGATTTAATGGCAGACAAGGTTAGCAATATGTTAAGTAGTTCCGTAAACTCAACAACTGTTCTCTCATTTAGCCCTGTTACCAATCCAAAAAAGTCTGTAGAGTATGTTATAAAAACTAAAACAGACAAAGAACTGGCAAAAGTTAAATTCTCATTACTCTTACGTGACTCTGTTGTCTCAGGAGCAGTTGTAAATTCTGAACTCAATAAAATTCCTCAGGTTAATAACTTTACTAACCCATTAAATGCTGTTGCAGCAAATTATGACAATACCTTTACCCTACATGATCAACTACAGAAAGATGAGTCAATTGTAACTTTTTCACAAATTAGCAATCCTATGCAATTTAGAGATAAATGTCAAAACATAATCAATAGACTAGAAACATATGGGTTAAATCTTTTTGACCGATACAATGCGTTCTCCCAAATTTTAGAAAGCACTGACTTTTTGCGTAAAGAAAACCTATATAACAGTGGTTGTTTGTCCGAAAGAAGATTGTCTCTTTTAGAAAAAATGGGGATTTCATTACCAGCACCCAAAGCCCTTCATCAACATATTGAAATAAGTGATTTACATTTAGCAAATCTTGGACGTTATATGCTTAACCCTATTGCAAACCATGGATTTAAAAGTGACTTATTAAAACTATTTTCTGAAACACTTATCGTACAAAGTGATGAACTTATAGACTTCCAAACTTTCCGTTCAGAAGATGGAGAAGCACTCATGGCTCCTAAAGAATTTATGAAAATGATTGGAAAGGTAGGTGTTGCTCGTTTTGGACTGTACAATCAACACAGAAAAGAGTATGCTAGCTTCTTCTTTCGCGCACTTCAAAGTAATGTTATCTATCGTATAAAACTAAATAGAGAAAGAAAATGGGGAAAGATTCGTACCGTACTAATTGAACAATGGTCAGATGATGAGATAGCTCCTAAAAAACAAGCTCAATTAAGAGCTTTAGCAGACGAAACTGTACTTGGATATCAAAATGATATTATGAGACAGAAAAATATCCCTGTGATTGTGTTAAATGGTTAAGTAAGATATTTTATTAAAAAAGAAAGAATGATTTGAAAATAATTTAGAAAGAAAAAGGATAAACATTCCATATATTAAAAATATATGGAATAGAAGGTTAAAGCTTAGTGACAACCACAACCTGTACCACAAGAACCACCAGCAGCAGCTTCTTCGCCAGCACCAACAGTACCTGCTTCTATTTCTGCAGCTGTAGCTTCTCTAGCATCTTTAACTGTTACAGAGAACATTAAATCTTTACCAGCCATTGGGTGGTTAAAATCGATCTCAACAGTTTCTTCTGTAAATGCTTTAACAATAACTTGAGTTGTTTGACCATCTTCACTTTGACCATAAAGAGTAAGACCTTCTTTAAGTTCTACACCTTCAAATTGATCAATTGGCAAAGTTTGAATCGCTTCAGCATTGTAATCTCCATAAGCATCAGCAGCAGGGATCATAAGGTCAGCAGACTCATCTTTACCCATACCACATAAACCTTTTTCAAGACCAGGAATAACCTGACCTTTACCCATAATAAATTCTAAAGGCTGACCTGAACCCTTGTTAGAATCAACAACTTCAGTTGTTCCAGCTTCTTTTACTTCGTACTCAATACCTACAACACAGTTTTCATTAGTAACAGTCATAGCATCTCCTAATTATAAATTTGCCACATAATATCAAAGCAACCTTATTTATGACTTATTAAAGTCAGTATTACATTCTGTTTCTTGCAATAGAAGCAGATTTCTTATTTGGATAAGTATCTATAACATGCTGATAGAAAACTTTTGCCTGTTCTTTCTCTCCAGTTTTATCTAAAGCAATTGCTGTATGAAGAAAAAGTACATCCATATATGAAGCTTGATCATATAATGCTGAACTCAATTTATAATAAGTTACAGCATCCTTATAATTATGCGTATAATATGCTATCTCACCCAAATAATAATTTGAAGCAGCAGGTTTATAATCAGAAGCTACAGCTTGTTCGAAATGCTCTTTTGCAGCCCCATAACTACGCTTAGCAAATAATTGAACACCTTTACGATAAGTATCAGCAGAGTTACTCCCTAAGGGAGAGCCAAGGTCTACACTTGGTCTACTTCCTGCCAACGCCTTTTTTAACTCATCCTTTGTTACATAAGTATTATTAATCTGATCAACTGTTTGTCCCATTTCAAGCAGTAAAGAGTAAGTACTATTGTCATCCATAG
>CACVAP010000054.1:0-2643 GCA_902727895.1 uncultured Sulfurovum sp.
CTTGAGTGATATTAGCTCCATGCATCACTGTAGTACTACCTACATTAATCTCAGCGCTTAATAACAACTCTTTGGTCGCATCAACATCCATTGTTCCTGAGACATCTACTCTCTGTAATGTTGTATTTGCTCCTGAAGTACTTGTGAAGTTTCCAGCACTTACATTCGTACTCGTACCAGCTGCCATCAAGAAGTCATTTCCTGCTGTCACATTCATGTTTCCAACACTTGTCGTATTGGCATTTTGGTTCATGTTTGCATCTGCATTTAATGTCAATGTCCCACCAACATTTAGGTTACCATCTTGAGTGATATTAGCTCCATGCATCACTGTAGTACTACCTACATTAATCTCAGCGCTTAATAACAACTCTTTGGTCGCATCAACGTCCATTGTTCCTGAGACATCTACTCTCTGTAATGTTGTATTTGCTCCTGAAGTACTTGTGAAGTTTCCAGCACTTACATTCGTACTCGTACCAGCTGCCATCAAGAAGTCATTTCCTGCTGTCACATTCATGTTTCCAACACTTGTCGTATTGGCATTTTGGTTCATGTTTGCATCTGCATTTAATGTCAATGTCCCACCAACATTTAGGTTACCATCTTGAGTGATATTAGCTCCATGCATCACTGTAGTACTACCTACATTAATCTCAGCGCTTAATAACAACTCTTTGGTCGCATCAACGTCCATTGTTCCTGACACATCTACTCTCTGTAATGTTGTATTAGCTCCTGAAGTACTTGTGAAGTTTCCAGCACTTACATTCGTACTCGTACCAGCTGCCATCAAGAAGTCATTTCCTGCTGTCACATTCATATTTCCAACACTTGTCGTATTGGCATTTTGGTTCATATTTGCATCTGCATTTAATGTTAATGCTCCACCAATTGTCATCTCACCATCTTGAGTAATGTTCTCACCATGCATCACGGTAGTACTACCTACATTTATCTCTGCACTTAGTAACAACTCTTTTATGGTATCAACGTCCATTGTTCCTGATACATCTACGGTCTGTAATGTTGTATTTGCTCCTGAAGTACTTGTGAAGTTTCCAGCACTTACATTCGTACTTGTACCGTCTGCCATCAAGAAGTCATTTCCTGCTGTCACGGTCATGTCGCCACCTGTTACAGTCGTATTCGCATTTTGGTTCATATTTGCATCTGCATCTAGCCTCAATGTTCCACCAACATTCATATTAGCATTCTGGGTAATATTAAGAGCATCAAATGTTGTATTAGAACCAGCATTAATAGCTTTTGCCATAGTAATATCTTTTGGTGTTATAACATCTAATGTCGTCGCTACATCAATAAACTGTAATACTAAGTCTTCTTGAACATCAATACTTAATGCCCCTGATGTTGAAGTAATGTGAGTATCTTCTTTGATTAACATTGCATTGCCTGCAATAATCGTAATATCATTTTCTACCAACATGTCTGCATTTTGTACAACATCATTACTTACTCTAATGTCTAGCGTACCACCAATAGTTATCTTCTTTTCTTGTGTTACATTTGTTCCTGTTAATGTTGCATTTGAACCACTATTAACTGTACTGTTTAATAAAATATCATTCGTACTATCAACAATAAATGTTGTTGCTAACTCTATGGTTTCTAATGTAGTATCATTTCCAGCTTCAATATCTAACCCACCTTCAGATGAAGTAGTCTTTGTTCCACTACTCATAAAAACATCATTGTCTGCTATAAATGTAATATCACTTCCTGATACCAAGTCTGCATTTTGCGTAATGTTGAATCCATCCATTTTTGTGGTTGAACCAGCATTAATAGCTTTTGCCATAGTAATGTCTTTTGGTGTTATAACATCTAATGTCGTCGCTACATCAATAAACTGTAACACTAAGTCTTCTTGAACATCAATACTTAATGCCCCTGATGTTGAAGTAATATGAGTATCTTCTTTGATTAACATTGCATGTCCTGCAATAATCGTAATATCATTTTCTACCAACATGTCTGCATTTTGTACAACATCATTACTTACTCTAATGTCTAGCGTACCACCAATAGTTATCTGCTCTTCTTGTGTTACATTTGTTCCTATTAATGTTGCATTTGAACCACTATTAACTGTACTGTTTAATAAAATATTATTCGTACTATCAACAATAAATGTTGTTGCTAACTCTATGGTTTCTAATGTAGTATCATTTCCAGCTTCAATATCTAACCCACCTTCAGATGAAGTAGTTTTTGTTCCACTACTCATAAAGACATCATTGTCTGCTATAAATGTAATATCACTTCCTGATACCAAGTCTCCATTTTGCGTAATGTTTAATCCATCCATTTTTGTGGTTGAACCAACGTTAATAGCCTTGTCCATCGTAATATCTTTTGTCGCATCAACATCCATTGTTCCAGATACATCTACTATTTGTAAAGTTGTATTTGCTCCTGAAGTACTATTCAAGTTTCCAGCACTTACATTGGTACTTGTACCATCTGCCATCAAGAAGTCATTTCCTGCTGTCACGGTCATGTCGCCACCTGTTACGGTTGTATTGGCATTTTGGTTCATATTTGCATCAGCATTTAATGTTAATGCTCCACCAACATTCAGATTAGCATCTTGAGTAATGTTCTCACCATGCATCACTG
>CACVAP010000054.1:2743-26816 GCA_902727895.1 uncultured Sulfurovum sp.
CTGTCTGTAATGTTGTATTTGCTCCTGAAGTACTTGTGAAGTTTCCAGCACTTACATTCGTACTCGTACCGTCTGCCATCAAGAAGTCATTTCCTGCTGTTACGGTCATGTCGCCACCTGTTACGGTTGTATTGGCATTTTGGTTCATATTTGCATCAGCATTTAATGTTAATGCTCCACCAACATTCAGATTAGCATCTTGAGTAATGTTCTCACCATGCATCACTGTAGTACTACCTACATTTATCTCTGCACTTAGTAACAACTCTTTTATGGTATCAACATCCATTGTTCCTGACACATCTACTGTCTGTAATGTTGTATTTGCTCCTGAAGTACTTGTGAAGTTTCCAGCACTTACATTCGTACTCGTACCGTCTGCCATCAAGAAGTCATTTCCTGCTGTTACGGTCATGTCGCCACCTGTTACGGTCGTATTTGCATTTTGGTTCATGTTTGCATCTGCATTTAATGTTAATGCTCCACCAATTGTCATCTCACCATCTTGAGTAATGTTCTCACCATGCATCACTGTAGTACTACCTACATTTATCTCTGCACTTAGTAGCAACTCTTTAGTCGCATCAACATCCATTGTTCCTGACACATCTACGGTCTGTAATGTTGTATTTGCTCCTGAAGTACTTGTGAAGTCTCCAACACTTACAGTAGTACTCGTCCCTACTGACATTGTAATCGTATCTTTCGCATCAATTGAGATATCCCCAACTGAATCAATATTTGCATTTTGATTTAAATTATCTACCTGTAAATCTGTAGTTAATAACGTGCTAATATTTTCTTCAACTGTCATAGTCCCAACCACATTCATGGTCAATACACCAGTACTATATATACCACTGTTACTATGTTCAATATCTGTAGTTGATGAAGATAAGTCAACTCTATTTACTAAACTACTCACAGCTCCAACAGTGATGTCATCAACTTCATCAATATAGGTTGATCCATCTTTACTATCAGTTCCTACGATGCTTACTTTTGTATTAAACACATTTTCTTCAGAACCAATAAACTTATTTGACTCAATATTTAATTGTGTCGCACTCAATAACGAGTTCTCATCTAAATCCATTACTGAACCTGCTAAAGCAAGTAAAGTAATATTTTTCGAGGTTGTTATATCATTTAGAACTAATGAATCACTTGCTTCTAAAAGTGTGTCTCCCTTAGCTACAGTTGAAGTACCACTTGCCATCACAATTGAACCAGCTTCTGCCAACATATCTAATGTTTTTGCTTCTCCTCGAAGCTCAATATTAACATTTTGAGCAATGGCTTTTTGAGAAAGTAAAGAAACATTTCCTGTTTCACTTAAAACATCTCCATCTAAGAAAAGGTCTCCAGCTGAAAGAAGAATATTATCTGTTGCTGTTACCATACCATTAAGATGCATATCACCAGTAAGGTTCGTAACAATTAAATCACCCTCAGAATCAATAGCTCCAACATTTAAAGCATCTGTCTCTACCATATAGATTCCAGCTGTTCCAAAACTATCAAGCATTACTAAATCACTAATAGTCGTTTCAATAGCATCACTAGTTGTACCAAAGCCTTTAAGGTCTAGAGTCAATTCACTTGTAATAACATTGAGTAACTCAGCATTTCCATCTACTAACTCTCCTTTTCCAAGAATATCAATGGTCTGAGTGGCATCTTTTGTCTCCAATAAACTTAATGTTATTGAATCAGAACCTTCATACACAATTTTACTAGTAGTTGATGTCGTACTAACACCCGTATCCATAATAAGATCCGTTGCTGTCACTGTTATGCTTTTATTGTTTAGAATTGATAGGTTTTGAGTAAATGTATCTCCTGCACCAAATACAATCTCACCAGAAGAAAGTACATCATGATTCAGTACAAAGTTTGCTCCTGCTTGTATGGTCACATCTTGCTGTACTGACTCATTCTCAATAAAGTTAATCTCTTTAGTTAAGTCAATATTTCCACTCAATGTCGATAGGTTTAAATGTCCTTCTAAAGCACTAATTGTCTTAAGTTCCACGCCATCAGTCTCAACAACAGTAATGTTACCTTTTGCATTGATATCTAAACTATCAGCTTCGAGTTTTGCATTAACAACTCCATTAGTAGCAATTAAAATTACATCTTTTGAATCTGCTATAGCATCAATGGTGATATTTCCTCGCTTAGACTCAATATAAATATTACCAGTCACGCCTGTAATTGATTTAATATGAATATCATCATTCACAACAATTCTAATGTCTCCACCCGTCATATTTAATGATTCAATGGTTAAGTCATTACTTGCCAATGCTCTTAAGTCTTCATTAGCAAAACTATTAATGTTGAAGTTACCACCATTTTGTATATCAGCTGTTAGCGTATTAACATTTAATTCTAAGAATAAATCATCTCCTGCTTTTACATCTAAACTGTTAGCTGTCATAAATTGGCTAATGGCAAGTGTTCCTTCTGCATCTAAAGAAAGGTCTCCTCCAATAATATCACTACCACCATTTAAGCTATCACGTCCAACATCAAGTTGAGGAAGTATCGTAATATCATTGTCTGCACTAAAGTTAATAGTATTCCCATCATAAGTAGGGAAGCTTGCAACAATTAAATTTCCATTAACTGCTTCTTCGGTATCCAGTCCCTGATCAACAATCGTATCAATTACATTAAGCGTAAAGTCTGCATCCTCTCTAGTTGGAAGATACAGAATAAATTCACCTTTAACCTCTCCACTATATGGATCTTGTCCCATTGTTGTAGAAGTATTTTGAATCTTATCAACTACTGTTTGAAGCTCTAAACGTGAATCAACATCTCCACTTAATGTTCCTCTAACTGTAATATAAGCTGCAAAAACATCAATAGCACTATCATACTCTAGAATTGCTTCTCCAGTTTCAGAGTCAAAACCTGCACTTTTTAATTCTTCTATCTTTCCAGCAGCATCTAAAATAATTCTTCCGTTTTCTTTATAAACACCTACTTTTGGAGCAATCTCTACTTTATCTATAAAGATATCATCATTAGCTTTCAAGATAATATTAGTAGCCACCGTATCATTAGTTGTTGTAATATCATAAACCCAAAGACTCGTACCAACCATAACTTCGATTTCACCATTGGTTGAAACCAACTTGTCAACGATTAAGTCATCTGTTTCATTAATACGAATTGAACCAGCTGAGTATCCTGATACATTTCGAACTTTTGTATTAGCAACTATGTCAGATGTCGCTTTAATATCTAAATCTCTAGCAACAAAAAGTCCACCTTTAGAAGCATCTAATGTGTCAACATCTAAATTAATCTCTCCATAGTATTCACTCGCAATAATGGTTGCTGATTCCAAAATTAAATTAGGAATAATAATGTCAATTTTACTAACATAAGTATTCTCAGTCAATCCACCTACAAAACCACTTAAGGTAATGTCTTGCGTGGTTTTTAAAATAATCTCTTCTTTGGCTTTTATCTCAAAGAGTTTTGCTTCAATAACACCTGTATCAACATTGATATTTCCTGATGCTCTGACTAACTCAGTTGAAGCTACTCCTGTACCTACAGAAAGTGCTACATCTTTTGTTCCATAAGCAAGAATACTTAACTTATCCTCACTTCGTAAATCTCCTCGAATTGAAACATCAGAATCTGATTCAATCTCAATAAGGTTACTGGCTGTTAAGTCTCCACTAATTTCTAAAAGATGACCTGTTTTCAAATGAATTACTTTTGAAGTTAATGAGTCACTTACCTCAGTAGAGATATTCTCTCCATCTACTTTTTGAATGCTATTTCCAGCAATGTACTCAATCAAGTCACTTGCTTCAAACATCTTATAACTGCTAATTGACCCTTTCTCAGCCACAATACTAATTACAGAACCTGCTTCAATAGCTTCAGCGCCATTAATAGAAGAAATAGCAATATTTCCATCTTCAGAAAGCAAGTAAATCTTATCAGCACTCAATGGTCCTTGAATAAAGAGATCATTCACTGAACTTAAAGTTAGTGTTGACTCATCAGTCAATGTAATTTCCTGAACTACCATTCCTTCTTGAATTTCTCCAAAACCATCTACATCATGAATAGTAACATCTCCAGAGGTAGCTATAATCTCTTTAAGAGTATTTACAGCCACTGTCGTATCAATCCCTGTTGCTGAAATCAAACTCAATTCATCGGCAACAATCATACTCGTTGATGAAATTGTTCCTCCTGAATCAAGTACAATATCTAATAAAGAAGAACCTGTACTCGTTCCAGCAGGTAAATCACTTAATGAATCAGCAAAAAGAGCACTTTGTAGTTTAACAATACTAATGTCTCCAGTAGCACTAATCTCAATGTCATTATCATCACTATTTGTTCGTGATAAAAAGTCAATAATTCTTAAGTTACCACCAACATCTACACTAAAACTACCATTCGCAATATCTACTTTTTGGATTCTTAAATCTTTTGCTTGTGCTTGCTCAATATTAAGATCTCCTCCAATCCCTTTATAGACAACACTTAAAACATTAACATCTACATTAAGATTCAAGTCACTTCCATCACCAATTAGTAAAAGATCTAACTCATCTGCAATAAATGTACGGCTGTTAAGTGTACCTTCTGCATGAATTGTTATGTCTGAATTTATACTATTATTAAGCGCTATGATTTCTATGTTAGCTGTAGCATCCTCAGGTTTCATGGTTTTAAATGTCACATCTCCACTCACAGTAACATCACGTACTTCCATGTCTCCAAGAGACTCAACAACTATATTTCCTGTTCCAACTGAAATACTTTCTAAAATAAGTGCTTTACTGTTGTCAATTACTAAAGAACCTGTACCTGTAATATCAACATTTAACTTGTCTACATTGGTATTAAGATTGATACCTGTTTCACTAACAATATTAAGTGTACCAGCACTCATGCTATTGGCAGATAAGCTTAATACAGAACCCTTCTTAGCTTCAAGTGTCATAGAACCTGTGGCTAAGGTATTGTTAGCCACAAAGGTAGCATTACCTAAAATAATGTTTCCACCTTCAAGACCAGCTCTTATGCTTATGTCTCCATTCTCACTAACAAACTGTGACTCCTCATTCATGCTTACAGAACCTATACCTGTACTACCTTGGCTTAATGAACCAGCTTCAATATCAATTGCATTATCTGTACTCACTTTACTTTCAATAACTACTGATGTTCCAGCATTAATGCCTAAACTATCTGCCCGTAATTCAACAGCTTCTATCTCAATACTCTCAGTAGCATTAATCATTAATGCTGCATCAGCACTTAGTTCAACATATTCACCAACCGTAATTTCATTGGCTGTTAAGCTCAATGCTTCTCCAGCTTTAACTTCAGTTAATATGTTAGTGGTAACACCTTCTTGCTCAGTGCTACTCCCATCAATACTCAACTGATCTTTCGCATCAATAGTTACTGCTCCAGAAGCCACAACCAATGCTTTAATCTCAGCTGTCGTTCCAGCTTCAATGTTAACAGTAGTTGCACTAATACTGTCTTTACTAAATTTAGAAAGACTAAAAGTACTTCCACCCTCATAGTCAACTCTGCTAATGGTATTTTGTTGAATCTCAACAACTGCCTCTTTTTCCCAAACAGTTCTGTCTTCAGGAGTATGTACTTCAACCTCTTTAGTAGAAGTATTGTAAATGGCTTTGTTTTCATATAGTTCTGTTGTATTGGTTGTTACTTCATAACTCAATTTAATTCGACTATCATAAACTTCATGCCACTGAGATGTCCAGTCATAAATATGATTATATTGTGTTTCGCTAACATTAGTATTTTCGGTACCTCCTCTAACAATTACAGAATCTAACTTATCATGCCAACCATAAGGACCAAGGTCTTTATTACTATCACTATTACTTAGGGTTATAGACTGACCTTCAAACTCTTCATGCTGAAATAAAGTAATAATAATTCCCTCAGGAATATTCTGTACATAACTATAAAAGTTTCCTGGGATTTCATAGGCAAGATTCCCATATGGGTCAGTGTCACTTTCATTTCCATTATAAGCTCCCGTCAATAATTCATCTGGTGGATACACACCTCCACCATCAGTACTAAAACTCTGAGTTGCTCCATATCCCGTATTATTTTTATACTCTGACTGAAGTGTAACTGAACCATAATATTCTATTTCAGTCTGCCCTACATCTACTATTTTAGCAATAGTATCTACAAGCTGCAATGTTAAAGTATCAATATCTAAAGTACTATCATAATCATTAGAACCATAAATATTTCTTCCTGTTTGAGAATCACTTCCTGCAGCAGTACCACTATTACTCCAATCCCATTTAGGATCATAATTCTTAACAAAAGACCCAGTAATGCCTCCAAACTCAAAAGTTCTTGTACCTTCTTTATTACTAGCATAATAATCAGTATACCAGCTATCATAATTTTTCTTATCATGATCTGTACCATCTAGTATTCTATAGCTTGTAGTAAAGCTTGGATTAGCTCTCTGTTCGGCTACATAAGATGAGGAAACTTGAGTATAGTAGACTTCTGCATTATCTTGATACTGCCCTACATACTCACCACCAGCAGTATTTGATGAAATCCAAGTTCCATTATTATTACTACCATCACGTGTTGTGTCACCATTAAGATACTGAGCTTCACCTTGAGAAACCACTCTTAAAATATCTTCATGCGCACCCTCTTGCATTTGAATAAATTTATCACCCCAACCATCAGCTGAAATATTATAGATCTTCTTAGTATTATTTTTCCATGAAGCATCTACAACATTTTTTGTAACATTTCCATTAAGTGTTTTATTTAAAAAGACCTTATTAGATTCTGCTCCTGCTGAGTAAGAGAAATCATAAAGTTTTTTATATCCTAAATGGTCAAGAACTTTCTGCTTTTCTATATCCGAAAGTTGATTATATTCTTTATAATCACTACTTTTATAGTCTATAGTGAAACCTAAAATACTATTGCTATAGTCAATCCCCTCTATAAAATACTCTTTAAATTTCTGACCCTCTACAGCATTAGGATTGTAGTACCCTATCTGCTCTAAACTCACATCAAAACTATAGTACTCGTCTCCAACCTTTATAGACTCAGTAGCAACTTGTTCTGTAATCTCAGAAGTTTCAGTTGTAACAACATCTACCGTAATGGTTCCAACAGCTTTGTCCACATAACCTGTAATAACCGAAATCTCTTCAACCTCTGTTGTAATTAAAGGAATAACAATCTCTTTAACATCACCTGGCTCAAAGCCAGAATTCACAACAACTTCAGCACCTGCTTTAATGTTCAATCTATCTTTAGCACTTAATCCTGCATTTCTAATAACATGTACCGAACCAGCACTCAATGCCATGGTCGCTACTGTAGTTTTCATCTCTTCTCTAGCAATCGCAAGATCAACACCTGAATAGATATCAATGTCTTTAGCCTCAACAAGCCCTGCTTGGAGGTTAACAGAAGTACCTGCTGTAATGAGTAGATGACTAGAATCTCCCGTTGCAGCAATATTAGCAAGACTTGAAAGTTCATTCATATTTAAATGAATATCCCCTTTAGAATTTAAAATAGCTGTACCTGCTAAGGTAACATTCGCTTTAGTATCAATAACTATTTCTGATGCTTCCCCTGTCGTCTCTACTAAACCAGACAGTAATGATATATCTGTTTGAGATGCTAATACAATAGAGTCTTGAGCATAAGTAGATTCATTTTGAATTAAAATCGTGTCGCTAGTATTAATAAATAAACGCTCAACACTGGCAATATCTTCTGATTTTAGACCAATATTTCCTAAAATACGTACCGTACCTGTAGACTCTATGTTAATTTCACCGTTACTGTCAATAAGTCCACCAGAAATACGTTCAAAGTTTTGGTCAACCACAAAGGTTGTCACGACTAATCCACCATCACCTAAGTCCAGATTCAATCCTTCTTCAGCATAAAGTACATTGTCCACAAAGAGAGACTTAGCACTAATCGTTGCTGATGACTCATTGGCATATACTGTACCATTTAATGAGATATCTTCTAAAGAGCTAATGCTTAGAACCTTATCTCCCGTACTACTTAAGGTAGTATTTCCTGTGGCTTCTAATCCAATATGACTCAACGACGACAGCGCAATATCGCCATCAGAGTGAAGGAACATATTCCCAGTAGAAAGAAGTTGTCCACCAAATGCTTTTTTAAGACTGTCTGCACTGTCTATTGCCTCTCCACCAATGGTTAAAAGTGCTGTTACATGAACATTCAGTATTGCATCACTTCCCGTCCAAACAGCACCTTCACCACTTACATAGCTGGCTCCTGCTCTTACTGAACCTAAAACAAACATATTTTTAGATGTTAAGTCCAGTGAACTCTCATCTGCGCTGGTATAAACTTGTGCATCATAACCAATGGTCAACAACTCTCCAGCTGTAATTGACATAGCTTCAGTTACTTCTAAAATTAAAGCACCATCAGTATGGATGGCATCATTTTTATCGGTAGTTCCTAAAAAGATATTACCGACAGCATCTAAGTTTAAATGTTGATTAGCTTCATCAATAACAATCTTTGCATTAAATATCTCTATATCACCATCTGAACTAATACCTAGAGACCCTTTAAGTGCAATGTCTCCTCTAACTTTTACACCTTCAGTAGCTGAAATACTAATCTCTTCATCGGTAGTATCTGCTGTTGCCATTGTACTTGTAATCACACCTTCTAAGTCAACATACTTACCAGATAAATTTAACTTAGCACCTGTCTGAATATTTCCAGATGTCTTAACCAGTTTAAGTGTTCCCTCTTTTGACTTAATATCAATAAGAGCTAACTCTCCACCTTCACCATCTATTTTTAAACCAATAGAGTTATTAATCAGAACATCATTTATACCCTCAATAATGATTTGACCACCATCATCAAGTGTTGTAAACCTTGCTGTTCCATAAGTTTCAATACTCACTTCATCTTTAATGTCTGTACCTGCATAAATAAGAATATCGTTTTGAGCAATCAAACTACCTTTGATGTTAAGTCTATCGCTAGAGTTAACAATAATATTACTGCCCTCTCCACGCGCAATAAATGTTCCTATTAAATCACTGTCATCAGCAGGATTAAGCACAATGTTTCCACTTAAAGTTTCAAATACCCCAGCTGCACTCAGTGTAAAGTCTTTTAGTAAATCACCTGAACCAGCATTTAAATTGATTCCTGCATAAGCACGAACTTTATTGGAGATAAACACCGAACCATTGTCTGCATCTTCTTTACCAATATTAATGGTCGAACCAATAGCACTTGCATCTAAGGCATATCGTTTATTTGAGCTAATATCTTCAGTTAAGTCATTAAATCCAATTAACTGTGCATTAACAGAAGTAGTTAACACACTCATGTCATTGTGTCCTGTTAACATTACTCTGTTGTCTGTTAAACGTACGGTCACATCATCTTCTGTTAAATTAACCTTACTGTTCAAGAGAGGTGTACCTGTAAATGATTCTACAACCAAAAAGTCTGTTGTATCAATAGCACTTTGAATACTGATTGCTAAATCCATTAAACTCTGATTCTCTTGTGTATCACTCGCCTTAATAAGTACAGAACCTTCTACTTTATGGGTTCCTAAATCAACAAAAAGAGTTAAAGTAACATCTTCACTAATCACACCTGATGCAAATTCTCCAAAGCCATTGGCTATAAGTTCATTACTCCACTCTGAAGCTGTTACATAAGTATCTCCAACAGCACTCAAGTTAATGCTACTGTTTTCTCTCAATGTTTCTACATGAGCAGAACCACCAATAATCACACCTTGTCCAGCCCAAACATTCGTTTCACTATCTGTCGTAGGATCAATTCCCCCACGAAGATTTACCTCAAGCCCTGCTATTAAATCTCTTGTTACACGTATTTGGTGGTCAGCTTGGATATCTATGATTGAATCACCATCAAAATACTCTATGGTCTCACCTAAGAAACCTGCATTCGCATCACTATGTTCAACAAGCTTCCCACCTGCAAGTAAAATCCCATTTATAAGTGCATCATTTTGAGAAGTAATGGTAATCTTAGAATCAACATTAGAAGTTACTACTTTCGCACTTCCTGGTAATCTAAATCCAATATCACTCTCACTAGCACCACCATGTAAATCAATTGCTTTACTGGCTCTAATGGTTCCACCAATCTCAACAGTTTCACCACTTTGGGTAATAGTATCTCCACCAATTAAAAGTTCTTTACTTGAATAAATCTCTACAACAGCGTTATCATTGGTTACGAAAATGTCTTGTGTTAAAAGTGCTCCAAGATTATCAAATGTCTGAACAATTTTACCACCAGCTATAATTGTTCCCATCGTATTAACATCTCCAACAGAATTAATACGTATATAACTTTCACTATTATCAGACGTAATCCCCTCTACCGTTAACCCACTCGCAGATGTTAAGAAAACACCTTTTTTATCACTCTCTTGCGTTGTGCTTAATGTCACTCCCTTAGATGCTGTTACAACGGTATCAATGGTAATATGTTCACCAGACTCAATATTTACCGTTGAATCATTACCATTAAAGGTAACACCTGTAGAACCTATAACTCCACCAGCAACAACTGCACCATTAATCGTTGTATCTATAGCACCTTTAATCGTAATATTTGTACCCGAATCATTTGTTACAAGCCGTGAGGTTGTATCTACATAAATACTTCTTTCATCTGCACCATCAACAATAGACCCATCAAAAGCAACACCACCTAAAAGTAAAATATCTTTAGAAACATTGGCATTTCCTTCCCAGTAAATTGATTTATCTGATTGCATCTTAAGCGATGAGTTATTACCAAATAAATCAATATTCCCTCTAACAATAACATCATCAGTAGAAGAAACCACAAAATCAAAATCATCTTTTAATGAAGTGATTGTTCCTGTCAATAAGAAACCAAACCCTTGTTGTTTAATTAATTCATGAGGCTCTTGGATTTCTAATGTCTCAGCTGTACCGTCACCATTTTCATCAGATGCATAAATAACATATCTGTTTGTTCCATCAGACACCAACCATCTATCTGAATTTAAAACTTCTATAGAAACACCATCATCAAGTTCAAGATTTATTGCAGTAATAGCATCACGTAATAAAGCATCAACTGATGAAGCATTTAACTTATCTACAACATTTTGAGTATAAGCTATCTCAGTTAATTTTTTATAATTAATACTATTGAAATAAGATTCATAAGTCTTTGTAGAAGAAGCAGAGCTTAATACCATGTCTCCAGCAGCTGTCAATGATCCAGAAATCTTCATCTCTTTTTCTGCTGTAAGTACTAAATTAGTATCGTCTCCCGTTTTAACAGCAACAGGCTTTTCACCTTCATACTCAAATTTAGCACCTGAAGTAATAGCCCCACCAGAGTCAATATTTAAATGTCCTCCAGAAGTAATTTCAATAACTGAACTACTCTCTCTAGCAGCCACAACACCACCTTCTAGTACACTAAAGCCTCCTCCACTCTGAACAGTCATAAGCGAAGCAACACCTTCAGCATAAATTCCACCAGCAGAGTTAATCCCTTTACTAGTAGTAAGATTTAAAATAGAATTGTCATTTAAAACAGAAAGTGAACCACTTTGATCAACTTTTAAAGACTCTTCATTTTGGGTATTGGCAATATTAACTTCCAATAAATCATCAGCTTTCATCCAACCTGAAACAAGTGCTGTATCTGATATCATCATATTTAATGTCAACGCATAAATTCCAGAATCAGGTGAACCTAATGCATCATGTAAATTTTGTTTATTAATCTCAAGGTTTTGAATGTTGATGCTTAACGCTGTATTTGATTGAACATCCCCCTGTATACTCATGTCTTTAGCTTCAAGAATGGTTATGTCTTCTAATAAAGCATCAAAACTAAACTCAGCAACAACTTTATTTTCAATGTCTCCTAAAATCATATCATTAGCACTGTCACCAATGAAAATTTCATTAAAACCATCTTTCAGTGCATCAAAGTCTTTCATAGAGAAATCAAGAGAATTATCAGCATCCCCTTTAGAGTAGTCATTTCCAAATACACTTTGTCCTGCTGAACCTAACTTATAGGTAATTCCACTATGGTAAGCCTGAATGCGTAAATTTCCACTTGCATAAACTTGATCTCTTCCTGAATTAAAATCAATATCATCAGCTTTCAGCGTTATGTCTTCTACTGAATGAATCACACCTCCATTTAAGCTAAGAACAGCATTTAGCCCTATTAACTGAACATCAACTTCTCCATAGCTCGTTGCTAACCCTTCACGTACAAGGTTTAAACTATCATCTTCAACAATGGTAATATTTGACAACTCATCTGTGGCTCTGTTGATAATCGAGAATCCACCTGCTTTACTGTAAATGGTACCACTTAATCCTTCTCCTGCATCAAGATAGTAATTTCCTGAAGTAGAAACAAATTTGATATCATCTACATTGATAATCCCACTTGATTTTAAATCAAATGAAGTAGCTCCCCAAGTGTCTCCTGTCTCAGCTGTAACAGATTTAAGAATAGTTTCACTAGAAGTATCTGTAAATTCAATTACTTCTAAACTATCATTAAAGTTTACGATTTTATCGTCAAAGTCAAACATACGTAAACCGAAAGTCAAGTCACTATTGGTTGCTACCGTATCAAAAGTTAGGCTATCAGTTCCTTCTCCTGCATCTATTGTAATAGTCGTTGGATTTAAATTCACAAAAACACTATCATCACCTGCTCCTGTATTAAGTGTATTTATTCCACCATTAACAATAAAGTCATCATTTCCTTTCCCTGATGTAATGGTATTAGTACTACCATTCACAATAATTGTATCATTCCCTTCCCCTGTGGTAATCGTATTCTGACCTGTTCCTGTATCAAGCCATACATCATGGTCCAGATTTCTAATGTGAAAAGAGTCCTCTCCCTTTCCAAGATAATACTTTGCACCACTTTGTGCAGCACCAACAATCGTATCTTCATCATCTCCTGTACGAATAACACTGGTTCCAAGTCCAGAACCTAAAGTTACAACATCATTACCTGCTCCACCATCAAACTGTATACTCGCACCAATGTTATAGTCAATCTCTTCATCACCAACCTTCTGAATTCCACCACCAACAGTTAAGGCATCATTTCCATCTCCACCATAACCAATAATGTTCTTAATCCCTGTATAACGTTTTTCAACACCAAGACTACGAACAACCAGTTCATTACCATCTCGTGTAATGGTGTAGTTACTATTTTTAACATCCATAAAATAAGTATCTTGTAGTTGATCTTCTTCTGATAAGGCGTTAAATGCTTCAAGTGATGTTGATTGATATTTTGGTTCTCTTAAGTAGGCATATTGCCCACTGTGTAAAATCAAAGTGTCTCCCTCTACATGAGAGATAACAGGTTCAGGTCCAAAACTCCATAATTTATCAGCAGAGAATCCATAGCCTAAAATATTTACCGAAACTTCTAGGTAAGCTGAGTTTCTTGTTATCTCAATCTCTCCTGTAAACCCTACACTACCAGATAAAGTAACAAACCCTAACTTAACTTCTACCCCAACACTTCCTTCTACTTTTAGAGCAAAAACTTCACCTCTATCCTTTGTATTACCTATGGTGAGTTCAACTCCAAAATGCATCTTAAGAACAACAATATTTATGTCAAAGCTCGCTGCTGCTTCAATGAGAAAATATCCATCTGAACTAATATAACCAGATAAAGAAAGATTTAGAACCCCAAAAAAGTCAAGTGATGCTTCTTCTATTCTAAAGGTTAAAACATCATCTTTAACTTCAAGTTCTGCTTTAATAACCCCATCCAAAACCAATGCATTGATTTTTCCATCAATGGCTAACTTAAAGTTTGTTCCAGCATCCACTCCAGCATAAGACGTTGTGCTACTTGTATTTATCTGTAAAATAGCTCCTGCCTCAATCCCAAGAGGACCTAGTCCAAACGCTACATTAAAAGAAGCATTCAATGCAAATACTGGTCCTTCATTAGTATTTAAAATTGCCAATTGAGCACTTAGATCAACTTTAAGAAACTTTAAATCTAAAGACATTGCAAGCTCTGCTTCTAAACCTTCTGAACTAATTCTAATGTCAATATAACCTTTAGCTTCAATGGTATCCATTAATGTTAAAGTTGCACCACCAGCAATACGAAGTGAATATTCTTTTAACTCTTCGTTTTTAAACCCTGTAACCTTACCATCATCAGCTACTTCCAATGTCTTAACCGTACGTTTTGTACCAGTTGTATTCAGTTGTAATAAGAATCCACCTTTAAGTGCTAAAATACCATCAAGTTCTAATAGCTTAGCCCCTCCAGCTGCTGGGTCTCCTCCAACAGTTAAACTTCCATAAAGTCCCATAGTAGGTAAAGAATCTGTACTAACAGTTGCAACAACACCCAATGTTCCAGCTACCCCAAGTGAAGATAAACCCTCTACATTTAAAATTGCACCTACATTTAACTCTGTTAATAACTCTACACTATTTGTTTCAGGAATGACATCTACATAGGTTAAGAAAGAGAATTCTCCTTCTAACTTAATAGTCTTAAATAGCTCCATTGTTCCCTTAGCTGCTAAATAAACATAACTATCAACTTGCTTATCAAAATTAGGAGGTGTTGCCAATACACTTAACGACGCATATCCAACATCCTCAACTAAATCAGCTGGAACATTATAAGTATAATCTCTACCTAAAGTATTGATTTTAACTTCAAAAGCAGCCTCTATATAAACCACGTCAGCAACATCAATTTTAACATTTATATCAAATGAAGCAACAAGCCCCTCTCTATTTAAGACTAGGAAACCTTTTGATTCTCCTTCAATAACACCACCTATCTCCACTTTTCCATCAAAGAAAAGATTAACCTCTTCAGCAGAAATTTTAAATGAGAAAGCAGCTGAAATTTTTGCTAAAGTACTGTCACCACTATATGCACGAAGAACAGCAGAACCTTGTACTTGAAACAGTAAAGTATCTAAAGCCTCAAAGTCCAACTTCAAGTTATCATTAATCTCTATCTTATATGAAGCTATTTCACCTGTCTCTTCATTTACTTCACCAGATTTAGAAAAGTCAATAGCTAAGGCAATTTTCGTACTAGCATTGAAATTAAGCTTAAAGTCACTTGCTCTCATCTCAACACCATTAACACCAACCAATTCTAAATTACCTAAACCAGCAACTAGTCCAGTATAAATTGCGCTTGCGCCTAAAAGGTTTAATGCAGCAGATTCTGCTGTAGTGTTATCAGCCCAATCAACAACCCCTGTTTGACGCATAACAACTAAACCAAAATCAAAATTCTCAATCTCTAAACCAACAACAGATTCTGAAGTTTTTGCACCACCATCAGCATCGGTAATTTGTCCATCATCATTAGTATCAATCCAATATGTTCCAGAACTTACTTTTTCACCAATATATCCATAAGCATCTATAATGGCAATATGTAATCCAACCGTACTACCTCTTCCTGTATTTCCTGTAATAACCTCTTTAAATGTTACCTCTTGAACTTTTTTACCCATACTGAATCCAGCCATAAGCTCAATGGTTCCATTAACTTTAAATTCACCATAACCTTTAGCTTCAATAATCTCATTATCAAAGTCCATGTAAAAGGCTGTCTTACCAGAAGAAAGTTCTAACCCTCTGTTAAGTTCACCATCACCATTTATATCTTCATCAGCATCTAAAATATTATTATTGTTTGCATCTTCACCTGCGAAGCTCGCTTTATAATCAATATTTGGTAAGGCACCTACAGCCAATGCTGCTAGATAAGCTGAATATGCTGGACCGGGAAGTAATGCTGGAGGAACATACAGTGTATTTAAGTTAACCTGTACATCTTGTAGGTTTGCCTCAATCGAGTCTCCCATATTATGTAAGCCAACTTTGTCTACTCCAACCTTCAATGAAACAAACTTAGGAACAAAAGCACTTATTCCTGGAACTTGAGCAATACTTGGCGTCATCAATGCAAAACCAATATCAGCATCAGAAAGTATCAATCCTGAAGCTTCTTCATTAACATAACGTTCACTCTCTTCAATCTCTCCATCACCATTTAAATCTTCCCATGGAGAACCACCAACTCCTGCAAAACCATAAAGGTTCGTAGCAGCAATAACCATAGAGTCAACATCCATACGAATTTGACCATCTTTTAAACCATCATCTGTACCTGTAGCAGACTTTAAGCCTTCAACCAATGGTGCTAAATCACCTGTATTTACCACTACATTTAGATTCGTCTCCATAGTAAATTTAAATCCACCACGTAAGTGTAAAAAGTCAGAAACCATTAACTCTGCTTTACCAACTTCAACCTCAATAATACCAGAATCAGCATCCAGATAAAGTGCTGTATTTCCCCCTGTATTTATTTTATAAGCTGAAGTATCAATCTCACCATCTTCATCTAAATCTTCACCTGCATCAAGAATACCGTTTCCATTGACATCTTCAGTGTAGTCTTTAAAACTTTCTTTAAAATCAACAACAGCTGGACCAAAGACACCTCCCCACTTATCTCCTTGATTCATGGTAAAGCTAATGTCTTTTCCTTCAAGAACAACCGTACTGTCTAGCTTACCATTTCCATCAGCATCTTCACTAACAAGGTTGAATTCTTCTTCACCTGCATCTCGAATACCATTTGAGTTTAAATCTTCAACAGCATAGTCATCTATAATACCATTACCGTTAATGTCTTCACCCATACCAACTAAGCCAATTTTTTCTGCTGTCAAACTAACAGCTAAGAAGTTTTTCAGTTGTTCTTTTAAAATAGGTGTTTCGGTGGTCATCATCACCATACCAAAGTCTAGATTCTCAAGTACTAACCCTGTCGAAGCAGCATTATAATAATAGTCATTATAGAAGTTTCCATCACCATTTGTATCTTCATCCCAATTTAAATCTTGTTTATAAATACCACCCATTCCTACAAATGCTTCAATATTTGAACCACCAATAGTCATAGTACTAACCGTAACACCCGAAATAGTTTGGAAGCCTTCTCCCATTGTAATTCCACCGACTTCAGTAATACTATTTAAAGTATCCTCTATACCAGGAATAAGACCTGCAACTCTTCCAATATCGCCTAATCCTGTATTAACAGTAACTGTTTCAGTAGCACCTTTTGAGAAATTAAATGAACCAAATAAAGAAAGCGCCCCACCTACTTGAATCATTGCTTGTTCAATATCTACTTCTATTCGTTTTTCACCATCAAAATCTATTTCAACAAATGAATCTCCACCAGTAGAAAGTTTATAGAACTTATCAGTCTCGTCTTTAAAAGTCTCTTTAAAATCTATAACAGGTGAAGTGTTTATATTTCCACCCCAACCAGCACTGGTATTTAAATTTATACTAATACCTTTCGCTTTTAAATCAAATAAGTCTGTTCCTACAAATCCTATATTATCAACATCTAATTTTAAAGTTGTAAAGTTTGGTAAATATGCGTCTTGCTCATCAGTATCTTTTTGAGAAAAGAGTCCAATACCTACAGATGCATTGTCAACCATAAATCCTATAGCATCGTCTGCAACTTCATCTTTTTCCCATACTTTACCTGAAGAATCAGTAAATGTTTCTCTATAAATTCTTCCATCATCATTACTATCTAAATAGTAAGGTCCAGAACCAGCAAAGACATTAAGGTTAGAACCACCAATGGTCATCGTCGAAACACTTACATCTCTAATTATTGAAAAATCTAAGTTATTAATATTATCTTTAATAAAGTCAATCGCACCACTTAAAGTAAAGTTACTCAGTAAAGTTCTAGCCGTTGCTAATAAATCACCTGCTTCTAAATTAGATATTGCACTTATAATCAGTGCTTCTGCTTGCTCAGCCTCTAAAAAAGGTATATCTAACAGTGTTAAATTTGTTGATACATCAACCAACATATCATCACCTTTAGATAAAGAAAAACTACCAATCAACTCTACATAGTCAGAAACTTTAATCTCTGCATACCCAATGTCAATTCCTAAAAATTCTTCTCCTTTAGCATCCAATGTAAATGTCTTAGAAGTATCACCAAAAGTCACAGGAACATCTACCGAATTACTACCAGAATAGTCAATAACCCGTCCATCACTTGATCCCCTATTTAAACCAACTGAGATATCATCAACTTTCATATCTAAAAAATCTAAACCAACTAAGGAGACAGAATCACCTTTCACCTGTGCTGTTACCCAGAAATTAGAAGGATTAACTATCTCTACTGCCAAAGCAAGACCAAAAGAAGCACCCTCAATCTTAACACCCATCTCAGAGCTTTCACCTTCGTTAACACCTGCAAAAATATTATTAAGTGAACCAGCTACTTTTAACATAGCTACATCTCCACTTGTACCATCTCCAAAATTCACAGATTCAAACTCTTGTTCGAATGCAAAGCGCTCAACAACTGAGAAGAGACCATAAACATCCATATTAAAGTCAGCTTCAATAGATATAACATTAGCTTTAATCGCATCAAAGGTAATGTCTCCATAAGAAAAATCTGACTGAGAAAAATCTATTCTCGGTGCATTGGCTGACGTTTTATTAATATCAATTTCAATAGCTGTACCAGAAATTTTTAAATCACCAATACCCTCAAAAGAAGCTTCATCAGCTTTTGCTTTTAACGCTGTCCAAGTTCGACTTGGATTATTTTTATCTTTCATAAATGCTAATGCAAAATCAACATTAGTAACTCTAAACCCAACATCCTGAACACCAACAAAAGCTGAAACATCATTCGCACTCATTGACACAACATCTATACTACTAAGTTCACTCTCACCTTCTAATTGTAGAGATTTTGTGGTTTTTTCAAATGCAAACTCTCCATCCATAACCATAAAGTCAAAAAGGTTTACATGGAAATTAGCAGAAGCTTTAATACTCTCACCCTTAAGCGTGTCAATAGTAAATTCTTTATCTCCACCTTCATTAATAGTTAACGCTTTTTGCGTATAGTCAATGGTTGTTCCATCTGATGCAGCCGTATTAATAGATAAAGCTAACGCACTCGTAGAAATCTCAACATCATCAATCCCTTCAAAAGAGACTTCAGCAGCAGAACCAGAAAGAGAAAGCCAAGTTCTACCTGTTGTATCCACAATAAATGCCATCCCGAAATCAAGCTTTTTCACACTTAATCCAACAGCACTCTCTGTTCCTCCATTTAATCCAACAAAGGTAGAAACATCTGTTTGACTAAAAGTCATCATGGCAACACTAACATCACTTATGTTAGTACCATCTGAGACTTTCATCGTGTCTAATACTTGTTCTATTACAAAATCTTTGGTTGTACTAAAGAAGCCTTTAATCCCTAAAGTTAATGAACCAGCCATTTTAAATTTACTACCATCTACAGCAGCCATGTCAAAAGTTATACCCTCAATTCCACCTGATGGTAAAATACTAATTGATGTTGTTGCAAAATCAATAATAGAATCATCAGCAGCCTTTGAATTTAAAGAAATTGCTAAGTCATTTCCTGATACTTCAACGCCTTCAATACCTCCCTTAAACCCAATACTGTTAGCTGTTGCTTTTAAAACAGTCCATGAACGTGATGTACTTTCATCTCTATCCGAATAAATTGCAAAGGCAAAATCAAAGTCTTCAATGGTAAATCCAAGTTCATTACTCTCGCCAACATTAATTCCTGCAAACGCATTTACATTTAAAGCTGACATCACCATAGAATCTACTTCTACCGAATCTTTTGTTACTTTATCACTTCCTAAAATACTTAAAGTTTCTGTTGATTTCGTAAACGCAAAATCTCCTGTAAAAGAGACATAGGTAAACAAGTTAATTTCAAAATTACCTTCAATAGCAACCATAGATTTATCAACATTTAAAGTTGCTTCTTTATCCCCTCCTAAAGAGATAGCTAAATTATTTTTACTATAATCAATGGCTGTATTATCAGAAGCTTCTGTATTAATCAGTACACTGTAGTTTGTGGCAGAGGCTGTTAAACCATCAATTCCTTCAAAACTTAATGCTTCTCCTGCTGTTTGAAGTGTTGTCCATGTTCTGTCACCATCCTTCTCACTTGCCATAGAAAGACCAAAGTCAATCTCTTCTAAATTGAAACCTACACCATCCATTCCAACAAAAGCATTAATCCCACTCATCCCAATGGTTAACAACTCTGTTTGTACTGTAGTGCTATCTGTAAGCGTTGCTAAATATTCAGACTTCTGAATCCCAAAACTACCTGTACCTTCGAAGAAGTCAGCAATCTTAACACTTAATGTTCCTGATATTTTTGAAATTTCACCTGCTGTTCCCTTCATATCAAAAAGAACATCAATGGCATTACCATCAGTATCTTCACCTAGTGTTAACGTTAAATTTTTGTTTTCAAAATCAACAACTGTTCCATCACTATAAGCATTATTAACTAAAATACTTCCATCACTAACACTTAAGTCAACGCCATCAATCCCGACAAATGAACTTTTCTCAATACTTGCTTGAACTGAACTCCAGCTACGATTTCCCTCTTTTTCTGAGAAAAATGCCAATGCCAAATCAATATTTTCTAACTTTAGTCCAATATCATCAGAATCATCATTAGTTCCTTGGTCATATCCAACAAATGCATTAACATCTAATAAACCAATGGTCAGTAAGTCTGTTTCAATATTTTCTTCTGTAGCTTCTGTATTAGTGTTATAAGTATCAATCAATGCAGAACTTTTTGTCACTGCAAATCCACCACTTACTTTAACCACACCAAATACATCAATAGTGGCATTACCACCAACAGCTACAAAGTCCCCTCTTATACCTGCTATATTAAAGCTAACATCATCTTCACTATTTCCAGAAACAGCTACTTCTAATTCAGTACCTACAGTATCTGAAGCATCTGTTTTATAGTCAATAACTGAATTATCACTTGCTTTTTTATTGATTAAAATTGAAGCACTGTTTAAAGTCATACTCAACTCAGTTGGAAGACCTAAAAATTCAGCACTATCAACAGAAGCTTGAACAGTCGTCCAATTTCTTTTTGCACCATCTTTCTCTGAGAATAAGGCTAACGCTAAATCAATTCCTTCTAGCTCTAATCCAATATCATCATCTGTTGTCTCTGTACCTTTATCATATCCTACAAAAGCATTTACATTTGCCATACCAATGGTTAATAAATCTGTAGTAACTGTCCCAGAAACCTCTTCTCCACTACTATTACTTAAAGAAACTAACTGATTACTCTGTTTTACAATTGCAAAATCTCCACTAACTTTAACAGCACCAAATACATCTATGTCTGCTGTTCCACCAACAGCTACAAAATCTCCTTTTGAACCTGCTATTGTAAAGCTAACATCATCTGTGCTATCACTTGATGTTTGAACTTCTAATTCTGTCCCAATACTATCTTCACTATCTTTCTTATAATCGACAACCGTTCCATCAGTTGCTTTTTTATTAATTAAAATTGACGCTTCAGTAACTTCTAGTTTTAATTCAGAACTTACCCCTTTAAATTCAGCACTATCTACAGACGCTTGAACAGTCGTCCAACTTCTTTTTGCACCATCTTTCTCTGAGAATAAGGCTAACGCTAAATCAATTCCTTCTAGCTCTAATCCAATATCATCATCTGTTGTCTCTGTACCTTTATCATATCCTACAAAAGCATTTACATTTGCCATACCAATGGTTAATAAATCTGTAGTAACTGTCCCAGAAACCTCTTCTCCACTACTATTACTTAAAGAAACTAACTGATTACTCTGTTTTACAATTGCAAAATCTCCACTAACTTTAACAGCACCAAATACATCTATGTCTGCTGTTCCACCAACAGCTACAAAATCTCCTTTTGAACCTGCTATTGTAAAGCTAACGTCATCTGCTCTATCACTTGATGTTTGAACTTCTAATGCTGTTCCTATAGCATCTTCACTATCTACCTTATAATCAACAACCGTTCCATCAGTTGCTTTTTTATTAATTAGAATTGAAGCCTCAGTAACTTCTAGTTTTAATTCCGAACTTACTCCTTTAAATTCAGCACTATCTACAGAAGCTTGAATAGTTGTCCAACTTCTGTTTGTTCCATCCTTTTCTGAGAATAAAGCTAACGCTAAATCAATTCCTTCTAACTCTAATCCGATATCATCATCTGTTGTCTCTGTAGCTTTATCATATCCTACAAAAGCATTTACATTATTCATACCTAACGTTAAAAGCTCAGTATTTACTTGAGACTCAATTTCTAAACCATTTTCATCACTTAATGAAATTAACTGATTAGCTTGTTTAACAATTGCAAAGTCTCCACTAACTTTAACGGCACCAAATACATCTATTGTTGCAACTCCTGATAACTCAGTTACTTCACCACGTTGTCCATCAACGGTAAGGGTAAGATATTTATCGGTACCTGTTAACAGTTCATAGTTCTGAGCCTTATGGTCAATTACCAACTCTTTTTTCTCAGTAATAACCTCAGTAACTGATGTTCCTACTACTGTCTTATTTACGGTTGATGGATTTAATTTAGCTGTTACACTTCCTGCTACATTAGCAACATCTATTCCTCTAAGGTTCCCCTCAAAGCTTAACTCCAACTCACTATTTGTCCAGTTCCCAACAACAATGCTTGCCTCACTTAAGCTTGTAATCATTGTGTCTATTGCACTCTGTACTTCGCTCTTAGTCGCATTAAGTGAAATCGCTTCACTACTATAGTCTGTTCCATCATGACTCCAAGAAAGTGTAAATGTTCCTGATTTCGCTGTACTATTAAAAGATACTAACTGTTCCTCTGATTCTGCCTCTTTACCATTATTTAATGTTTGCATTGACATGGAAGCTTGTTCTAAGTCAGAAGTATTAAATTTAAATAATGAAATATCTTGAGTAAGTAAGTCTCCCTTGAAATCTATAATGAATGTTGTAAGATTATTCTTATTTGAAGCAATCGACACCTCTACATTATCAACTCCAACTGAAGTTAAAGAAGCAATTGCTGTCTCTATATTCTGTGCTTGAACTACATTATCTGAACTGTATGCTACGTCTGCACTATTCCCATCTAAGATTAGAGTAAATGTACCACTCGTTACTGCAATTGGTGTTGGATAGGTATTAATTGATATTTTAGATACATTTGTTTTTGCCAATGTTCCTGCAAACTCTACACTAAATGCTTCTGCTGTTCCTATCACAATTAAACTTGCACCCTCTATATCAATAGCTGCATTTAATGCTGTTTCTATTTCTGAAATACTGGATGTGAAATCTAACTTAGCTGTTGTGTAAGTTGTACCATCATGTTTAAAGTTAAGTTCATACTCACCTTCTGTCCCCACATCTTTTGTAATGGCTATCGTTTGTTTCTCATTAACTCCTGCATACCTACTATCATCACTAATACGCTCAAGTTCTCCAAAGGTTACATCTCCCTGTGCATTGGTAAATCTATGCTTCACTGAAATATCTGTAAGACTTATAGATGCCTTAGCTGTAAATCGAACGTCATATTCATAACGACCACTAACAGAATCATTAAATGTAACATAAACATTACCATTACCTACCAACTTCTCCATTGCTTCTCTAGCATATCGTGCACCATTTGTTGGGTCACCTGTAGGAAATCTAATTTCCTTACTCTCTTTACCATTAATTGTTATGGTATAAAACCCCGAAGTAATAGAAGAGTCTGCAATCGCAGATTCAGAATTAGTATTATATTGCTGATAAACGGTGAGTTTTGTAACCAATGACCCTAAAGAACCCTGTGTATTAGTAGAAATTTGAGTACTAACACTTGGAGGCGTTGCACGTTCCAACTCTAAAATCAGATTCTTAGACTCACTCTCTCCAGCTTCTGCTTCTTTGAGTACCGTTGTGCTTGAACTTGATACTTTAGCAACAACTTCAAGTGTAAGGTCTAAAATGTCTCCACC
>CACVAP010000055.1 GCA_902727895.1 uncultured Sulfurovum sp.
TGCTCAACCCTCTTGTAAATTTTACAAGAGAAAACACTGTTATATTGTGTACGTAAGTTTTATCTTTAGTCTTTATTTAAAGAAGGGAAGATAAACTTTACATACATAGTATGTAGAGTAATCTAACAAGTATATTAGGAGAGAACATGGCAAATTTAGGCCCTGCTGACTATTCACCATACGCAGTTGCAATGGAAGATGAGTTATATACACCACCTGAGGGGAAAGCGATGCTTTTAACCGAGATGGTTGACGAAGAAGTAGCACTTAGAGAAGTTGCTAGAGTAATGTTAACAAGTGATAATGCTACGATTTTCCCTGGTCCACAAGTATTATATGCTTGGAGTGATGAAGCGAAGAAAAAAGCGACACTAATTAAAGAAATGGCAGAAGTTTTAGGTGCTAAAATGATACCAATGTATGATTACAGACCAAAATATCCTAAAATTGATGCAGAAGTTGAAATTAACCCTAACCATCCAAACTTAACAATTTGGCACAATGATATTAAAGCAGCAATTTTTATTGGTGTTCACTGTCACTATGCAAATGTTGCGTTAAAGATAGTTAGATCTGAAACTGATTGTTATACAATTGCAATGTGTGCTCTTTCAGGTCACGAAGATGCAATGGCAACAGTTAGAGACCAACATTCTGAAGACTTAGCAAGATTTATTGAGATTGCTAAAGAAGTTAAATCAGAACTTTCAAAATAAATAAGAGGAGATTTTAACATGACACTAAGAAGTCAAATGACAGCAGAGAAAAACTGGGCAGGTCAAACTATGGTTACTGCTGACCACATGCTTTTTGAAGCTCCTAGAGAAAAACACTTTATGACAGGTTCAGAAGTTGTTAAAGAAGCGATGAAAAGATGTACAGTAGATGCATCAGTATCGTACCCTATTACTCCACAGTCAGAAGCAGCTCACCTTATTGGTGAACTATGGGCTGAAGGATACATTGGTACATACTTTAGAGGTGAAAATGAGTTTGGTGTTATGTCTGAAGTTGCAGGTTGTGCAATGGCAGGTGCTAGAACAGTAACAACAACATCAGGACCAGGTACACTTAGAGCAATGGAAAACTTTCCAATGTGGGCAGGTACAAGAATTCCATGTCAACTTATCTTAATGGCAAGAGGTATTAACTCACCACTTACTATTCAACCAGATAACTTGGAAGTTTCTTTCATGCTTGAAACAGGTTGTATGATTTGGTATGCAGAAAATGTTCAAGAACTTTTCGACATGACAATCGCTGCGTTTATCGTTGCTGAAAAACCAGATGTACACGTTCCAATTGTAACAGTTGTTGATGGTTTCTTTGTATCACATACAAGAGAATCAGTAATGTTACCAGCTGATGATATTGCATTGTTCCCTTACGATCCATATGCAGCACCATTACCTCCAATTGATTCAGAGATGCCTCCAGGAAGATTCCTAAGAGATCCATTTGTAATGAAATCAAACTACATTTCTTATGCAACACATGCTTCATGGCAGTGGGAAGTAAGATCGGCAGCAGAGAGATCTAGACCATATGCTAAACATTTCCTTAAAGGTCTTGTTCACTCAGTGGGTGATGAAGATGCAGAAGTTGTATTTGTTTCTTGTGGAACAGCATCTCATCAATCGAAAGAAGCAAACAGAGAACTTACTAAGTTAGGAATTAAATCTAAAGTTGTTAAATTAAGAACTATTAGACCATTCCCAACAGCTGAGTTATTAGAAGCTACAAAAAATGCTAAATATATTTTTGTTCCTGAATTTAATGTTACCGGTTGGTTACATAATGAAGTACTTCAAGCACTTTATGGAAAATCAGAAGCAACAGTTGTTGGTAAACCAAGAGTTGCTGGTGGTATGTCGATGCCAGTTGAAGTTATTCTTAAAGAAGTTGGCAACTTCGTAAAAATAGAACAAGGAGCGTAACATGTCAGTAGATATTTATAAAATTAATCCTGAGTTTAGAAGCATTATGCCTAAAGATATTATTGATCTTGAGGACAATGCAACATGGCATGCAACGGCTGAAAAAAACCGTGGTATTTCCGATCTTACAGATAAAAAAGAGATTTTAGAAGAGCATTCACTTTGTGCTGGTTGTCCAGAAGCTGCAGCGTTAAGATATATCTTAACAGCACTTCCTATTCCAGAAGATACAATCATTGTTAACTCAACTGGTTGTACATCATTGATGTTCCCACACATTGCACTACATACAGTTCACTCATTATTTGGTAACCAAAATGCTGTTGCATCTGGTATCAAGAGAACTTTAGACTGGAGATTTCCAGATACAATTAAAGATGTTATTGTTCTTGCTGGTGATGGTGCAACTATCGATATCGGTTTAGATTATACATTACAGTCTTTCTTTAGACAAGAAAAGATTACTACTATCTGTTTTGATAACGAAGTTTATGCAAACACAGGTGGACAAGAATCTGGTTCTACTCCAAAAGGTCAAGTATTTAAAATGGCACCTAAAGGTAAAGTTTTTGACAAAGTACCTATGTGGGAATTAGCTGTAACTTCAGGTTGTCAGTATTCTGTTAAATTAACAGCATCTGCACCTAAAAAAGTTGCTAAAGTTCTTAGAGAAGCAGTATTAATTGCTAGAGAACTTGGACCAACATATATTCACCTTTATACTCCATGTATTCTTGAAATCGGTTTGGCAGCAAACGAAGGTTTATGGGAAATGAAAGAGCAAGATAAAGATAGATTTGATTCATTTAGATATGTTTCTCCTGAAGCTGAGGAATATCTAAAAGAGTGTAAAGCAAAAGGAATTCTATAATGTCAAAAGATTCAATCAAAATTAGAATGCCTGCTCTTGGTGGGCAGGGAGCTGTTACAGCAGCACACATTGCTGCTACTGCTGCAGATACAGAAGGTTACTATGCTGTATCTAACCCTTTCTTTGGTGCTGAAAAAAGAATGGCACCATCAGAGTCTTATACAAGAATAGGTACTGTACCTATTTACGATAGAGGGGAAGTTGTTTACCCTGATATCGTTATGATTTATCACCCACAAGTTGTTACTATGGGTAAATCATACACTATGCCTTTTTACGCTGGTATTAAAGACAATGGTCTAGTTATTATTAACTCTGACATTGAGCTTTTAACTGAAGGTGATAAAAAGATTTTAGCTGATAAAAATGTAAAAGTTCTTACAAGAGACTTTACTAAATTTGCTGTTGAGATTGCTGGTACTGAACTTGCGACTAACATGGCAATGCTAGGTGCATTATTTGGAGCGCTTGGTACAGTTTCTAAACCAGCTATTGAAGAAGGAATTAAAGATAGATTCCTTAAGAAATATACTGCTTCTGGTGGTACTGCTACTCTTGATTCTGTAATTCAAAAGAAATTTAAGAAAAAACAAGATCTAATTGACAAAAACCTTCAAACTGCTTCTGCAGCATTTGACTTAACTGTTGAATGGTGTAAAGAAGTTGGTTTTGAGAGAATGTTAGATGCTCCAAACCCAGTAGAAGCGTAATTCTCTTCTCTGAATGTCTGTACTTTTTAGTACAGGCATTTTTTAAATATTACATAAGTACAAGCTCTTGTATTTTTATAATATTTTATTAATTATTTAATAATCTCCCCCAAGGTATAAATATGATTTCCTCTTTTGTTATTACAGGTTTTTTAGGTGTAGGTAAGACTACCATGCTAACCAACAGCGTTAAAGAAAATTTTGGTGACAAGAAAATAGCCATTATTGTTAATGAATTTGGAGATGTAGGAGTAGACAGTAAAATACTTAAAAATGTTCATTCTGAAGTACTTGAAATCTCAGAGGGTTGTATCTGTTGTCAACTTGCTGAAGAGTTTGAGGCTGGAGTAACTGAAATTATTCAAAAGTATGATCCTGAGATTATTTTTGTAGAAACCTCTGGTGCTTCTGAACCTTTTCCTATATTTCTTTCACTACAAAACATGGGTATTTCAGTAGATGGTGTTATTTGTGTTATTGACTCTAAGAATTTCTCATCATATAAAGAGAACTCTACAGCCAAATATCAATTGGGTGGGTCAAACATCATTGTTCTTAATAAGATGGATTTAGTGAATGAAACGGAAATAAAAGAACTTGAAGCTGAGATAGCTGAAATAAAAGCTGAATACAATATTAGAAATACCATGACAAATGAGCCAATTTTCAAGAATTATGTTACGCATAGGGCAGAGCAGGGCTTAGTGGGTAAAGAGCTTTTTGAGGGTGTTTATAAGGTAGAAGAAGTAGTTGAGTTTGCACAAGACTCTACACATCTTGATCATACATTAAAAGACTCAATTACACAAAAAGTTGCTTATCTAAAAGAAGATATTAACTTTGCTGATGTTGATGAAATTTTAGAGAATGTTCCTGAATCAATTTATAGGGTTAAGGGTGTTGTAAAAGTTAAAGATGTACCGAATGCAATATTTGTAAATTATTCATTTGGTGATGCTTCATTTGAAGAATTGCTTGATTATGAAGATAAGTCTTTACTTATATTTATTGGAGAGAATGTTGATAAAGAAGTTACTGCGTTGACTAAGAAGTATGATATTCTAAATGTACCGAAGTTTTCTATCTCAAGAGGTTAACTTAAAAGAGTAGGTTTGAACAAGTCAAACCTACAGGTGAAAAACCTATAAGGGTTTAGTCACAGTGTCCACCACCACAACATCCACCACCACCACCGGGTCTATCGTTAACAGCAATCACAAACTGACCTCTATCAACTTCTTTTGCTGTAAAAATATGTGCTTTACAGAACTCTTCGTTCATTAGTTCAGCCAATACTTTAGAGTAAAGAACTGCATCATCTCTTTTTTCAAAATCTTTTTCTCTTTCGTATTCGCTTTTACGAAAACATCCACACTCTAGTGCTACTTGTACATTAAACATTCTGTAATCCTTTTGAAATAATTGTTGTTTTGGGATAATAACCATTCAAACTTAAATCTAGATATTAAAAATATTTATCTATATTATAAGTTTTTATTTACTTCTAATCGTCCCAGTCGTCTTCATCATCTGCTGGTGTGACTATGGTACGTATCACAATTTCATCACCCATGTCTTCTGCTTCAAAGTAGTGCGTGAGACAAAATTCTTGGCTCATACGGCATTCTAAAATCTTAGCTTTCATTATGGCATCAGCTTTATTTTCATAAGTTAGGTTATTTTCAAAACCACTTTTTTTAAAACAAGAACATTCATTTTCTATACGAACGGTATACATATTTTTCCTTTTCTATGTAAAGAACTAATTTAGTTCTTTGATAACAATAAACTCTCCATATTCGTAAGAGTAAACTTTTTTAGCAGCCTTGTCAATAATAATTGGTCGAATCCATTCATTTAAAATGAACTCTTTAGCAATAGAGTTTTCAACAGCTTTTGCCACAGTATCTAGGGGTGCTTCCATGTAAGTTAGAAGACGTACGGGCTCATGATATGCCTTACCTTCTTCAATAACACTTTGTGTTGGAAGACCAATTTTTAAATCACTATAATTTCCATTATACACACCAATTTTAGAAACAACATTATGGTAGACCTTTGATCCTGCACCATAAATATCATTATCTACTGTAGAGAAGTAATGTTCAAGATTGATCCATTCGCCTACAACCAAAGGTCCATTAAAAATACGGGTTAATATATCAGCATTTTCATTGTCTATGTCAGAGTCATAAGAGTGTAAGAACAGTCGGTTGTTAAATGCTATATGTCTAGATGAGTTTCTTGGACCAGCGAATACACCCATGTTTCCTGCTAGACCCCATTCTGGTCTTGGTTCAGACCAATCCATGGTTTTAAGAAAAAGATCTTCTTGTTTATGGGCATTAGGTAAGGCGATGGTTCTTTCTTCCCTTGCTTCTAGAGATGCTTTTTTAAAGTCATTTTTCATTTTATTGAAAAGTTTTAACTCTTCTTTGTCAAGTATGTCTGTATCGTGAAATGTCATTTCATCAGTAGTTGTGATATGCATTGCTGGTAAGAATCTTGTATCAGTAGGAATCTCTATACCTCTGTCTTTGAGCACTTCACGTATATTTGCTTTGTTGGCAATCATACACAGTGCTCTTGCATTTGGTAAAGAGATACTTCCTCCACAAGCACCACAATCTAAGGCAGACTCAAATGGGTTGTTGTCTGAAACACTTCCATGTCCAGAGATGGTTACAAATTTTGGAAAGTCTTTAACCAGACCAATCATCTTTAGTAAGTTCTCTACATACATAGCTTGTTCATCTGGTGTAAAACCAACCATAGTAAGTTTTTCTTTTTGAAGTACATAATCCTCAGCAGACACATGATAGGCTTGTTTTAGCTTGTCTAACATCGTTTGAGATATTTGAATGGATAGTTCTTTGTTTAAGACTAAGTGTTCCCAAAGTAGATCTATCTCTGCATCAGTATAGTTACGATTACATTGTGTGGTGAGTACTTCATTAATAATATTTATATGAAGTTTTTTAACATACATTTCTATTTCATCATTACTAAGCTTGTCCAGCGTATAGGTTGTTTTAGGCTTTTTAGCTTTTATCTTATAAAAGAGTTTATTTGTTTTTTCTGGGAAGAATGTTTTTCCAAAAAGTTTAATACCAAAAATCCATCCAATGGCTTCTACCATAATGTAAGGGGTATAAGGATTGTTTTTAAGGTCACTTAAAACTTTTTTTGTTGTTTTGTTAATACCTTTTTTTGAATTGTAATCTTCATGAGACTCAACTGGTATTTCAAAAACAATATTTTTAGGATCAACAATTGCAGGTGCTAATGAAAGGGCATGGGCTTTGTCAAACTCAATAAAAGAGATAGGAATACCTAAAAATCCACCTGCCCCATACGTTGTATGCGCACCAGATTCTTCTACTTTTCTACGCATAACTTCTGATCTTACGTCCAGACAAAATACAGTAGATGAAAGAGGTTTTTCATCATAAGTTTTAGGGTTTGTAAATTCTTCTACATGTTTAACAATATAGCTATCTTCGAGAGACTTCAACCAAAGGAAGCCTTCTTCTTTTTTAAGTAAGTTTGCAAAGTTTGAAAATTCTATAAGTGAGATATCCAGTGATGGTAATGTCTTTTTTGCAAGTTGAACTTGAAGTGAATTCAAGTTGATTTCATCTTTTACATAAGCATCTAAAATTTTCTGGTAATCTTGATGATCTTCCATCTCATCACTATAAGTACCTGTTAGCTTACCTTTTGACTGTAAAAGTTTCAAAATAGTATAAGGAATATTGTCTTGGATATATGCATCAAGTTTATCAAAGTCATTTATCTTCTCTTTTTGCATGTATTTTAGTTCAAAGTGCAGTCTGACAGCCATGTAGTCCATAAGTGTTGATGGGTGTTCTTGTTGTGCAAAATAGTCTGGATCTTCAGAACGGTATTTAATGTATCCTGCCCATCCATGTAGCTTGAGTATGTGTGTCAAAAAGTATTCTTCTACATCTTCAACTTTGAGCTTCTCTAGTGTTTCTTCGACAAACTCTTCTACATCAATTACATAATCAATGTCTTCATAGAGTTTAAAGGTATGAAACATACCAAGGTCTCTGTCTGTCATGCTAAGTGTGGTTTGCTCTTGATCCAGAAAACGTGCAATGTATTCAATAACATCTTTTTCTATGAGTTCTTTTTCTGTTGTTTCAAATAGGGCATCATGAATTTCATAGAGCGTCATGCTTTTTGTAAGTGACTTTATCCACTCTTCAGGATGCATGTAAATAGAGTTTTCTTCTAAGTAGGTATGTAGCTCTTCATCTATGTCATTTACTTTTAACTCTTCATAACTTCGTAGACTTTCCCATTTTGGACTTGTTTCGAGCATAAATGTTTTAGCTTCACTTGCATAGTTTTCAAACTTTGCTTCTGTTAGAGGTCTAAGTAAGGCTTTTTCTAAAAATTCAGATTGTATTTTACCTTCGTTATAAAGATTGATATAGTAATCAGAATCCATGTAAACTTTACCACCAAATATATTTTGGGCTTTAGCAAGACCTTCTTTAAAGTTTAAGTTTTCAAAACCCTTTAAAGGGTTATGGTGAATAAACGCACCAATAGGCCAATAGTGTGGTACGGTATTTTTAATCGAATTTAATTTTTCTACGATGCTCATAAAAGTAACTCCTTAAGTCCTAAAATACTTAGAACAAATAATATAAATAATAAAATACCATGAACTATTCTATCTTTAGAAGATAAATCAATATAGTGTATATTAGTATTTGGTTTTCCAAAAACAGTTTTTGCCATCATTCTCGCAGCAATTAAAAAGTTTCCAAAAAATACAATGACAACACTTACATACCATATGGTATTGATATCAGATTTAAGTATTCCATTTAGAAACATTAGTGCATTTGGAAAAGGAGGGTAGAGTGCTAACGCTGTTAAGTAAATGGTTAAAATTAACGCTGCATACGGAGTGACCAAAGTCATACCCGTAACAGACTGGTAGTTTGCACTTCCATAGTTACGCTCATAATATTTCCCAATAAGAAAAATACCTACTAGGGTTACCAATAATGATACGCCATATAAGGTACTTTCTTTACGCTCAAACATAAGGAGCATTGGTGCATTGAAAAAGAGTATATAGTAAGATAACTTGTATAAGTTATTGGTCTTGTCAGCTTTATAAAGTGCAAACAAAGACGAGATAAGTGCGACAATAACAAATGGCATTGATGTTGTATGAGGAAATACATTATTAAGTATTATTCCTAATAGAACTAGTAATACAGAAAGAAAAAATATTTTTTCTTTCCCTAAAATTTTTGTCTTTTCAAAAAAGACATAGTATGGTACCCCAGCAAACAAAAATAGTAAAATAAAATCTATTAACATTGACATTCCCCTTTAAAAGATTTTGAAGTATTTAATATACAGATCAGAGATATAGCCTTCTTTTGCTAATATCTTATAGATGCGCCACTTCGATTTATTAGGCTTGTGTTCACCTATCGGTATGCTCACATAATGCTGTCTGTAGGTAAAGTACCAACCAACAATCATTATGGCACCTACCATAAATATGGTCATAGACCCCGTGACGTGAAGGGTAGCTTCTTGATAAAATAGAATCCCATACTCACCATATAAGAAGTGTTCAAGTGCAAGTCCTACAAATTCATAGGTAAACAAGACAATAACAAATGAACTAATCAGTGCGATAATAACTTTTGGTGAATTTGCTTTAGAAACTTCGAAGAAAGACAAGAATAGTTGTGTTCCTGTAAGCCAAGCAAATGCAAGTATAAGTACAGCAGCATTAAAGTGGAAGAATTCATCATCGAGTAAGAATTTGATTCCCACAAAAGCAATAACTGGTAATACGGTAAAGAAAGCAATCATACGGAACATATTTATGCTGTTGTATTGTGGTTTCTCTTCCCAGAAAATTTCATGTGAAAGTCTTTTAGGAACATTTGGATCTTTTCTTGCAGAGTTAATGAGACTTCCAGACTCTAAGAAAAGTGAAGCTTTAAAGATACCATGTACCATAAGGTGGTAAATAGCAAGAGAGAATGCTCCGAGTCCTACTTCCATAATCATGTAACCCATTTGACCTACTGTTGAGTAACCAAGTGAACGTTTAATATCAGATACGGCTAGCATAAGAATTGATGCGACAACGGCTGTGATAAGTCCCATAATAAAAGCAACATTGAGTACAGCAGGTGTTAACAGTAGTAGGAAAGCCATCTTATTTAACAAGATTCCCCCTACGTTTACGACACCAGCATGCATAAGTGCAGAGACAGGAGTAGGTGCTTCTGAGGTATACGGTAACCAAAGATGGAAAGGCATAATTGCCGACTTCATCATGGCTGCAAATAAAAATAAGAAGCCAATAACATAAATTAAAGGATTATCTATATCCCCATTTTTCGACATTTCTAACCATATATCACCCAGTTCTATTAAATCAAAACTATCAAAAACTTTATAAGTTAAAATGACGGCTATGAGGAAAAAGAGATCGGCGAGTTTATGTGTGAGCATGGTCCATCCACCATTTTTAATAGCTGATTTTGACTCAACATTAAAGGTAATAAGTAGATATAGACTGATACTCATAAGTTGCCAACCCAATGCAAGTATGATAAGGTGGTTACTCATTACAAGTAAATATATCGCTGAGAAGATAAAGTTAAGAAGTATAAAAAATCTTTTATACTCAGGCTCATCCCACATATATTTTGTAGAATATTTACGTATGACAAGACCCAGTATGGCGACATAAGGTACGAGTATGGCAGACAGTTTGTTAAAAACTAGCAGTCCTTCCCAGCCATGAATTACGTTTCCTGTACTCATAACATAATAAGTACCATACAATCCTAAGATTGCGACCAAGGAAGAGAAGAAGATACTTACTTTAGGCATCATTTCTTTCTTTTTGATAAAGCTTAAACATAAAGCAATGATGACCGGTATGAACGGTATGAATAAGACCAGTTTTTCCATTGAGAACTCCACTATTTATTTAAGTTAATATGTACTTATGTAAGAAATAAAATCTGATTTTATAATTAAGTTAAACTTATTTCTTACTATCACTTCTAAAGATAAAAGTAAAATGTAACATACTTTGTTTTTCTTGATAGATTAAAACAAAAAAGGCTTTCTATAAAGATGAAGCCCCCTATTAGATACATCATAGCTAAATTTATAAATAGGAGATTAAAGATATTCCATGGATTATTTATTTGTTGTTTGAATGAGATGAAACGAAACACAGAAGAAATTCTGTGTTTTATTGAATAAGTTATAGTTATGATTAAATATTTAACTTACGCATAAAATTGTCTGCTATTTCTGAACTTTTGTCTCTAAGATAGTCACCAGCAAATGGAACATAAGTTTCATAAATAGTTTCATGAAAAAGATGTAACCATTGTGCAAATGCTTCACGGCTTAGGTCTTTCATCGCTAAATGGGGTTGTAGAGGATTATTAGTATAGTCATCATAACCTAAAGCCACAAATTTCCAAAACTCAACAATGAGTTTTAAATGTTCTTTCCACGCTGGACTTTCAATGTCATCACCTAATTTTGCTATAAAAAAAGGAGCAACTATTGGATCTTTTAATACTTTAGGATAAAAAGCATCCACAAGTTTTGCCATGTTTTGAGCATCCATGCTCGAATATAATTCTTTACTCATTTTAACCGTCGTCCCCTGTACCTTTATAGATAGCATCATATTGATCAGCTAAATCTTTAGTGTAAACGGCTGCACTTAATACATCACAGTTGAAAAGGTTTGAGTAACATAAAGGCTCTTCAAATAACTCTTCTCCTGGATGAATAACTTTGGCTGCTTCAACTAACCCTTGGTCATTGTCACTTGCGTATTTGAGTGCTGCTAAAAGTACTTCTACTCTTTTACCTTCAAACTGCTCGTCTAGAATGTCTTTTATTTCACTGTCATTTTCATAGTCATTTAAAAGTTGTTTTACTTGTGCTGCTGACATGTAAGCACCACCACTGTATGGACCTTGTAATTTAGAGTTAACATCCAAATCTTCTATGTAGTCTGCTGGTGATACTTCTGTCCATGGTGTAAAATAAGTTTTATGAAACGCTAAGTCATGAACACTTGAAAGTGAAGAACCATGTACAAAATAAAACTTCTCAAAGAAACCTTGTACAACAGCAATGAAATAAGCATGCCATTTGTTAAAGTTTCCATAGTCTAAGTCTCTAGAACGTTTAATCATATCTAAATATTTTTTCTTATAATAAGCCTCAAGTTCCTCAAGGTTATTGTCATTTTTATCCAGTTGTTCTGCTGTGATTCTTAATTTTAAATCTTCTGCTGCACCTAAGTCTTCAAGTACATCAAAATACCATTCTTTTATTTGTCCCTCTGAAATAGGGTGATAACTTACACTGTAATCCATTTTAATCCTTTTTTATTTATTCTTTTTTTATTCTTAATGTATGATTATTTATCGAAACCGAGCATACGTCCAAAGAGCTTGTCTTCAGTGAGACCCATTTTAGCTGATGTCATCAAGTTGTTTTTTTGGTAGTATTCAACTAGCTCTTGTGCATCTTGACCTGCCATCATAGCTTGGTAGTAAAGTGCAGCTTGAATCTCTTGTTCATCAACCACAATATTCTCTTTTTTAGCCAATGCATCAACAATAAGTGCAGCTTTTATAGAATCTTTTGCGTCTTGTCTTACTTGATTTCTAAGTTGATGAAACATGTCTTTACTTTCTTTGTAAAGTTCATGTTCTTCTCTACTCATATTTTGAGCTCTTTCATTTACTTTAGCATCAATTTCTTGTTCTACAACATTGTTGGGTAAGGTGAAATCAAACTTAGTAAGTAGACCTTTTACAAGTTTTGGTTTTAGTTCATCTTGGTAAAGGTTAGAAAGTGCTTGAGAAGCAATTTTCTCTGCTAGTTTTCCTTTAAGTGTGTCAAGTGTTGCTGTTTCGTCATTAAGTACTCTTTGTGCAAAGGTGTCATCTGGTTCTACAAATTTTTGTTCTTGAATTTCGTGAAGTTTTACATTGAATGTAGATGCTTTACCTGCCAAGTCTGCTGAGCTGTAATCTGCTGGAAAAGTAACTTTAATCGTTTTCTCTTCACCGTATTCCATACCAATGACTTGCTCTTCAAAACCAGGGATAAATGAGTTAGAACCAACTTTTAAGTTAAAGTTCTCAGCTTTACCACCTTCAAATGCAACGCCATCGACAAAACCTTCAAAGTCAATAACAGCAACATCGCCATTTTCTACAGACTTTGCTGTCTCTATGCTTGTAAAGGATGCTTGTTGGATTGCCAGTTCTCTAAGTTGTGCAAGTACATCAGCTTCTGGTGCTACTGGTTTAGTAAAGGTAGGTACTATGTCCATGTATTCAACATCTGTATTAACTGTTGGAGCAGTAGAAATTTCTATTTCAAGATAAATTGCATTTTCTCTGTTTTCATATTTTCTAAAACCAGGTTGCCCTAAGATATCTTCTACTGGAACATTGGCTTTTTTGAGACCTGCTTCAATGAATGCTTGAAGTATTTGACCTTCAGCTTCTCTTTGATAGTTATCTGGCTCCATACCTTTTAAAACGTCTTCTATAAGGTTGTCTTCAACAGGCTCGTCATCTTTCATTTCATTTTCTAATTCTTTTTTTGTTTCTTCTTTAAGATTCTTAGCATTTTCTTTAAGCTTTTCAACATTTGCTTCAATTATTGAGTTTGCAACTTCACCTGAAATGACCATATTTATGTCATCTATTTGTTCTACTGTAACGTTCATTACAATCCTTTTTCGTCTAGATAGTTGCGTGATTCTATCAAAAATCTAATTTATATTGCTGATTCTAGGTTACCATAAAGCACTATTATGCTTAGGTGGGTAGATGTAGTAGTGTTTCATCCCTTGATTAAAATAAATGTCGGTAGACTCTGAAAAATTGACAGAAAGAATACACAATGAACGAAGGTCTCCATTTTATTAAAGATGCTAACAACATGAAAGATGCTCTTAAAAAAGAGTTATTTGGTCAGGATAGGGCAATAGAGGTTATTGCTAATAGCATTCAAAGTAACATTGTCATTGATAGAAACACTCCTAAAGCAACATACCTATTTTTGGGGCCTCCTGCTACAGGAAAAACTTATTTGTCAGAACTTATGACAGCTGAAATGTCTGAATACAAAATACGAAAATTTGATATGACGCAATACCATGAGCAAAATGGTGGTGAACTGTATGGTTACCCTAAGGGCTGGTCAGGTTACGGAGTAGGGCAGTTGACAGGTTTTGTTTTTGACAATCCTAAGTCCATTATTGTATTAGATGCTTTTGAAAAAGCAGACAATGTCATCCAAAATAACTTACTTTCCATCTTTGAAGGTGGAGAGATGCGCGATGCTTGTGGTTGGGACAAAATGACAGACCAACCTTGTAGTGATGACGATGCTAAAATATATAATGAAGGTAATGCCAATTTTATAGTTGATTTTAGAAAAACCATTTTTATTATTACTTCGAGTCTTGGTAAAGAGTTATACAGTGATACGAAGTTTATTAATCTTGTTGATGATGATTATATTCAAGCTGAAACAATGATTTTGGATGCGCTTAAAAGAGAAGAAAAACGGAACATTAAAAGTGGGGGAAGTGAAAAAGCAATTATTCCAGAGCTTATTTCACGATTCTCACAAGCGACCATTGTACTCTTTAACAAACTCAATTATGTTGCTTATGAAGCCATAGGGAAAAAAGCTTTTCTAGAATATAAAGATGTGTTTGAAGAAACCATGGAGCTAGACCTCAAAATAGACAGGCACTTTGAAAACTTTTTGAAAACTCAAATACTTGTTTTTGCGCCAGAGTTTGATGCACGACGTATTAAAAATAAAGTAGGGGAACTCTTTTTCTCTAAAGTTACGGATTATATCTCTAGTATAGGTAAAGACATTACGCAGTTTTCTGACATCAAAATAAGCATTGCTAAAAAAGCTGTTGACTTTTTAAATGAAAATATACATACTTTAATAGAAGAAGATAAACTTGTAAAAGAGCTTTTTAGAAAAAACATAAAGTTAGAAGTTGAAGATGCTTTTACTGTTAAAGATGAGACGATTACCTATAAAATAAAAAACTGTTCTTTCAAACAGGTTAAAAGAATTAGAGACTTTTCTGAAGATGGACTGGTTTTTGACATACCTAATGTTTCGTTTAATGACATCGCTGGTCACCATAAAGCAAAAAGTAGACTGTCTGAAGTGATTAAGTTTTTAAAAGAGCCAAAACTTTTACAAGATTTCAATGTGCAACCACCAAAAGGTATGTTGCTTTATGGTCCTCCTGGAACGGGTAAAACACTTTTGGCAAAAGCATTTTCAGCAGAAGCCGAACTTCCATTTATTTCCATTACAGGTGTTGAGTTACTTCAACTTGATAAAATTAAAAAAGTTTTTGAAAAAGCAAAAGATTATGCTCCTGCCATCATATTTATTGATGAGATTGATACCATTGGGAAAAGAGAAAAAGCGAATAATCGTGAAGTACAGATAAATAAGTTTTTAGCTGAGATGGATGGTTTTGGAAATAAAGAAGACGAACATGTGTTCATAATAGCAGCGACAAATTACAAAGAGAACATTGACCCTGCCATTATACGACCAGGTAGAATCGAGATTCATATTCCGATTGATGACTTAGACAAAGATGCTAGAAAATACTTTATAGATAAAATCATAAAAGAAAAACCAACTTCTGGTAAGTTTGATATGAATAAACTTCTTATCTCTACAGCAGGTTTGACAGGGGCGCAATTAGAGCTTATCTCTAAAGAGGCATCATTTTATTGTATACGACATGATATTCCAGCCATTACCCAAGAAGTTTTAATAGAGCAAATTAATTTTGTAAAATATGGAGAAGGGCATGCTACAATTTTAGATGAAAAGTCTTATGAAAAAACAGCCATCCGTGAAGCTGCTCATGTAGTTCTGTCTAAAACTTTAATGCCAAATGTTCCTCTGAAACAAGTTTCTGTCATTCCTAAAAATCACTCGAACGGATTTATAGATACGAACTACGACAAACTACAAAAGAACATTACCATAGAGGGTATGAAGAGTAGAATCTGTATCTCTCTTTCAGGTCGAATAGCACAAATGAAAAAATATGGTGCTATTGATGGATTGGACATGGAGGCTTCATCAGATTTAAAACATGCTATTAACGATGCTTTTATTGCCGTTGCACATTATGGAATGGATGAAGAAGTACGTTATATTAATGTTAAAGATGTCAAAAAAGATGATTCTCAAAGTACTGATACTAGTAATAATCACACGAATGACAACAAAGTTAATGATGCCATTGAACGTTGGATGAGAGAGTGTGAAGAGCTTACCTCTCAGTTAGTTAACGAAAACTGGGAAAGAATTGAGAAGTTATCAATCATGTTATTAGAAAAAGAGATTATGTACGAAGAAGATTTAGAAGGGTTTTAGACCATAAGTCCTTATGGTCTAAAGTTGATTCTTTTTAGGCATTATTTTCAACAGAGGCACATTGTTCAGTAAACTGTTCTATAAACAAAATGACTAAATTTGTAATCTCTTGAGGCGTTTTATTAAAATCATTTTCCTTAATAGGAACGCGTTGTGTATGTGTATAATCTTCATTGAGTGTACAGGTGAGTAATATGTAAGGCTCACTGGTCGCCATAGAATCCTCTTCAGCTATTGTCATTCCAGGAATACAATAGTCAAGATCTACATTTGGATTTCCTAACTTTTTATCTACCATTTTCACTACTTTGGCTAATTTTTCTCTTAGTTCTGCTTTCATGTTATATCTCCTTTAGCTCATTTGTACAGAATCAATTTCTGTTTTAAATTCTTCGATAGATGAGGTAATCAAGCTTGATATCTTTTCAGGGCTATTACGAAGATAGCTTTCTGTTAAACGGATTTTACGGATGGGGGCGTTATATTCACTAATGAAATATTTGATTAAGATGTAGGGGTCTTTAGAGAGATCACAACTATCTGAGGTAGTCGCTACTTCAGGTATGCAGTATTCAATGTCTATATCTGGGTCAACCATAAGTTTGTCAACCAACTCCACAATATGCTCTAGTTTTTCTTTGAGTTCTTTTTTCATGACTATTTTCCTTGTATAATACAATTCATCATTGAATATATAGGATAAACAATGATATTGAGAGAAAATGCAAAAAAGGATGCATTTCTATCACAGCCTCGTAAATACATTTTATCTAAAAAATCATAATGTAACATAAAGTGGTAAATTTATAAAATAATTTAAACTTAGTATTAGTAAAATATTATTTTAGTTCTCTCCACGAATTTGGTAAGTAATGTCTCCTGCACCAAAAGCTGTAATAAGGTCTTCACGGTATTCTTTAATGATGTTGTTATCTTGAATAATTTGTACCACACCATCTTTACGGGTAATGCTGTCTGCCATGTGTAGTTTGTAACGAGAGAAAGCACCTTTGAGGTCGATGTCTACTTCCAGTTCACCAGCAGCCCAAATAGGTAAGATAACCAATTCATCCACACCTTCAAAACATTCTACAAAAGCTTGTAAGTTGTCCAGTGTTCGGCTGTACTTATGTGGTTGCCAAATAACTTGCAGTTTGTTAAAACCTCGTAGTTCTTGATAGGCTTTAAGTGACTCCATGGTTACTTTAATCTCTGTTGGATGATGACCGTAGTCATCTATAACCACACAGTCCTCATGGTTTTGGACAATGTCAAAACGTTTTTTAATACCTTTGTAGTTCAAAAGACTTGTTCTAATTTCTTCAATTTCTTCACCCATCTCCAATGCACCTAAAATTGCTAAAGCAGCGTCTAGTGCAATGTGGTTTCCAAAACCAAAGACTTCAAAGTCTCCTAAATCTTTCAGGCTAAACTTTGTATGAGGCTCACCGTTAACCAAAACAAATTCAATGTTAGAAATGTCTTTAGAAGGGTAGAGCTTGGTACTTGTCATGTTAAGTGAAGCTAAGAATTCATCTTCAGCATTAATCACACGAATGGTAGCAAGGCTCAAAAAGTTTTTATAAGCATTGTAAAAACGTTCTTCATTATATTCATAGTATTCCATATGTTCAGGTTCAACATTGGTTACTATGGCTAAATGAGGATTAGAATTTAGGAAACTTTCATCACTTTCATCAGCTTCAAAAACAACTTTGTTATTTTCTGCATGACGAACATTAGAACCAAACTCTTTAGCAATTGCACCGATAAGTGCATTTGAGTTAGGAATGATAGAAGAAAGCATTGCTGAGGTAGTACTTTTACCGTGTGCACCACCGACAGCATAAACTTCTTTGTCTCCTAAAATATCAATGAGTGATTCTTTTCTTGAAAGAAGTTCAATGCCAAGTTCTTTGGCTCTTTGGTACTCTGGATTGTTTGGGCGAACAGCAGCAGAATAGATAATCTTGTCAACACCTTCTACAGCATCAGCATGATGAGGAATGGTGATTTTAGCACCAAAGTTTAATGCTAGGTCATTGGTGATTTCTGTTTGTTTAATGTCTGAACCTGAGATCTTATGACCACAGTTTGCAAGAAGCTTTGCCAGTGCAGAAAGTCCAATACCTCCAATACCTATAAAGTGTATTTTTTGTTCTTTAAGATCCATTACATACTCGCTTCTAAAGCTTTGATTTCAGCTTTTGCTTTTGTAATTTCTTTCTCATATGTTTTTAGAAGTGTATCGATTGGGTCAACATAAGTTTGTATGAAAAATGCTGTAGGGTCAGACTCATCAACACCTGAGACATCAACCATTTTTTCTATAAAGTCATCAAATGAAACACCAGCCATGGCAACAGCTGCATGAATGAGCATAGACTCAGCAAGTGTTCCATCTTTGATAGTAAAGTAAAGAATTAAGAAAAGTTCTTTTGAAGCTTTTTTCTCATTTTCACTATAACGTTGAATTCCATTTTCATAAATGGCTCTGGCTGTGGCTAAGTCTTCATAGTCGTCCATGTCAAATTTTCCACCTGTACTTAGCTTCTCTGCTAGTACATCAAAGGCTGTATTAACAATGAATGAAAAAATTTCATTTATCTCTTCTTCTGACGCTTCTAAGAGAAGTTTTGCATCTAAAAGTTGGTAACCTTTAGCAATGCTATTTTCTTCTCGCATCTCTTTTGCAATGTCTTTTAAATTTCCTAAAAATTCTTCATTCTTTTTTAGTGCTTCTATGTCCAATTCTTCTTCTTGCATATTATTTCCTTAATGTTTTTTAGGTTTTTTAATTTTCTAACGCTTCTTTGATTCTTTCTAAACACTCACGTGTTTTCTTCTCTTCATAAACTAAGGCAAGTCGTACAAAACCTTGACCTTGACCTTCGCGTCCTAGAAATGAACCAGGAACTACTTTTAAATTGTAATTTTTGTAGAGGTTTAGAGTAAATTCAATCTCATTTTCAACAGCCAACCAAACGTAAAAAGTGGCACTTGGCGTTTCTACGTTCAATATTTCTTGAGCGAGTTGAAAGTTTTTAAGGTACTTAGCTCTAAATTCATCAACATGAGTCTGATCAGCCCATGCAGCTGCTGAAGCATTTTGTAGAGGTAATGGTGTAGCACAACCAATATAGGTTCGGTAAGTCATATAGGCTTTGAGTAAGTCAGCATCTCCAGCAATAAATCCAGAACGTAAACCTGGTGCAGATGAACGTTTAGAAACTGAGTTTACTACTAAAATATTTTTAAACTCTGTATTTCCCTCTAATATACTTGCATTAAGTAAAGAAGGTACAGGTTCATTTATGTAAAGGTCTATATAACACTCATCATTTAAAAGTACAAAGTTATGTTTCTTTGCCAGGCTCACCCATCTTCTTAGCTCGTCTATTATCATGGTAGCAGCAGTAGGGTTGTTAGGTGTGTTGATTATCACAAAGTCACAAGCACTTAGTTTCTCTTCTTCAATAACATGCTCAAAATTATTTTCAGCTTTGAGGTTAATATAGACTACTTCTGAACGGGTTGCTTTTGCAGCTCCTTCATAAATCTGATAAAAAGGGTTAGGGTAAGCCATAACAGAGTTTTCAATGTCATGTAACAAAAACTGAGGAAAATTAAAAAGTACTTCTCTTGTTCCAAAAGTAGGGATAATCTGTGCATTTGAAAGGCTTAAATCAAAACGTGTTTTTAGATATTTTAGCATTGCGTCTCTTAATATAGGTTCACCCGATGTTTTAGGGTATTTATTAAGTAGAGGTGCAGCATCTTTGAGTGCATCTAAAATAAATTTTGGTGTTTCAAATTGAGGTTCACCAATGGTTAAACTAAGTGGTGAATAGCTTTCATTCGGAGAAATATTTTCTAAAAGGGCATTGAGTTTTTCAAATGGGTATGTTTCAAAGTTCACGATTGTCTTACCTAGTTAATTTTGAATGAGATTATAGCTAAAAGAAAATTTGGATTGGCAAAATGTTGAGAAGAGATAAAAGTTAAATAAGTTCCCATACTTATTTAACTTGTTTTTATAGATGGTTATTTGTCACAAGAAATGGTTTTGGCATTCTTTAGTTTTACGTAATTATCTTTGTGCAATTGAGCAGCTCCTAAATCGCTACAGTCAACTGTATCACAAGGCATGGTTTCTGCCATTGGGATCTCTGTAAAGGTTTTTCCCTTAGCTTCTTCCAGGTTCTCATCAAGACAAGCTTTTCCCTCTTTTAGCTTTGGATTGGATGAAGGTGTTGCAGATTGAGCTTCAATCTTAATCTCTTCATGTATTTCAATTTTTCCATCTACCTTATCTGAGACTTGTGTAGTGACTGGTAAGTCTGCTGCAGCAAATGAATAAGAGGTTAAACCTAGTAGTAAAAGTACAGTAAGTAAAATGTTCTTTGTAGTGATTGATTTCATGGAATCTCCTTTTCCTTTTCATGTTATATTTTAATATTATAAAACAATATAGCTTAAAAATTAATCCTTAATTCACAAAAGAATATAAAAATGATTAAAAAACGACAAAGTACATAATATTTTTAACATAATCATATTACACTATTAATAATTAAATATAGGAGAGAATAATAATGAAAAAAATAGCACTACTAATCTATCTACCAATGATACTTTTATCTGGGGATTTAAAAGACGCACTTTTAAAAGCAAGGAAAGATCATCGACCTATCATGGTTTATGTAAAGTCTGACGCATGTACTTATTGTGACAAGATGAAAGAGCAAACGTTAAATGATGAAGCTATTCAGAAAAATATGAAAAGTTTTATTTTTGTGACAGTAGATAAAAATGAACGAGAAGCTAAACAGTATTTACCTGAAACACGTTATACCCCTACGGTTTATTTTATTTCATCAAAGTTTAAAGTGGTGAATACGGTAAAAGGTTATTTAGGCAAAAACGACTTTGGTATGTGGATTAATGACTCAAAAGCTAAATTGGGAATTAGCACTGAGAGTCAAACCCTTAACAAGGCACGTACTACAAAAAGTGAAAATTGGTTTTATGATATGGCATCAGCAGAAGACTATGCATCTCAAACAGGTAAACAAGTAATGGTCTACGTTGAAAATAGACGTTCAAAGTGGTCAAAAAAAATGCGTACTAAAACATTACATGATAAAGAAGTTAAAAAAGCATTAGAAAACTTTGTATGGGTTAAACTTCAAAAAGACAGTGCTGAAGCAAAAACATATGGAATTAATCCTAGTTTAGCACCAACTGTATATTTTAGAAAAGCAGATGGAAGTACATTGGCAACAGCGAAAGGTTACTTTGCTGCAAAAGACTTTATGTTATGGATTAATTATGCAAAAGGACAGATGTAACATCTGTCCTTTTGGAATAAAGTTATTAAAGTTTTAGGATTATATTCCAGTATTACAAGCTGTAATATCTCCAGTTTTAATACCTTTTCTAAACCACGTTACTCTTTGTTCAGCTGAACCATGAGTAAAGGCATCAGGTACTACATAACCTTGTGCTTGTTTCTGTAGAGTATCATCACCAATAGCTGATGCTGCTCTTAATGCTTCTTCAACATCTCCTTGCTCTAAAATGTTAAAACGCTTATGGGCATGATGCGCCCAAACACCAGCATAACAATCTGCTTGAAGTTCTACACGTACTTGTAATTGGTTTTGACCTTTTGAACCACTTGCTTGCTGTTTCATTTTTTGAACCTTAGAAAGTGTTCCTTCCATGTTTTGAATGTGGTGTCCAACTTCATGTGCTAAAACGTAAGCTTGTGCAAAGTCACCTGTAGCATTATGTTTTGAAGCCAATTCATCAAAAAAACCTAAGTCGATGTAAACTTTTTGGTCAGCAGGACAGTAAAATGGTCCCATTTGTGCTGAAGCATGACCACAACCACTGGTAGTTGAACCACGGTAAAGTACCATTTTAGGTTCTATATAAGTAGCCCCATGTTCTTTGAAAATAGGACCCCATACTTTTTCCGTGTCAGCTAAAACGGTTGAGATAAAACGTGCTTGTTTGTCATCGTTTACTTGGTTAGTAGGCGCTGCACTGTTTCCTGTCATCATAGAAAGTGGGTTAAAACCTGAAAAGTATGCCACTGCACCTACACCAATAATAGCCCAACCAAATTTTGTTTTTAGGAGTCTTTGCACAACTGGCCAAAGAAACATAAGGGTTCCCATAGAAGGCATACCACGCATTCCTTTACTCGAACCTCCAGAATTTCGTCTATCCTCGACATTGGAGCTTTCTTCTCGGTCTTCCCATCTCATATATACATCCTTAATAATTTTTATCAATTATATCACAAGTAAAATTTGACTACAATATTAACATTCGTTAACACTTTAGGAGTTCTATATGTCACTAGCCTTAGCAAGAAAGTATCGTCCAGCTACCTTTGATGATTTGATTGGTCAAGAGGCAGTTTCACAGACACTTTCTTTGGCACTGGAGAGTGACAGACTTTCTCATGCTTATCTCTTTTCTGGTTTACGTGGTTCGGGAAAAACCTCGACAGCACGTATATTTGCAAAAGCACTACTTTGTGAAAAAGGAAGCACTTCTCATCCTTGTGGAGTATGCGACCATTGTGTTATGGCTTCAGAATCACGGCACATGGACATTATAGAAATGGATGCAGCGTCAAATCGTAAGATTGATGACATTCGTGAACTGATAGAGCATACCAAGTATAAACCTTCTACAGCACGTTATAAAATTTTTATTATTGATGAAGTACATATGCTCACTAAAGAGGCATTTAATGCCCTACTTAAAACATTAGAAGAACCTCCTCCTTTTGTAAAGTTTATTTTGGCGACAACTGATCCGTTAAAACTTCCAGCAACTATTTTGAGTAGAACACAGCATTTTAGATTTAGAAACATACCTCAATCAGTTGTGAGTAAACATTTGGCACATATTTTAAATTTAGAGAAGGTTGAGTATGAACAAAATGCTTTAGATATTATTGCACGTTCAGGGGCAGGGTCAGTTCGTGATTCTTTGACACTACTTGACCAAGCCATTGTGTACTCTAAAAACTTTATTAACATAGAAACAGTGACCAAGATGTTGGGGATTATTGAGCCATCTATGTTAGAAGCACTTTTGGATGCTGTATTGGAAAAAGATGAAGCAAAAATTTTAGAGTTTGTTAATTCAGCTGCTGAGTTTGAAGCTGAAATGGTAATTGATGAGTTTATGCTTCACTTAAAAGAGTTACTGTTAGCTGGGTCACAAAAAATTAAACCCATGATCATTGAACGCTTCTTTAGGATTTTAGCTGAGTCAAAAGGTCTTCTCAATATGGGAGCAGATGGTGACTTTGTTCTTTCATTAACACTTTTTAAAATGATGGAAGCTTTACAGATAAAAGACATAGACGGAATGATAAGAACACTTGAAAAAGAGTTGTCAGGCGTAACAGTAACAGCTGAGCCTGTTAAGGAAGTTTCAATACAAGTAAAAGTTCCTAAGTCGGAGTCTTCTATTTCTGTGAATAATCAGCAAGAAGTAATAGAAGCCCCAATTCAGGAAGAACCTATTGTTGAACCTCAAGCTACTATACCTGAACCAATAATAGAAGAGGAAGTGATCCCCGTAGCTGAAGCTGTTGAAGTTAAACCATTAGATGCAGGGGCAAAACTTTTTGAAGAACTCATTGTTAAAATGTATGACCGAAATTATGAATTGGGTGAATGTTTTAAACATGCCATTATTTATACTTCTTTTTCTGAAAATACATTGACATGGGAATCGGCAGCAAATGCTGAGCAAAAGACTTTACTTAAAAACAATTGGATGACCATTCGTACTTTTGTACAAGAGTTATTTGGATATGAAACTAAAATCAAAAATAATGCGAAGGAGTTACCCTCCCCAGTAAAAAGAGTAGAAGTTCATGAACCCATAAATAACTTGAATGAAATAGACATGGAAGAACCTACGTCCATGATTGAAGATGAGGTTTTAAATCAACCTATATACAATGAACCTATGTTGAGAGTAGAACCAGAAGAAGAGATGAAAAGTTCTTGTATCTCTCCTGGGCATGATGGAGTAGAGGCTGCTAAAGAAAAAGATGAAAGAAATATTTTAGATGAACCTATGATTGCTAAAGCATTAGAATTGTTTAACCCTAAAACAGTTAGGGTTAAACGTAAGTAGCTTACTTATTCATATTTTGAATGGTTAATAACCTACAAGAATTTTCTAAGATGGCTGCTTTCTTAGCCATTTCTAAGAGGTCTCTGTCATAAGAAATAAGTCCGAAACCTTTTATGAGTAAAAGATGATTTTTATTATTTTTAAAATAGTTTGAAATCTCATGAGGAGCTCTTTGTTCCCAAGTATCATAATTTCCTGGTTCATAGACATGTACCTCTTTTAAAACATCATAACCATAATAGTCTTTAGGCGTAACAACTGAATGGTCAAAAGAGTAGGCTGTTGCATAGGGTGGCATGGTATAAGAGATGTATTTTGCATTGGGTAAATGTTTGTAAATTTGTAGATGTATCTCACTGTCTGGAGAAGCATCTTTCCATCGGTAATCTCTTTTCGTATTACTTGTAAGTCGAATGAATCCATCATTGCGTACTTCATCTAAAATAGTCTCTTTTTTATTAATGACAAAGGCATGAATATCAATCTTAGCAGAGATTGAACCATGAAAAACACCAAAAAAGTTTTTTGCAAACATAGAGCTTGAGATATGTTGTAGTTCTTTAAGAAGATGTGCATCCATCTGTATAAAATCCTAGTGAGTTTTTGATATTATAGCTAAACAGGAGAAAATTAAATGAAAAAGACAATAATCATCTTTGTGCTACTGTTTACAAACATTATGGTAAATGAGAGCCATTGGCAGGGAACAGAGGGGATTCCTCTTTTATTCCATTTAAATTACTAAAACCCTATAAAAATAAATTATTAAATTTTATGATTTTTTTAGAAAAAATATGAACTTTATTAAGCTAGTAGAATTTAAAACCCTAATAACTTTCTGCTATCATATCAAAATAAAAAGTTAAAAAGAGAAGTGAATAAAATATGAATAACATCCCCCATATTCCCGTGCTATTAGATGAAGTTTTAGATGGTTTTTCAACCATAAAAGAAGGGTACTTTGTTGACTGTACACTTGGTTATGCTGGACATTCTGAA
>CACVAP010000056.1 GCA_902727895.1 uncultured Sulfurovum sp.
TTGAACTCTGCACTATATACTTTCCGTTTCTTACTCATGTTTTATTCCTTGATTTCTTAATCTTTATTCTATCTTATTGATATAAAAAATCTTGTTTTTCTGGTCTAGTTTTTGGGGAGCATTATACAGAGTAAAAGTAATGTCGAAAATTATTGATGAATTTAATTTGGATATTTGATGATTATTTTAAAATTTTTGTTTAGTATTATTTTAATATTTCATATTTTAGCAAGTTATACAAGATTTATGATGCCTTATTGGGGGATATATAGCGATATAAAAGGAGAGAAAGGCAGAATATCTAGCCTTATATCTTTTGAAATTATATTTATACCAATTTTGCTTTTGTTGGCTTGGATAATTGATGAGAATCAGTTTATATTTAATTTTAAAGATGCTTTTATTTGGCTAGTTGGAGGATTTTTATTTTTATGTATACATTTGAGAAGTATTTTATTTTTTTATGGTTTGTTTAAAAAAAGATGAAATTATTTGTCTTGGGTTAACATTTGGGTATTTTATAAAAAGATGAATGCCCTGTCCTTGTATAATGCTCCCTTTAATTCATACCCGTAAAGAAAAGAATTTAATATCACCTCACTACGATACTTTAGGTAACTTTTTTGTTCAAAGTAGTTTAATACTAGAGGATGTAAATAGCAAAATAGTTGTGGGTTAGTGTACCTTAGATTCTGATGGTTTTGTTGCTTATGTTTCTACTATAGGGGTCAGTCGCCACCTTAAATATCTACTAAAACCCTGTTTCAATCTCATCCCAAATTTTTAGAATATTTCTAGTTTTGCAAGATCTCTATTAGGCTTTTTTTCAAAATAAAATGAGAGAAACTAATAAAGTTAAAACAGTAGTTTCTTCCTTCATTTATTCTTGGCGAAAAAAAGAGTATACTTTAGGAATAATATTTCTTAAGGTTTACTCATGAAAAAACTACTTCTTCTGCCACTCTTTATAACTTTATTTTTCTTCAACTTCCTATTTGCTCAGGTAGATATTCCTCCTGCATTACAGTCTTGGGAGTCTTGGGTTTTACATGATGTGAAAGACAAAGAATGTCCTACCCATTATGAAGAGCATCGGGCTGTTTGTGCCTATCCTTCTAAATTGGAAGTTCAAGTAGAAGATACAGCGCTTTCTTTTAAACTCTATGTTAAAAACTTTGAAGAGCAACACAAGCTATTTTTACCTTATGTGTATGAGCATTGGGTTAAAGATGTTTATGCCAATGGTGAAGAGCAAGTTGTTTTGGGTGATAAGAAACCTTTTGTTCTTTTGGCAAAAGGGGCTTATGTTATTCAAGGGGTTATTGAGCTAAAAGAGAAAGTAAAACATTTACAACTACCTAAAGGCTTAGCACTTGTTACATTGCTAAATCAAAACAAAAACATAGAAAATCCTAAGGTAGACAGTCAAAATAGGCTTTGGTTACAGAGTGAAAGCATGAACACTAATAAAAAAGGCTCACTTTCTGTCTCTTTGTACCGAAAAGTAAAAGATGGACACCCAATGAGCATGCAGACAAGTTTACATTTTAGAGTTTCGGGGAAAGTTCGTACTGTAGTGTTAGATGGAATTACACTTAAAGACTTTGAAGTTTCTAAACTCTATAGCAAATTAAATGCACGTATTAACGCTGATAAGAACTTAGAAGTAGAGTTAAAAGCAGGGGAGTGGAGCATCAACATTGACTCTTATGCGACTAAAGACCTTAAGCGTTTGCTATTGAGAGACTATACGTTTAAATACGCGAACGAAGAGACGCTTTCTTTTGCGTCTAATGAGAAGTATCGTACTGTAGAAGTGCTTGATGCTGTGGGCATTGACCCTACGCAAACAAACATTCCTAAGGCTTGGAAAACTTTACCTTTGTACCTCTTAGAACAGAAACGTGGGTTGACTTTTAAAGAGTTGTATAAAAGCTTTACACATACCAAAGATGACTTTTCATTACAGCGTGAAATGTGGTTGGATTTTAATGGAGAAGGCTACTCTTTTCAGGACAACATTAATGCCAAAGTAAGTAACATACGACGTTTAGAAGCAAGTGAAGTTTTAAACATTGGTTCAGTCGTCGTGAACCATAAACCAATGCTCATTAGTACTCATGGAGACAATACTCAAAAAGGGGTTGAACTCCGTGAAAGTAACATAAATATTAAGGCATCTGGTAGGTATGAAGATAAGGTTTCTGTCTTACCCATAAACGGTTGGGATGAGACTTTTTCTAAAGTTAGTACCGTGCTTCACTTACCTCCAGGATGGTCTATATTTACTTCGTTTGGTGCAGACAGTCATGATACGCTGACTTGGATTAACCAGTGGAACTTGATGGATATCTTTTTGGTTTTATTATTGAGTATTTCTATTTTTAAACTTTTTGGTTTTAAATGGTCACTGTTGGCTACCTTCTTTCTTTTACTTCTTTGGCATGAAGGAGATGCTCCGACCTATGTTTGGCTTTGGTTATTGGCACTCGTAGCATTACTTCGTGTGTTAGAGAGTAGTAAAATGAAGAAAATCTTACAAATTATTTTGGCAATTTCTGCCTTTGGTGTGGCGTTAAATGTTTTACAGTTTTCTGTTTATGAAATTCGTACAGCACTTTACCCTCAGTTAGAAAAAATTCCTTATAGCAGTCTGTCAGCTAGTCCTTCTGTCTCTTATGACAAAAGTATAAATACTAATATGGAATCAAATATTTATAAAGAAGAGTTGCAGTATCAGAACCAAAGAAAGATGTCTAAAAAAGGTTATGTTCAACAACAAACTGAGATTTTAATGCAAAATAAAATAGATCCAAATGCTGTTGTTCAAACAGGAGAGGGTGTGCCAACTTGGAGTTGGACAGCACATAGATTCTCATGGCAAAGTGCTGTGGGAAGTGAGGATAAATTAGAGGTATGGTTTGTTAGTCCTATGATGAATAAGGTGTTAAATTTTTTAAAGGTACTGGGTATGATTTTTTTACTTTTTATGTTTTTAAAAGAGTTTTTAAACAAACAAATAACGACCCTTAAAGATTCTGTTTTTAGTGAACAAGGTTTAAAAGCCTTACTTTTGGTTGCTTTTTTAGGTGTTTCACCTCAAACACTAAAAGCAGATAGCATTCCTTCAGCGCAATTACTTGGTGAACTAAAGCAACGACTGCTTAAAGCTCCTGACTGTCTTCCTGACTGTGTTAGCATGGAAAAGATTGACTTTAGGGTTGAAGAAGATGTTTTACATATTGAGATGAAAGTTGCGTCAGCCACCAACTTAGTTATGCCTCTTGTTGGAAATCGAAACTCTTGGTTACCTCAGTCCGTTAAAATGGATGACAAAACAAGCAGTGACTTACAAGTTGACGACAAAGGAAAACTCTGGGTTCATGTTGAAAAGGGTGTGCATACCATTCATTTGAAAGGGAGCATTAAAGGACAAAATCAGATAATGCTTAACTCTTTACTTCCATTACACAATGTAAGCTTGGAAAGTACAAAGTTTTGGAAAATGAGTTCTAATAATCACTCTTATGTTGAGCTGGTTAACCTTGACCAAGAAGTAAATAGGTCTCGTCAAAATGTACAGTCTGCCATAGAAGCAAAAGTTTCAGTTAAACGGGTGTTTTACTTTGGTTTACGTTGGTATGTTGAGACAGAGGTAAAACTTTTAAATAGCATTGATAAGCCTTATACTTTGAACTATAAACTTTTGGAGAATGAGTCGATTTTAAATAAAGAGATTGAGCGTCAAGGTCAGAATGCTGTTCTGCATCTTAACAATGACAAAAGAGTTTATACGTGGCGTTCTTCATTGCCCATAACTTCTACCTTAGCACTTCAAGCATCTTCTGCGAGACAAGTGACAGAGCGTTGGCATATGGATATCTCTTCTTTGTGGAATGTTCAGTATGAAAAAATGGCATTGGGAAAACAAGAAAATATAAACAATTTATTAATTCCTGTATTTGAGCCTTGGCATAATGAAGCGTTGCTTCTAAAACTTCAAAAAAATCAAGCTGTAAAAGGTAAGAGTTTAACCATTGAGTCCAGTCATTTAGAGGTGGTACAGTCACAAAGATACCGTGACTTGACATTGAGTTTAAAGATTAAAAGTTCACAAGCACAACAGTACAGTGTCGCACTTTCAAACGTAAAAGAGTTAACCTCGGTAAGTATTGATAGGGTAGCGCATTATTTGCAAGTGGATGAGCATAAAGTTTCCATACCTTTAAAAGCTAAGTCTCAAGAAGTAGTAATTAAGTGGAGAGAAGAACAAAGTACGGCTACAAAGTATTCGTTTGCTGAAATTAACTTGGGTAAAAGCAGTGTAAACTCTAGCTTGCAGTTAAGGTTACCTTCTGACCAATGGATTCTTTTTACTGATGGTCCACTTTTAGGACCAGCTGTGTTGTTGTGGGGAATGCTGTTGGCTGTGATTCTCTTTTCTTTCATTTTGGGTCGTATTAAAAATAATCCTTTAAAGACCAGAGATTGGGTGCTTTTAGGAATGGGTGTGAGTACCACAAGTTTACTTATTATGATTCCTATAGTTGTTTGGATACTTATTTTACGCTACAAAGAAGTGAATAGTGAAAGCCTTAAAGGAACCAAGAAGAATCTTCTGCAAGTAGCCATTGTACTTTTGACCTTAGTTGCTTTGGTGAGCATTGTCGGAGCTGTATCGGTTGGTTTATTGGGTAGTCCTGAAATGCTGATAGCTGGAAATAATTCATATGGTCATACTTTGAATTGGTACTCAGATAGAATAGGGGTGACCTTGGAGAACCCAACAGTCATTTCGGTTTCTATTTGGTATTATAGAGTGCTTATGCTCATTTGGGCAATGTGGATTTCATTTTCACTCATTAAGTGGTTAACATGGGCATGGAGTATTTTTAGTAAAGGCGATATGTGGAGTGCTAAAGCACCTAAAGAAAAGAAGCTGGATAAAAAATAGGGAGTCTCTATATAATTAAAGTGTAAAGTAACACTATACACTTTAAGGAACTTCATGTTAGAATTCTCAAAATAAGAATTCAAAGGCTAATTTATGAAAAGAACTCAAAATATTTTTAATACATTTGACAATCAAGAACTTTTTTACAGAACATGGGAGCAAGATGCTCCTTCAAACGGAAAAATATTAATATTACTTCACAGAGGGCATGAACACTCAGGACGTTTAGAGAGTATTGCTGCTCAAAAAGCATTTGAGGGTTATAAGATTTATTCTTATGACAACCGTGGGCATGGTAAAACAAAAGTAGAGGCGACCTATGAGTTTATGAACTTGGTTCGTGACCTTGATGCTTTTGTAGCATTTGTTTGTAAAGAAGAGGGCAAAAAACAAGAAGACATTTTTGTTGTAGCCAATTCGGTTGCTGGGGTAGTGGCTTCTACTTGGGTACATGACTACGCTCCGAAGATTCGTGGTATGGCACTGGTTGCTCCTGCTTTTAAGATTAAACTCTATTTTCCTTTTGCCAAAGAGTTTTTAAAATTAGCCATTATGCTAAAGCCAAAACTGAACATTAAGTCTTATGTGAAGTCAAAGTTTTTAACGCATAATGTGGAAGAGCAAAAGAAGTATGATGAAGATACGTTGATAACCCCAAACATTCCTGCCCGACAACTTACGACACTTTTAGATAGGGCACAACGAGTGGTGGGGGATGCTGCACTTATTTCTACACCAACATTAGTACTGTCTGCGACTAAGGACTATGTGGTTGACTCAGCTGTGCAAGGTGACTTTTATGCAAAGCTTTCTTCTGCTAAAAAACGTTTTGTGAAACTAGAAGGTTTCTTTCATGGTGTTCTCTATGAAGAAGAACATCAAATAGCCATAGATGAAATAGCTTCTTTTATGGATGAATGTTTTTCTGAAGAATTAGTGTTAGAGAAAGAAAAACACATTGATTTTACACAAGTAGAGAGAGACAGAATCGCTTATGGTTCATTGCCTCTGTGTAAAGAAGCCTTTTATGGGATACAACGTTTTTCCATAGAGAAGTTTGGGTTTATGTCAAAAGGAATGAGCATTGGAAACAAGTATGGATTTGATTCAGGGGTAACACTTGACCACGTTTATGCGAATCAGCCTGAGGGTAAAACTTTTGTGGGTAAGTTTATGGATAAAAACTATATTAACTCCATAGGTTGGAGAGGGATTCGTCAACGAAAAGCCAACATGATAAGCTCTGTTCAAGTGAAGATAGATGCTTTATATGAAGAGGGAAAAGAAGTTGTGATTTTAGACATTGCAGGTGGTCCAGCTCGGTACTTGGTTGAGATAGCGAAAGCTAATCCATCAGTTAAAGTATATGTACGTGACTATCAAGAACAAAATGTAGAAGAAGGTAGGGCATTGGCTGTAGAGATGGAAGTAGAGAATATCTTTTATGAAGTCTGTGATGCTTTTGATTTGGCTTCTTATGAGAATGTCGGGTTTGTACCAAATATTGTTATTGTCTCTGGTGTGTTTGAATTGTTTTCTGACAATGAACTAATAGCGAATGCGATGAAGGGAATAACACAGATTATTCAAAATGAAGGGTATCTTCTTTATACAGGTCAGCCATGGCATCCACAGTTAGAGCTTATAGCGAATGTATTGGGGAACCATCAACAAGAAAAATGGATAATGCGTCGTAGAAGTCAGTATGAATTAGATGCACTTTTTGGAGAACATGGTTTTGAAAAAGAGAGAATGCTTATAGATGACTGGGGTATTTTTACGGTAAGTTCAGCTAAATATAGTGATGCGTAGATATGTATAAATTTGATGTAACGCTTAGTGCTAAAACAAGTATGAAAGAGCGTCTGGTATGGATGCTCTACTTGGGCATTACTTTCTTTTTACTTTATGGGTCAGCTAATCAATATGCTGGGTTGACAGCTCCTCATAATGTATTTGTTTTTGAATGGGAAAAGAATATTCCTTTTATTGAAGCATTTATAATACCTTATATGTTTTCTGACCTAATGTTTGTATTTGCATTTTTCTTGGCTTATACAAGGTTAGAGTTACGGGTTTTGGCATTGAGGATTTTTTTTATTGTTAGCTTTTCAGTGTTAATGTTTCTTCTTTTTCCTTTACAGTTCTCTTTTGAAAAACCAGAGGCAGAGACTTTTACTTTTTTGTTTACGGTACTTCAAGCAGATCTACCGTTTAATCAAGCTCCCTCTTTACATGTAAGTTTTTCTATTGTGCTTTGGTTCTCTATGGCTTCACAAATAAAGTCAGCATTTTTAAAAGGGCTACTGGCTATTTGGTTTACCTCTATTGCCCTCTCTACACTTTTTGTGTATCAACATCATTTTATTGATTTACCTACGGGAGCATTGGTTGGATTTTTGGCTGTTTATTTTATATCTGAGAAAAAAGAGAATAGCGTTTTAAAAGCTTTTATGACACCTAGGTCTTTGAAGATGGCTTTGTATTATTTAGTGGGTGCAATTGTTTTTGTTCTTTTGGCTTTTAATATTTCTGTTTTCTTTGTCTATATTGCATTATCACTTTTTTTAGTAAGTGTTATTTATGCTTTTGGTTTGAATGGGTGGTTGACTTCAAGTTCTTTGACTGAGTATTTCTTGAAGTATGCTCTTTTTGCTCCTTATATTTTAGGGAATACACTTTCATGGTTTTATTATAAACGAAAAATACCTTTGATGACAGAAGTTAAAGAGAATGTCTATTTTGGTCGTTTGTATGATGCTGAAGAAGGGAAAAGCTTAAAAGAGAAAAATATCAAAAATATTATAAATCTTGCGACAGAACATTTTCTGGTGAAAGTCGCCATAGAACCGAGGGTTTATAATTTACCGTTTTTAGATCAAATAATTCCGAGTCCAGAGCTTTTACATAAGGCTGTTTTGTTAATAGAAGAACATAAGAAAGAGCCTATTTATATTCATTGTGCTTTGGGTTTGTCGCGTTCTGTTTTGGTTGTTTCAGCTTGGTTATTATATACAGGGCATGATCGTGATGAGGTTGAAGAAATTATTAAAAGAGTTCGACCAAACTATGTGAAGTCGGCTTATATGGGAATTGCTTTGGATATATATACAGATTATAGGTTATCATTAAAAAAAGGAAAATAAAATGAGCTGATGCGATTATTGAATGTAAGTCAGGCAGTGGACGAACACCGTTAAAGTTCTATGACCAAGATATCTCAGCCATGTTTACTGATGGAGAACTACGTATTGATAAAAAACAATTAATTTATTGTAAAATATTACTTTAAGTTTTAATAAATTATTTTATTGTTACAATAAAACATATTTAAACATAAGGTGGGCGTGCCATGAAACAAACAATTTTTGGAATAATTTTAGGAGTATTGTTGGTAGTAACAGTATCAGTAGGGTTTGAACTTCATGGGAAATATGAAATTCAAACGGCTAATGATTATGTAGCTCCGACAGAGTTTACAGTAGATGTAGATGGTATTAAATATAGACAAAAGGTTTAATACTAAGCTAGTTTTCTTCTTTTTTAATTTCACCTTTAGTAACAGCTGGAGTATTTAGGTCTTGCATATTATTTCCTGTTTCTTCAGCAATTCGAACGGTACCAACACAGCCAGTAACTAATACTAATAGGGCAATAAGTAAAGCTTTTTTAATCAAAATAATCCTTTAAATTCAAGTATATAAGTTTTTGAAATTATAGTTATATATGTTATTAAAGTAGGATATACAGCTTGTTCCTAAATATGGATAAAAATAATTGTTACTTATATACCCAGCATTTGTTGTTATTCTTTGATTGTGTCTCTTATTGTCACACTATTAGGAAGAAATAGCTTACAGGTAGTATGTTTTTCTGTACTTAGAATTTCTATTTTACCCTGTATCCCTTGTTCAATTATCATCTTTAGGATGTATAATCCTAGCCCTGTTCCTTTAGACTTATGTTTGGTCGTAAAGTATGGATCATATATTTTGTCAATAATGTCGTTAGGAATTCCAGAACCATTATCTTTTATACCAATAATCGTATGTGTTTTTGTGGGTACAACAAAAATTATAATTTCGGGTGACTTAGTTTTATCTTGAATATTACAAGCATCAATAGCATTGTTTATAACAATGAGTAGTGACTGAATTAATTCTGAGCGATAAGAGTTTAGAATAATCTCTGGGTGCTTTTTATAGGTTATCTTGATATTTTTTTTATTAGTAGAAGATATTAGATTTAGTGTACCTTTTATGAGTTCTGAAATACTAAATTCTTCTACTTTTTTATCGTGTTTAAAATAATCAATAAAATCATTGATGGTTTCTGACATATAAGCAGTAATGTTTTCTAATTTATCAAGGTAGTTATTAAATTTATTAGCCTCTAATTCTTTTTTTCTGTAGTCCATATCCATGTTTAATATAACCCCATTAATTTCAGAAAGGGGTTGCCTCCATTGGTGAGCAATCATTCCTATTACTTCTCCCATTGAAGCCAGTTTATTTTGTTGTACTAACATATTTTCATGCTTTTTTTTCTCATCCTCTATGATGTTTATGTTGTGTGCAAGAATAAAAGAGAAGAATAAAATTTCAACTAATGTTAAAAACTGAAAAATATAGTCTGCTGGTATGTCTATATTAATAATATTTAAATACTGAAGAGGAAGCAGAATACCCATTAATGCAAGCAGAGACCAAATGATAGAGTAGAACCTTGCTATTTTATCTTTGTGATAAAAAGCTAAGTAATAAGTTGTAGCAATAATGGTGATAGCATAGACAGCAAGTAAAAGAAAAAATAGATTAAAAAGTAATTGGGCATAAATAAATAGTTCCATTTTTAAACAATAGACATTGAGAAGTGTTGTTAGAATAAAATAGCCTATGAATAGATTTAAAAACTTATGAACTTCAGGTAGTTTATTTTTAAGATCTAATATGGATTGGATAAATAGGGTAAGAAAAACAAAAAATGCACCAGAAGAGATGTAAAAAACGTTAGTGTAAGATGAGAAATAACGTTCAGCAAAACCAAAAAGTCCTATAAAATAGACACTTAACCAAAATGCATAAAGAATATAATAGATATAGGCTGAAATTCGAAAAAGAAAATAAAGGAATAGATTATAGAAAACCATAAGCATCATTCCTCCAAAATAGAGACCCTCTATAAGGTTATAAGTTTGATAAAAGTCTAATAAATAATCTTGTGTGACTAACTCAAAATCAATGTTTATTTTATTATAGTTTCTAATTCTAAAGTAAACTTCTGCTTCAGCGTTTGCTTCCATATCTAAGGTAAATAACATGTGATTGCTATTGAAAGCTCTATTATGATTTTTAGAAATTGACCCATCTCTGGTATGGGTTACTACTTTTTTATTTTTTACCAAATAGTAGTCGATGAGATAAGTAAATTGATTTTCTGATTTAAAATAATAGGTTTGAGAGGTGTTTAGTAAGTTTTTAACTTTAATCCTCGCCCAATAGGCATGGTTGGTATATTTAGGAGAGCTAAAAGATTTTTTGTCTTTGAACCATTCTCTACCTTCTAGTTGGCTGACTGCTTCATTGGGTGTTTGAGCTAAAGTATATTCTATGTTTTGTTTAGTTTCGTATTTTCCTGAAAGGTTGATGTTGAGAGTTTGAGCCATAGAAAAGTGCATACTTATAAGTGTAATTAACATAAATATTTTGAGCACTATTGCTACCTCGTTTGTTATTGGGAAGAATATTATATAACTTTTTTAATCATTTAGCTATAATTTTATCAAAATTAACTAGGAAATTTATATATGAGTAAAATTGCCATTATGGGTGCGATGCCTGAAGAGATAGAACCTTTATTAGCTAAGGTAGAAGATATTAAAAAAGTTGAGTATGCTAATAATAGTTATTATGAGGCAAAATATAAAGGAAAAGAGCTGGTTATTGCTTATTCTAAGATTGGTAAAGTTTTTTCATCATTAACAGCTTCGACACTTTTAGAAAAATTTTCTTGTGATAAACTTCTTTTTTCTGGTGTTGCTGGAGCCATTAATCCTGAACTTAAGATCGGTGACTTAATTATTGCAGACAAACTTTGTCAACATGATTTAGATATTTCTATTTTTGGACATGACTTTGGTTTTGTACCAGAGGGTGCTAAGTTTGTTGAGTCAGATGAAGGATTACGTAGTATTGCAAAAGAAGTGGCTAAAGATAATGAACTGACACTGATAGAAGGAACCATTGCTACAGGTGACCAATTTGTTGCATCAAATGAAAGAAAAGAATTTATTTCTAAGAATTTTCAAGCAGATGCTTTAGAAATGGAAGGTGCTTCTGTGGCTGTTGTTTGTGATGCATTGAATGTTCCATTCTTTATATTAAGAGCCATTTCAGATACGGCAAATGATGATGCAGGAATGGATTTTGATGAGTTTATGGTAAGTTCAGCAAAGATATCAGCAGCATTTATTTTAGACATGGTTGAGAAAATAGACTAAATTAGGATATAAAATGAGCAGAATATCAGAACCTGAACTAAACATTTCGAAAAAGCTTTTACGTGTTGCTGGCAAAACAAATGCAAGCTTTAAACTTATTGGTGAGGGTGACAAAGTCTTAGTAGGTTTGAGTGGTGGTAAAGATTCGTTAGCACTCATTCATATTATGAAGCATATTAAAAAACATGCACCTTTTAAGTTTGAATTTGAAGCCTGTACTATTAAGTATGGAATGCCTGGTGAAGCCTATGACAAAGTAGCTGAACATTGTAAAAAGTACAATATAAAGCATACCGTGTGTGATACTAATATTTATGAAATTTCAAATGATGCTATCCGTGAGAACTCTTCTTTCTGTTCTTACTTTTCACGTATGAGACGTGGGGCATTGTATACTTTTGCAGAAGAAAATGGTTTTACAAAAGTTGCACTTGGTCACCATTTTGATGATACAGTAGAGAGCTTTTTTATGAACATGTTTTACAATGGAAGTATGAGAGCCATGGCGCCTATTTATAAAACAAATCGTGGCTTTCATTTAATTCGACCACTTATTGAAGCCCGAGAAAAACAGTTACGTGCATTTGCTACAGATAATAATTTACAACCCATTGGAGATGAAGCTTGTCCTGCAATGCTTAAAGATGTAAAAATGCCTCATGCAAGAGCTGGTATGAAAGTATGGTTAGAAGATTTGGAAAAAGAAAACTCTCAGGTCTTTAAAATGATAAAAGCATCATTTAAACATATACATGATGATACATTTTTAGACCCAGAGCGTTGGGATAGGGATGATATTTAAATTTTATTTATAAATTTAGCATCCGATAAAAAGGGTTGGATATCGACTGCGAACTTGTCAGAAATTTTTTCGATAAAAGTATCTAACTCGCCTTTCGTACCAACCAAAGCTGGAAGGTGTGTGTGGGCATAATTTTTTTCATTTTGGGTAAATCCTCTGTATGACTGTAACGCATTTCTAAGTGTTTCTATGTAACTTGCTTTTTCTTCACGACTCATGTTTCTTTCCTTCAGTTTTTAGATAATAAAGTCTAGCAAAAATAAACTTAAACTTAATATGTATAATTAATATTTTAATTTAAAATTATTTATAACAAAAACAAGCATATTTCAAATAAATAGTTTTTGTTATTTTACTGTGAATTTGGCTATACTTCTTTCATTAAATTATTAAGGACTATCATGTCAGAACATCAAGAAGACGAACCAAAACTTAAAAAACTAGTATCAGCTGCAGATGGATTAAGTTTAGGAATCTCTATGGTAGTTGCTGTTTTATTAGGGGTTGGACTAGGCTTACTCTTAAAAAATCTTTTTGATACTCCTTGGCTACTGTGGGTTGGTGTATTTTGGGGTGTAGCTGCTGCGATTCTTAATGTTTACAAAGCTTATGAAAAACAGAAAAAATCTTTAGATGAATTGGCAAATGACCCAAAATATCGTCACCGAAAATATGATGACTCTGATGATGAGGACGATAAATATTAATGAAGCAAGTAGTTCTCGTATTCCTTGGCATAGATTTATTTTTATTTATTGTCGCTTATCTATTTACAGATAAAGTATGGTTGGTTAATTCGCAAATTGCTTTTATCTCTTCTTCTTCTATAATGTTAGCATCGATGTACTCTTACCAAAGTATGGTAAAAAAAGGGATAGAAGCAGGCGCTGTTACAGATGATGGTCGTGATACTTTAGACAAACTAGAAGATCCTTATGATCTGTATGATGAGCAAAATGAATTGTCAGATAATAAAGTGGAAGAGCGAGAGTTGGTTGATGTTGTAAAAGAAGAACGTGCTAATTTGAAAAAAAGTAAGCGATCTATTTGGGAAACAACAAAAGATGCAAAAGCTTCATTCTCTTTTTATCGTTTGTCTGCTTATTCTGTTTTAGTGTTGGGTTTTTTCTATCTTAATTCAAATGGTTTATTAGCGTTAATTCCTTATCTTGTATTTTTAAGTCTACCTCCTATTCTTATGGTATATGTGTTACTCAGAAACAGATAATATTTTTTTTTATAGTTAGATATCTTATTTATAAGACTATTTTCCCTCTTTATAATAAATTAATCAAATATTTTAATGAAAATTTTTAAATTTTAGGAGTTTTTTGATAGGTTAAGGTTACTTAATTGTATTTAGAATCAAGGAAGAATTTATAAATGAGTGAAATACAGATTAATCAATTATTGATAAAACAAATAGAAGATATATATGGAAAAGGTTTTGATTTTTCTAGGGCAGGTGGGAAAGTAAAAGACTTATTAGAAAAAATTAATAATTCATATAATAATTTAGAATATCAATCTAAACAAAATAATATTTTATTTGAAGAAGAAGAGAATATTGTTTTTACAATTGGTATGAGTGCTGGTGTTATTCGTGCCAACAAAAAATTTTTTAAAACTTTTGGTTTTCAAAATTTAGCAGACTTTAAAAAGGACTATAGCTGTATTTGTGAATTATTTATTGAGGATGAAGGCTATTTAAAAGAAACAACAGCTGAAGTACACTGGACTGAGCCTATTTTTAGAAAACCTGATATAAGACATAAAGCGTTAATTAAAGACTTTAATGGGGATAAAAGAGTTTATGCTGTTTTGTTAAAAGAAGTTATACTAGAGACTAGTAAATTAAAAATTTGTACCTTCACAGACATAACAGAGCTAGAAGAAGCACTAAGTACCTCAAGAAAATCTGAAGAGATTAAAACAGCATTTATGGCTAACATGAGTCATGAGATTAGAACGCCAATGAATGGAATTATTGGTTTTACTAATTTATTATTTGAAACAGAGCTTACACCTCAACAGCAACAGTTTCTTGAACTTATAGATGAATCTACGATACTTTTAAGTAAGATTGTAGATGACATTTTAGATTTTTCTGAAATGGAAAATAGTAGCGTAGAATTAGATTATATTAATGTTGATATTTTTACTGATTGTTATTCATTTATGTCACTTTTTAAAACAAAAGCTTTGGAAAAAAACCTTTCTTATAGAGTTCAAATAGATCCTGATATTTCAAAATCATTATTGATGGATAAATCTAAAGTAGTCAAAGTAATTAGTAACTTAATCTCTAATGCCATTAAATTTACACCTGAAGGTGGTGAGATATTGATTGATATTCAACGCTTAGAATCAACAGAGAATTCTGAATTGATTTCTTTTGCTGTAACGGATACTGGGATTGGGATTGATCAATGTAATATGGATAATATTTTTAAATCATTCAGACAAGCTGACAGTAGTCTTTCCAAGGAATTTGCAGGAGCAGGGCTTGGGCTGAGTATTGCTAAGTCATTATGTAATGTGATGAACAGTGATTTAAAGGTAAAAAGTATTCTTGGAGAAGGAAGTACTTTCTCATTTGAACTCAGTTTAACAAAGACTTCTAAGCAGAGTAAGTTAATCAAATTAACAGAAAAACGACCTATTTATGTCATTGAAAATCAGAGTAAAGATTATGATGATGTTATTTATCAATTAAAAAGTTCAAGTATTAATTTTATACCACTATCAACAAATGAAATGAAAGCTAGTGGTATAACTAATCATATTGTGATTATATTCGATTATGAAGTGTTATCCTCTTTAAAATTAGATTACAATAAAGTTTTATTGATTGATGGAAGTAAAGACGCTTCTTTATGTGCGAAAATATTTGAAAATATTTATCATATTAATTCCTTTTTAGAATTTCCTTCAGAATTGTATGCAGCAATTTTAGATTTAAATAACTTACTAAATATGGATAAGAGTAGTAAGTCTTTTGATTTAAATATCTTAGTGGCAGATGATGATAGATTAAATCGTATTTTACTTGATGAAATGTTACTAGGATATGACATTAAGGCTGATTTTGTAGAAGATGGAGTTGATGCTATTGTTATGGCTTTTAAGAATTCATATGATTTAATTCTCATGGACATAAACATGCCCAAGATAAATGGTGTAGAGGCTAATGAAATTTTGAAGGATAAAGGTATTACTGTTCCTATTGTTGCTGTCACAGCAAATGTACTCAAGGGTGATAAAGAACGCTTGTTAAATCTAGGACTCGATGACTATATATCTAAGCCAATCAGTACAGAATCTCTTTATAATATATTGCTTAAATATAGTTCAACCTTGATTGACATAGACTAAGAGTTTCTGATATAATCGGCTTAATATTTATAAACAAGGTAGACGAATGGCAAAAAGCTTATATGAAACTTTAGGTGTTAGTGAAAACTCAAGTGCAGATGAGATTAAAAAAGCTTATAGAAAGTTAGCACGTAAGTATCATCCAGATGTAAACAAAGATGAGTCGGCAATAGAAAAATTTAAAGAAATTAATGCAGCATATGAAGTACTCTCAGATAAAAAGAAAAAAGATGAGTATGATATGTATGGAGACCAAATTTTTGGTGGACAAAACTTTCATGATTTCGCTCAAAATCAAGGTGGAAATGTAGACCTTGATGAACTTCTTAAAAACATCTTCGGTGGTGGAGGTGGAGGAGGCTTCGGTGGAGGAGGCTTCGGTGGTGGAAGCTCTATGGATCTTGACCAAAAGACAACCATTATTATTCCTTTTGCCGTTTCCATTCTTGGTGGAAAACATCATGTTTCGGTAAGTTCTGATAGTTTTGACATTAAGATACCAGCAGGAATCAAAAATGGTGAAACATTAAGGGTTCGTGGTAAAGGACACTCTGGTATGGGACAAAAAGGTGATTTACTTATTAAAGTAGAAGTATCAGCATCACCTACCTTTGAGAGAAAAGACAATGACCTTTATTGTGATATGGAGGTTCCATTAAAAGAAGCATTGTTTGGTGGTAAAGTACTTGTTAAAACATCAATTTATGATGATATTACCATTAAAGTTCCTCAAAATACTAAGAATGGTCAAAAGTTCAGAGTTAAAGGAAAAGGGGTTACTGATAGAAAAACAGCGTTAGCTGGAAATCTCTATTTAACAGCTAATATTACTTTACCAAATGTTGATGAGATGGATGAAGATTTAAAAAATATGTTAGAAGAAAAATTACCAGAAGGTGAAGTTGCTTCAGAGGAGTAGTCTATGCATAGTTATGATGAACCCGTATATCTAATCTCGGTTGTTGCAACAATGTTAGATATACATCCACAAACCTTGCGTCAGTATGAAAAGGAAGGACTTATTTGTCCTTCACGAACACAAGGACGTATGAGACTTTATTCTCAAAGAGACATAGATAAGATTAAATTTGTTTTACAATTAACTAGAAAGATGGGTATTAACTTGGCAGGCGTTGATGTCATTGTAAAGTTAAAAGAGCAAATGGATGCAATGAACAATGAGATTCAAGACTTAAGAGAAGAACTTTCGAAGGTTAATCGGAATGGTTCAGTACCTTCACATAAAGCTGTGGTCACCACAAGCAATTATGAGATGGTAATTTTTAAAGATTAAAACGTTAGTACTGAGCAACGTTTTAATCAGCTAATTATTTAGTTACAAGTAATAATATAAACCCTTCACGATTTACATAAACTCTTTTTGTATTCCCTTTAAATAATTTAAATGCCTCTACAGCATCTTCTACGCTTGCTATACTTTTATTTTCAATTTGGATTATAATATCTCCAGCCATAAATCCACTCATATCTGCTTGACTACGTTCTAACACACCTTCAATAAATGCACCTTCTACATTTTGATTAATATGATAGGTCTTTTTTATTTTTTTATTTAAGTTACTTAGTCTAAGACCTTCAACTTCTGTGAGTTTTCCAAGTATATTTGAACTACCACTTAAACTGCTAAGGGTTAATTTTTTAATAAGGGTTTCTTTTTCACGTTCTATAGCAAGTTTAATGGTTTGATCAGGAGAAAATGAGGTGACAATACGTTGTAGATCACTGGGACTTTTAATTTTCTTACCATTGACTGAGTAGATTAAGTCTCCACGTTGAAGTCCAGCCTCTTGTGCAGGAGAATCAGCTTGAATATCGGTAACAATAGCACCTTGCTCTTGCTTGTAAAGTTTCTTTAAACTTGGGGTTACTTCAGAGATATTTACACCCATAAAACCACGGCTTACTTTTCCATCTTTGATGAGTTTTGAGACAACATTACGTACCATATCAACAGGAATGGTAAATCCAATACCATGATTCCCCCCTGTTTGAGAAAGTATGGCAGCATTAATACCAATGAGCGCTCCACGAGAGTCAATTAAGGCTCCTCCTGAATTTCCTGGGTTAATAGAGGCATCTGTTTGAATAAAATTTTCATACTTGTTAATGCCCACATGACTTTTGTTAAGTGCTGAGACAATTCCTTGGGTGACTGTTTGTCCTACACCAAAAGGATTACCAATGGCAAAAACTACATCACCGAGTTTCACTTCTTCTATATGACTAAAAGTAATGGCTTCTAGATTTTTAGCTTCAATTTTAATAACAGCTAAGTCACTGCCTTTGTCACGACCAATAACTTTTGCTTTGTATTCTTTATTTGACCCATTTACCGTTACCATGATTTCATCTGCTTCGGCTATGACATGGTTATTGGTTACGATGTATCCATCATCAGAAACAATTACTCCTGAACCTAAAGCATTATCTTGTTGATTTGGAGCTTGTTTTTTTTGTTGTCCTCGTTGACCAAAAAACTCTTGGAAGAAAGGGTCATTAAATAACCTATTATTTGCTTGGTTACTTTCTACAATGGTTTTAGTAGAAATATTAACAACAGCATTCATGGAGTCTTTTAACACATCATGAAAAGAAAGAATCTCATTTTTTCCATTGGGCAATCTATGTTCTGGTTTTAAGGGAGCATTTTTAAAAGTAATACTACCAGCAAAAAGGGAAGTTGATAACAGTGTGGATAACAGTATGCTTTTGTACATTTAAGTCCTTTCTTAAATAATTAAGAGTTTGGTTGATTTTTTGAAAGTGTTGTCATAAAGTTTCGTAAATACAAAGGAGGGAGAAAAGGGAGTATTCAAATTTTTAAACAAACTTTAGACAACAACAGTACAAACAAAAGAATAAAGGAGGTAAATTCTTTGTCGTACATCTTTCATAATGTTATTATAGTAGTTTAGTGTAAATCAATAGAAAATAAAAAGTTAACCCATAGTTAACAAAGAGTGTTAGTATTTTAAATTGTGAATCTTTAAAGAATTTTCTAAGTCCTCAATGGTGTCAATTCCAAAACTTTTAGTTTCAACTTTTACCATTGCAATGTTAAATCCATGATATAAAGCACGTAGTTGCTCAAGTTTTTCAATGTCTTCAAGTGGAGCAGGTGAGAGATTACAAAAAGTTTCCAATGATTTTTTAGTAAAACCATAAATTCCTAAATGACCTTTATAGTCATTAAAGTGGTGGTCACGTGGGTAGGGAATTTTAGCACGTGAAAAATATAAAGCAATGTCTGCGTCTGTCGTAATAAGTTTGACAATATTTGGATCATCTGCTTCTGGATTACTCATCATTTTATAACATGAGTTCATCATGACCTGTTCATTCTCTTTATTTTTAACAGTTAAATCATAAATAGCTTTAACAACTTCTTCTTCAATAAAGGGTTCATCTCCTTGAACATTTATAATTACTTCATTGTCATCTAAGTTTAGTTTTTGAGCAGCTTCAAAAATTCGGTCTGTACCAGAGTTGTGTTCAAGGGAAGTCATTATGGCTGTAATACCATAAGACTCTGCTATTTTCACGACTTCTTCTGAATCTGTGGCAATGGCCACTTGATCTATGTTTTGAACAGCTTTAGCTGTACGAATAACCATGGGTAATCCACCAACATCTGCTAAAACCTTGTTGGGAAAACGAGAGGAGCCTATACGTGCAGGAATGATAATCATTTTGTATCCTAAATATTTTATTTAGAATTCTAACTAAATAAGCTAAATGATTTGTTCAAAATATAATAGTTATATATTCAGCTTATCATTATAAATTAGAGCGAGTGAAAAAGAGTGAAAAAGAGTATAAAATGAATAAAAACAAGCTATTTTCTTGTTTTATAGATTGAGATAACATATAATGATTATAGACTATTTCAAAGGAAAACTTTATGAAAAGAATTATTTTACTATCAACAATCGCTTCGTCTGTGTTATTCGCAACCAATGGAGACCTTATGCTTGGAGATGGAGCAAAGTCCACAGGTATGGGTGGCGTTGGTATAGCTGTTTCTCATGGCTCAGAATCTGCATATGCAAATCCAGCAATGATTAAAGATGTAAAAGGGTCAGAGTTTTCTGGATATGTAACCATGTTTCAACCAGATGTTGGATTCTCTTCTGATGCAAGTGCAATGATTCCTCAAGGAGCTGCAAGCGCAAGTAGTTCAGCAGCTGACCAATCATTTATCCCTGGTTTTGCGTATGTTCATAGAAATAATGAGAATATAGTATGGGGTATTTCAGTTGCAGGTACAGCTGGTATGGGTACTGACTATAATAGTGCTTCTAAAGCTGGATCTGGTGCATTTGGAATGGAAACTGAATTGGCTATTGCAAAGATTTCAGTTCCCGTAGCGTATACAGCTAACAATTTAACAGTTGCCGTTGCTCCAGTATTACAATACTCAACTTTAGAAATGAACTATAATACTCCTTTCGGACGTTCAACTAATAAAAGTGATTCTAGTGTTGGACTTGGTATGACAGCTGGACTTGCGTACGATGTAGGTGACGTAACATTAGGTGCTGTATATAAGTCAAAAATAGAGGCAAATTACAAAGGTAATATTGCTAATGCTGTTAGAGATTTTGGTGTTAGTTCTATAACTTCTGGAGATCAGCTAGATCAGCCAGCAGAAATTGGTATTGGTGCTGCTTATAAAATGGGTAACAATACTTTTGCTGTTGATTTAAGAAGAGTACAGTGGGCTGATGCAGCTGGTTATAAAGATTTTGGTTGGGAAGATCAAAATGTTGTAGCTGTTGGTTATCAATATGCAACACCAACTTGGGCAGTTAGAGCTGGTTATAATCATGGTAAATCACCAATTGCAGAACAAGATGGTTCAGCAACTGCTAATGCTCAAAATTATAATAATGCAGCAAAAAACTTCTTTAACTTAGATGGTTTCCCTGCAATGGTTGAAGATCACTATACGCTTGGTGGAGATTATGCTGTTTCGGATGAACTTGCTATGAGTTTAGCATTTGTGTATACACCTGAAGCTACAAATACATTTAATACATCTGATATGACAAATGGACAAATTGCTCAAGGTGGAGGAGCTCCATCAACAGCTACAGCATCATCAGCTACAGTTACACACTCACAACAAGCTGTAACACTAGGGGCAACTTATAAGTTTTAATCGTTGACTTTCTAGTAACATCGGGGTGAAATACCCCGAGTTATTAAACACTTCATTAAAAATAATTTTCTGACACTTTTTGGGAAAGAATAGATTAGAATGAATTTTATTTAATAGTCGGGTTACCGACTATCAATATTTTAGAGCTCAAACACCAATTCATACCGTGTTCCAGACTTAAAAGTAAATTCATTTTTAGAAGCATTAAGTTTTTTAGAAAACTGTTTAATTAAGGTTAATCCAAAGCTATTGTGTTTACTTTTCAGTTCGAAACCTTGACCATTATCTTGAATGCTTAAGGTCACTTCATTGTCTACTTTATTACAAGACAGCTCAATGAGGCAGACATCGTCTTTTTTATAATGTTTCACAGCATTGGTAAGTACTTCATTGACAATTACCCCTAAACTTAAGGCTTGATCAGCTGAAAGTTCAAAGTCTTCTATGCTATCGTTAATGATTAACTTTTGTTTACTATAGCTTCTTTCTATCTCTTGGTTGATTTGATGCAAGTAAGTTTGACTGGTTATTTTAGCATAGTCATCCATCCCTAAAAGGTATTGATGGATAAGTGCCATAGATTTTATACGGTTAATTAACTGTAGTAAAGCCCCATCTTTATTACTTTGATTTTCAATGTACAAGAGACTAATGACCATTTGAAAGTTATTTTTAACTCGGTGATAGACCTCTTTTAGTAGTACCTCTTTCTCGTTAAGAAGCTGGTTGACTTTATTGGTACGTTGTTCAACACGCTCTTCGAGTACTCTTTCTGTACTTTTTTGAATTTCGAGTAGTTCACCCTGTAGGTTAATCTTATCATTCTGAGTGGCATAAAAACGGTTAATTAAGACAAATGAGAAAAACATAATCTCTACATAAGAGAAGATAGAAAAAGAGTAGTGGGTTAAAAAAGTATGAGCTAAGATACCTTTTGTCATAAGAGGTAACATGGTGAGTGATCCTATGTAAAAGATAATTCCAATAAAATAAAGTCTTGCTTCCTTATGACCTTTGTATACAACATAAAGTGCCGAGAAAGCAACAATTGGACCAAGTAACATAATTGGTAGACCAAGAGTTTTTATCCAGCCTGAATAGTCATAAATCATATATGGCATAGAGCATAATAAAAATAGAACGATAAATTTTAATAGTTTATGAATACGTGGAAGATAATAGTCAAGCTTTAAGAAACGATCAGAAAAGAGTATGAGAAAAATAATAAAAAGAGGCATAGAGAGTGCCATTTCTCGATACCAAAGTGCTAAGCCAAAATGATGAATCAGCCCAGAATATACCGTTATGTAAGTTGATAAAGAAATAATATACATAGCGTAGTAAAAATAAATAATATCATGAAACTTTATAAATAAAAAAAAATTAAATAAGATGATCATAAACATACTTCCTAATAGAAAGAAATAAAGTAAATAATTATGTAAAATACTTTCATTATTAAATTTAGTTTGTGTGGAAAGATGAAAACGTCCAAAGCTAGAACCTGCAGTCTTTTTGTCTGGAGCGAACTGTATATAAATTGTTTTCCTACTATGAGCTTCGATTTCAAAAGGGAAGATGGGTGTAAGTTGTTGAGGGTCTTGGTCTATTTTATATTGGGTTAATCCTAAACTTTGTTGTTGCCATTGTCCATTTTTTTTATTGTAAAAGTTTACGCGTTGAAAATAGGGTTCAATTAGTTGAAAAATAAATTTATTGGTCTTACTTTGGTTATTAATGGTGAGTTTAAACCATGAGTTTCCTGTGATAAAACCAAAGGTAAACCAGTTGGGTGTACTTTGTTGAAAGTTAATATTTTGAATGCTCTCTATGGTCTCTGTTTTATTTTCATCATAATAGTATGCTAGGTCAAAATTCTTTATCTCTTGCATTTCATCAACAATATTGACATTGGCAGATAAAAAAAATGAGAAAAGAAAAAAGACTAATAATTTTTGCATTAGATAGAGTCGTTTAAACTATAACCTATTCCTGAAATAGTTTTAATCTCTAATTCTGGAACTTTTTTTCTAAGACGTAAAATAGTATCTCGAATAGTAGAAGAAGAGATGGCTTTAGCTTTCCATACATGGTTGATTAAGTAAGTGCTTGTAACTGTTTGATTGATGTTTTTAAAAAGACAATAAAATACTTCAGACTCTTTATTTGTAAACATTATATGGTCTTCATGTTTAATTAATGTTTGTGTTTTATCATAATATCGGTAGTTATGACTTAAGTTCGTAAATAGTTGGGAGTTTGTATTTTTTGTAATAGCTTTTTTTAAATAGTTTCTTTTAATGGCAATATTTAATGAAGCTTCTATATCTTGATGGTCGAAAGGTTTAATAAGATAGCCAAAAAGGTTGGTATCGGTTGCTTCATCAATAGTTTTAGAATCAGAGAAAGCAGTTGTATAGATTATGGGAATGTCTTGAGTTTTATTGAGTCTTTTTGCACATTCAATACCATCAATATTTCCTTGTAAATTAATGTCCATAAAAACAATATGAACTTCTTTTTTTTGACAAATATTTATGGCTTCCTGCGCTGTCTCTATTAATGCGACAACGTTATGACCTAAGTTTAAAATAGTCTGTTCTACAAAGTGAGCATTAATAAATTCATCTTCTACAATTAAAATATTGTATTTTGTCATTTTCATTTCCATTTTTAATAATTTTAAATACATTCTGTTATTAAAATATAACATTAAGTGAATAACATAAAAGAATATTGTAAATACGACAAAAAACTGACAATAAGATACTATATTTTTAATATATGTTTACTAGGGAAAGATTATAACAGATAATGTTTAAATTTAATAGTAAGATATTTTATTATATAACGAAAGGAAAATAAGAGATGAAGTTTTTGTTAGTGACATTCCTAATTTTAGGTATTACAGCTTGTTCTTATGAAGAATCTAAAACAGAGAGTACTGAGGAAGTTGAAAAAGTTTCTGCTGTTCAAATTCAAGTGGTTGGAAGTGTGATTGAGGGTTTAACTGTTTGTTTTGATAAAAATAATAGTTGTAAGCAAACAACAACAGAAGGAATGGTTGAATTCGATTCTTTTGGTACTTATTCATTTAAAGTTAGAGATATTGAAATATCTACATTAACTATAGATAATAATCGAACCATTATTTCACCTTATAGCTTATTTGATCAGAATGATACATTAGCAGAGCAAACATTGCTACTTTTACATGCTTTTGATAAAAGTGAAACTATCGATGATGAAGAAGTATTATTAACATTGTCATCGTACATTCCTGAGGTACAAAGTTTTCAAGAGCTATTTGATGATATCAATGAAAGTAGAATGTTAAAGTATGTGACTAATGATTTTAATGTTAGTGATTCGACTGAACATAATATCACGATTAATTTTTCAGAAAGTAACATTACTAGAGATAATGAAAGTACTACAATAGTTGTGCCAACTAAGGAAAGTTATGAAAGTTTAGACACGATTATGAACTTTGTTGATTTAGCTGTTGATAAAAATGTTACTTTGGATAATTTTGATGATAATTATTTATTAACTAAAAGTTCATTAACGAGCTTTAACTTAGGTGATAAGTATGTGGTAACAGCTGTTGTTAAAAAAGATCATGTAGTTCTTCAGTTTTTTGATAATACTTCAAGAACTACAGATGAAGCGATATTAGTAACGAACAGTGATGAGAATGTTTTATCAACAACGTTATTAGATATTCGTTTTGAAGAACCAGAAATAAAATTAGAATAAAGGAATAAATGGTGAAGTAGAAATATTTACTCTGAAGTTAGATTAGGCAAATAAAGAAAAATTAAAAAAATTAAAAAAAGGAATAACATGTTTAAAAGTATAGTACCAATTACAAAAGAGAGACACTTAGATAAGAAAGTGAGAGCCGTAGATAATTTTGATTTCATCAAGGATGTTCATATTGTATCAATTATGGTTCATGAGTTTTCAAGAGCAGCATCGGTTTATCCAATTGTATTTTTAGAAGATCAGACTAAAGATGAATTTAAGCCAGTGGTTTTAACTGGATTAGAAGAGGGTGAGAATCTTTTTGTAACAGATAATAAGTGGGAAGGATCATATATCCCAGCAATTATTAGAAGATACCCATTTGCTTTGGCAAAAACTGATGAAGATGGAAGATATACTATTTGTATTGATGAAGCAAGTGATTTTGTGAATGATGAAGAGGGACAAGAACTTTTCACTAAAGATGGAGAAGCAGG
>CACVAP010000057.1 GCA_902727895.1 uncultured Sulfurovum sp.
TTATCTTGATGGCTTTCTCTATCTTTAAAAGCAAGGAAAGTTTTAATCCTTTACTGGTTAAAATTTAAATAAAAATTCTGTGAATAAAAAGCTCTTTTTCTCAGCTTTCTTTAACACGGAATCTACAAGGTTCAATGTTATGACAGCAAATAATATATTTAAAGGCTTTCCCAAAGAAGGCTTAACATTTATGGATGAGATTGTTACTAACAACTCAAAAGAGTGGTTGGATGCCAACAGAGAACGTTATGAAAAAGAAATTGTTACACCCAACAAAGCTTATGTGGCTGAGATGGGTGAACATCTACAAATCTTAATTCCTACCATTAATGCCATTCCTAAAATAAATAAATCTCTTTTTAGAATCTATCGTGATGCCCGTTTTCATTTGGCAGACCCCATTAAAGAACGTATTGGTATTATTTTTTGGCAAGGTCAAACACATAGAATGCAAAGTTCTTCTTTTTACATGCACTATGATTCTAAAGAAGTTTTTGTAGCCACTGGCATAAGAAATTTTAAGCCACCTCTTTTAGCCATTTACCGAGAGTATATACAAGATAAAGACAGAAGAATAGAACTCCATAACATTGTAGAAGCATTAAAAGCTAAGGGGTATAAATTACCTGAACCAGCTTATAAACGATACCCAAGAGGTTTTGATAAAGATGATGAGCATGTTTATCTATCTCTCTTTCGTTCGATGTATATGTATACTACTTTTAAGCCCAATAAAGATTTCCACTCTGAAAAGATTGTTGATAAGAATTTTAAAATCTATGAAGATATGATGCCGTTACAAGAGTGGGTTTATGGGTTGAGTCTTTATAGTAGATAGTGGGCATAAAGCCCACATAGAGTTATTAAACTAACTCAGCCAAAGAAGCCTTAGCAGCCTCAATAGCTTCTTCAATCATCTTGTCATTCGTAGCCGTAGAAATAAACCCTGTTTCATAAGAAGAACAAGCAAGGTAAACACCTTTTTCTAACATTTTTTCATGGAATTTTCCAAAGAGTTCAGAGTTGTTTTCAAGGGCATCATCAAAATTTCTTACGGGTTTGTCTGAGAAGAAAAAGCCGAACATTGAACCACGAACAGTCGTAACCATTGGCACATTTACAGCGTCAGCTGCTTCTTGGAAACCTTCCATTAGTCTTGTGGCTCTTTTTTCTAAAGTAGGATAGATACTAGCATCAGATTTAAGTTTTTTTAAACTTGTGAAACCAGCAGCCATTGCAACTGGGTTACCTGAAAGGGTTCCTGCTTGGTAGATTGGTCCTTCTGGTGAAAGTTCTGACATGATTTCTTTTCGTGTACCAAAAGCACCAACAGGCATACCAGCACCAATAACTTTTCCAAGGGTAACAATGTCTGGTTTAACTGAACCTATTCCTTGATAACCTGTGATTGAAGCTCTAAATCCTGACATTACTTCGTCAAAAATCAATAATGCTCCATACTCATCACATAAAGTTCTTAGCTCTTCTAAAAATGCTTCATCTGCTGGAATGAGTCCCATATTTCCTGCAATAGGTTCAATAATGATTGATGAAACTCCACCTTCACTTTGTTCAAAACATTTTTTTACAGACTCAATGTCATTGTAAGTTGCTAACAGTGTGTGTTTGGTTAAGTCAGCTGGAACACCAGGGCTTGAAGGGCTTCCAAATGTTGCCATACCTGAACCTGCTTGAACAAGAAGTGAGTCTGCATGACCATGGTAACACCCTGTAAATTTAATAAAATCATCACGTTTTGTGTAACCACGAGCAAGACGAATAGCAGACATTACAGCCTCTGTTCCTGAAGATACAAAACGTACTTTTTCGATACTGTCGAACATTTCTACTATTTCGTTTGCTAAGTCAGTTTCGCTAAGGGTAGGCGCACCAAAGCTAAGACCTTTTTTTACAGCTTCTATGACAGCATTTTCAACATCTGCATCGGCATGACCTAAAATAAGTGGTCCCCAGCTTTGTACAAAGTCAATGTATTTGTTCCCATCTATGTCAATTAAATGACCACCTTCTCCACGTTCTATAAATACAGGTGTTCCACCAACTGATGAAAATGCTCTAACTGGTGAGTCAACGCCCCCAGGGATTACTTCGTATGCTTCTTTGAATGCTATTTTACTTTTATTGTAACTCATAAATAGTAGTCCTTTTATTTTAATAAGCAGATTATACTATGTTAGATTTATAGGAATATTAGTTTTTTTAAATGAAAATAATCTAGTAATTTAAGATACTGTTTCTTTTTTTGGTTTTTTACTTTAAAGTTAATTTTTAGATTTAATTTTAAGCCAATAAGTTTGAAAAAAACTGTATAAAAATCATATGCAAATGAGAGGAAAGAGAAATGTTTTTACCTGAGATAGTAACTAATAATTCAGCAACTAGATATAAGATTGCGTATCTCAAAAATTTTGAAGAAACTCCTTCCCTCAAGAAAACCATCGATTTTTTAAAACTTGGTGATTTTAAATCTGCTGAGACTAAGAAATTAGTAAATACAGATTATTTTAGAGCAAAAATAAATTATGAGGACAGACTGGTTTTTACTTTTATTCACTATAAAAATGAAAATTACATTTTATTGTTAGAGGTCATATATTTTCATCGTTATGAGAAATCAAGATTTTTAAGAAATATACATTTTATAGAAGAAGATATTAGAATTGAAGAGGAAGAAATTCCTCAGGTAGATTATATGAATAAAGAAAAAGAGTTTTTATATATTGATAAGTTTCTCTCTTTTACCCCTCAGCAAAAAGGACTTCTATCACTTAAAACACCTTTAATCATTGTAGGATCAGCAGGCAGTGGTAAGACCTCTGTTAGCATTGAAAAATTAAGAAATTTAAAGGGTAGGGTACTTTATTGTTCTTTGTCAAATTATTTAGTAGAAAAAACTGAAGAACTCTGTAGGGGTCAAGAAAATATTGATTTTTTAACTTTTGGAGAGGTTCTTAATCGGGTTCAAAAACAGACAAAAACAGGCGTCTCTTTTACAGCCTTTAAACTTTGGGCATATTGGCATAAGATCAGTGAGGTGGAAAAATATTATGAAGAGTTCAATGGTATTTTAACAGGCAGTCATGAATATGCCTATTTAAATAAATCTTCTTATATGGAACTTGGTATTAAGCAGTCTCTTTTTCCTAGAGAAGAGAGAGCTACGGTTTATCTTTTTTTTCAAAAATATTTAGACTGGATAAAAGATGAAAATTTTTATAATAGTAATATTGTTGCTTTTAACCTTTTAACTAAAGTTAAAGAGAAATATGACTTTTTAGTCATTGATGAAGTGCAAGATTTTACTAATATACAAATATACTTTCTTTTCAAAGCGTTAAAAAATCATAACAATTTTATTTTTGCAGGAGATTCAAATCAGATTCTTTATGCTAACTTTTTTTCATGGACAAACTTAAAAGCTATGCTTCTTAAAGAGACGAAAGAGAGTCAAGTTCAGATTTTAAAAGAGAACTATAGAAATTCAAAAAAGATAACTAGTTTATCAAACAAGCTTCTAAAAATTAAGAAACTACGTTTTGGCTCTATTGATAAAGAGAGCAACTATCTTTCTTATACTTCTTCTAAAATTGAAGGAGAAATACATTTTATTGTTGAAACTAAAGAAGTTTTAAAGGAGTTAAATGAGGAGACAAAAGAGTCTGTTGATTTTGCTATTATTGTTTTAGATGAAAAACTTAAATCTAGGGTTACAGCTTATTTTGATAGCCCTTTAATTTTCACGGTACAAGAAGCAAAAGGCTTAGAATATAAAAATGTTATTCTCATTGGTTTTGTTTCATCAAATGCTTCTAAATTTAATAATATAGTTTCAAATATTTCAAAAATAGAGCTTGATGAAGCCCTTAATTATGGACGGCAAAAAGATAAAGAAAATAGAGATTTAGAGGCGTATAAAGTTTATATTAATTCGCTTTATGTTGCGTTTACACGAGGAAGTGAAAACCTCTATATTATAGAAAGTAAGCGTCATAGAATATTTGAGATTTTAGGATTAATTGAAGAAAAGAAGCAAAAAATAAAAATAGAAAAATCTTCTGCTTTAGCATGGGTAAATGAAGCTGAAAAGTTAAAAAAACTTAATAGAGTAGAACAGCTCGATAAAATAGTTGAGAAGAACTTAGAAGATAAATCCTTTGAGTTAAAGTGTTCTCCTCAAATTAATAAGGAAGTCAAAAAAAATGTTCGGAGAGTTCATACTCCTAACAAAGATAAAAAAGTGAAAGTGGAATCTTCTTTAAAAGAGTTAATACAAAGAGTTTTTAACGTAGAAAAAGCGATAAAAAATGATAAGAGTAAACTTTTTAAAATGGCAAAACAAACAAATAATATGGAAATTATTGAACGTTTGAGTAAAGAGTTAAATTTTAAGGTAGCCAGACTTTATTTATTAGAATGTAATACGGTAAATAGTAAACGGACTAAGTTTAAAAACCCCTTTGCAACAGATATGAGTGGCATAAGTTTAGCCACTATGATGAAACTTATGCCAAGCTTTACAGAAATTAAAGAATCAATAGAAAGTAATGCAAATCTTGAGATGAAAGATTCGGAAGGACGTACAGCACTTATTGTTGCTGTTCAAAGTTTTAAGTATACAGTGGTTAAGTTACTGCTTGAACATGGGGCAGATAGAGAAGAACGCTATCTTGGTAAAACAGCTTTAGATATTGCAATTGAAAAAGAAGATAGTGAAATTATTAAACTTTTTGAGCTTCTTTAATACGAGATAAGTTTATTTTTACTATACTATTTTAAATTTATCTAAGAATTAAAAGAAGTGGTCTATATGAGGGTTTTGAAAGCATTAATTATTTCTTTGTTAGTTTATGCACTTTTTATTTGGCTATATCTTACACAATTCTCTAAAATTGAAATACTTCCTAGTAAATTAAACCATCATGTTATTAAAATTGATATTCGGGATATTCCTGTACCCGTTAAGGCTGCACCTCCTGTTATAAAGGCTAAACCAAAGAACGAGGCAGTTCCTATTAAACAAGTAGAAACTAAACCTATTGTGAAGAAAAAACTAGCTATTAAAAAGAAGCCTAAAGAGAAGATTGTAAAGAAAAAACCTGTCAAAAAGAAGGTTGTGAAAAAAGAAGTTGTCAAGAAGGAAATTAAGAAAAAGAAGACCAAAGAATTAGAAGCATTTGAAAGTGAAATGGTGTATATTCCTGAGCCAATGATTCAGCCTAAAAAGAGTCAGCCTCAAACACATACTCAGCCAAGTGATTTAGGTTCATTTTTAGCGAAACCTAGTCGTTCAAGTAGCTCAAGTGCATACCCTAATAAGAAAATTCAAAAGCTATATGGTTCTGCTTTTCATGATTTTACGCCAACTCAAAAGAAGTTTATTGAAAACAATTTAAATACTATTCAAGAGATTACACAAAGAACATTAACAAGAAGAGGTTACCCTGAAGGAGCAGGGAGAACAGGGCAAGAAGGAACGAATGTGGTTTCGTTTAATTTACATCCCAATGGGAATATATCTAATTTACGTTTGAAAACACGTATAGGATATAGAGCCTTAGATGATAATACACTCTCTTTAATACGTGTGGCTTATATGGACTACCCTTATCCTAGTACGACGACTAAGATAGTGTTTTATGTGACTTATTCGATTTATGGATATTGAGTTTAAAGATTAAAACTCAAATCCACCACCAGCACCTTTACTCATGCTGTTGTAAACTGCTTCAACATATTTTTCTTGCACTCGACAATTTGGAAAATCTGGACAGTCCATTTCCGAGGTAATGCCTAGTGCTTTCATATGCTCCTCAAGAAGCTTTTTTTGCTTCTTAAGCTCTATTTCCCATTCGTCTAAGATTTTTTCATCCATGACTAGTTGATTCCGTAAGCGTCACGTAAAGCTGTTACTTCATAGTTTGAACCAAAGAAACATGGGCTTGTGTCGTGTGGGTGAGAAGGTACAAGTTCAAGTAGTCTCATACCATTGTTGTCTATGGCTTGTCCACCAGCTTGCTCATACATAAGTGCAAAAGGAATTACTTCAAAAAGTTGTCTTAGTTTTCCATTTGGCTTGTCAGTTGTTCCAGGATAAGAGAAAAGTCCTCCACCTTTGAGCATGATTTGGTGTAAGTCTGGAACCATTCCACCTGAGTAACGTAAACGGTAACCCTCTTGAAATAAACCATCAATGAATGCTTTGTGGTAGTCAGCCCAGTTTTGCTGTGTTCCACCAGATGCGTTGAGTTTACCTTTTTCATTCATAGAAATTTCACCAACTTCTTTAAATTCACCAGCAATAACACGTGAAAGCATTGGTTTGGAGTTTTTGTCAGCAATAACAAGTTCTACTCTTGGTCCATAAACAACATAAGCAGAAGCAACAAGGTTTTTACCTTCTAACTCTCCTTCATAGATCCCAAAGATAGAACCTACAGAAAGGTTAACATCTACAAGGCTTGAACCATCAAGAGGATCGTAACATACTGTGTATTTACCAGTTGGAGAGAGTTCGAGTACACCTTCTTTTTCTTCACTTACAAGTGCTTTAACTGATGATACTGTAGCAAATGCTTTTTCAATAATAATATCAGATTGAACATCAAGTTTAAGTTGATCTTCTCCTGAAGAGTTCTCAGAGTCAGAGTAACCTAAATCAGATGTTTTAATGGCATTGTCAATCTCAAAAGCAACTTGTTTTATCGTGTTAAATATATCGTTCATTTTTATCCTTAGTTAATTATACTTGCTTAGCATGTTGGTCTATCCACTCAATTATTTGGGTGGTATTGTTTAAATCTAAAATATCAATATTTTTAGGAATATTGTACTCATCTATATTAATGGTTTTATCAATGGCAATTGCCTCTGAACAGTTTAAATAACTCTCTTCAATCTTGTTTCTAAAGATGGCTATACGAGGTAAGGGAAGAGCTTTTAAGCCCTCTACTAATAAGATGTCAAAATGATTAAACATTCTAATCATCTCTTCTAGTTCCTTGTTTCGTTGTGAAAAATAAGTGGTTCTTGTAGGTGAACTAACAACGACCTCTGCACCAGTTTGTGAAAAAGTATGACTGTCTTTACCAGCTCTGTCAAATGTTGCTTTATCTTTAGGATCATGTTTAATAATAGCAACTTCTCTTTGACTTACTAAAGCTTTTGAGATTTTTTCAACTAGCGTAGTTTTTCCTGAACCTGATGGACCAGTAAAAGCAACAGCAAAACGTTTCATAATACTCCTTGGTGTATAAAGTAAATTATACATAAAAGTTTATACTAAATATGTTAAAATGGGTCAAATTTAAAGGCTAATACTCCATGTATAAAAATATTTTACTTCTAACATCAGCTTTACTTATTGTTGGGTGTTCTGCAAAAAAAGAAGAATGTAACGTTAGAGACAAGTCTGACTTTGGACAACTTTTCACTAAAGATGATATTTATCATAACAGCTTAGTAAACACACAAAAAGCACAACTGATGGCTTCTTTTGAGACTAAGGCACTTTTAACAGCGACCTATTTAAATCCTGTCTTTGAAGAGAGAGGTTGTAAAAAAAGATTTACTGACAAAATGGAAGATGCTGAGTATTTTTTTGTGGGTGTTTATATTGAGAATAGTGAAAAATATGAGTTTAATACCAAAGGCTACTCTCTGACATTGGATGGTCTAGAACCAATTGATATCAAAGAGTTAGATAAAAATGATCCTTTACGCTATGAAATGCCTATGGTTGATAATTGGAGTACTTATTATAAAGTCAAGTTCAAAAAGACACTCAAAAATGACTTTTCTCTTATTTTCGAAAACGATCGCTTTGGGAAGGATATTTTAAACTATTCAAAAGGGGAGAAACCTTTGTTTGAATCCCTAACAAATTTAGGTAAATAACATAGTTGGTAAGTACTTTTTTACCATATTCTCTGGCTTCTGTATAGTCAACCAACTCCATACTTAAAAAAGGTTCGTACTTACCTTTTTTGAATAAATGAGAACTCTTTATGGTACGTTTTGTAAATCCAATACCTCCGTTGTAAGCGTACGCAACCAATAGAGGATTGTAGAGCCATTTATTTAAATAGTCTAGGTGTTGATTTGCATAGTTGACAGCTAAATAGGGGTTAAACATCTCATTAAGGTCAATGGTTTGACCACGCTCTTTGGCTAAGTGTTTAATTAAGAATGGCATGATTTGCATCATCCCTAATGCATAGGATGGGGAAACAGAAGCTGGAACAAAACGACTCTCTTGTCTTGCTATGGCATAGAGGAGGGCAATACGTTCTTTTTCAAAACCCCACATAGAAAGGGGATAAGGCATAGGGTAATAGGGTACTCTATATTTTGTCTCTTTTTCTTTTACATAAGTATAAATACCAAGCGCTTCTGAGCTTTTGTATTTTTCTGCAAGATTGGCTAAATCATTTGGTTTTTCTTTCATTTCTAACTTAATCTTTTCCCAGTCTATGGGATTGGTAATATCAAAGTTTTCAAGTGTTTTAAACGTTAAATTTGGAGAGCGTACCTCAGGGTAGGATTCATTTAAAATATCTCTGGCTTTTAAAGTATAGATATTAACATCATGACTTTTTTTCAAAAGCTCTAAGTATTTCGATTCTTTTGTAATGAGGTAGAGCCAAAAATCTACTTGGTCGAATTTACTTTGATGCTTTGTCTTAGTACGGGCGATAGTTAAAAAGTTTTTAGCAACTTCTAATTGTTGAAACTCTATTGCATTTATGGCAAGGAAAAAGTTTGATTGAAATGTTAAGTCATTTTTTAAAATCATAAAAACAAGAGATTTTTTAGTTTCATTTAGGGCATGTGTTGTGACAATTTTAGCAATACTTTTGTTAAATTGTTTTTCATGAATAAGATCTTCTAATTGGCTAGGAGTAAAGGCTTTATTAAAGTGTTTCTTTCTATATTTTGAACCTACAGAATTGAATATATAGCATTGAGTAGAAGCCTTTTGAAGACTTAGTTCCTGAAAAGGGTTTGATGATGCCATTACGTCTAAAGTGTCTGAATACTTACCTTGACTTTTGATTTTTTTATGGAGTTTTTTTAGTTGTTCTAATGACTTTTTAGCAGCAGTTCCTGGGTAAATAATATAATTTTTTGGGTCTTTCTCTTTAGCGTTTTTTTTAGGTGTTTGGGGAGTGTAACCGAGTTTTTTACGAATGGCTTTTTTGAGTTTATGGCTTTTTCGTTTTGTCCATTGGTAAGCTTTGAGTGCTTCTTGTTTAGAGGTCTCTTTTTCTGAGATGAAACGCCATGTGTAGTAGTCTTTAGCAAAAGAGCTAGGCATGACTTCGATCTCTTTGAAATTGTAAGAGCTTTTAGCATGTGCTATTGAAAATAGAAGAAATATTAAGACAATAGCAAAGCGCAATTTTACAGTCCTACCAGAAGTGTATCAACGAACTGTAGTCCTAAGATAAGAACCAATGGAGAAAGATCAATACCTGAGAAAACTACAAAGGGTAATTTCTTTCTAACAAACTCAAAAGCTGGTTGTGTCAAACGGTTTAAAACCTCTACAATAGGGTTTCTAGGATCAACTTGAATTAGTGATAAAACAGCTGCGATAATAATAACCCAAATGTACATGTTAAGTACTGAGTGAACAAGTTGAATGATTGCAAAAAATAAAGTTTCCATTATGAGGCTACCTCCAAAAGATAAGATTTAATTAACGGATAAATTTCCGAAAGTTCTGGTCCAGTTCCTGTACCAGTTAATAGGCGTCTAAGTGGGTTAATTAACTTTTCGTTCTTTAATCCACTTTCATTTATAATATGTTGTGTAAGTTCGTCAAAACTTTTGTACTCTGGTGCTTGAAAAATAATGTCAGAGATGAGTTGCATCTCCTCTCCCCACTCAGTGTCAAAGTCTTTGGGTGTGAAGATCGAAGTGATTCTTTCTTTTAATTCATTCACGGTACTACACTCTTCTAAATAAAGTTTAGCGAGCTTTCCAATGTCTGCATCAGCAAAAGAAAATAGCGTTGAAAGTTGTTTGTCATCCATCAGTTTTAAATGTTCACGGTTGATAAAACGTAACTTAGCCATGTCAAATTTAGCTGTTGATTTTAAAATACTATTTAGGTCAAACCATTCTATGGCTTCAGGTAAAGTAAAGACTTCTTTTGGTGCTTCTGTATTACCTAAAAGTATTAGATAGTTTAAAATAGCATCAGGAATAAAACCTTCTTGAAAAAGCCATTTAACAGATATTTCATCTTTGTCTATAATACTTGGTAGATGGAAGTATTGGGTTTCATTTTCATAACCTAGAAGGTTCTTAATATACATTTGTTTAGGCGTATCATCTAAGTATTTTTCATCACGAATAATAAAGTCAATATTACTCATCATGTCATCAGCAGCACAAGCAAAGTTATAAGTAGGAAGTCCATCTGTATTTACAATAATAAATGAATCTATTTCATTATTATCTTCAGGTTTTTTGATACGTATTACAAATTTCTCACCAGATGCTTTTAGTTGATCATAATCTTCTGTATTGAGATTTTCACAATGACCTGAATAAGGTTGTGTTTCTTCAAGTTCTTCATTTTTACAGGTACAAATAAAAGCTTTTTTCTCTTTTAAAAGACGAAGAGCCAATATCTGATATAGATTTAAATGTTCACTTTGATGAAACACAGAATCATGTTTAAGTGCAAATTTCTCAAGAAGCATCATTATTTCTGTGTCTTTACCTTCTATAATACGTTGTGTATTGGTATCTTCCATACGTATTAGAAATTGGTCATTTTTTTGTTGTGAAACTAAGTAGTTTAAAATAGCAACCCGTAGGTTACCTATGTGCATATCACCCGTAGGTGAAGGCGCAAATCGAAGCATTTGTTCTCCTGAAATTTATTAATCACATTATAGGGGATTTTTCTTGAAATAGTTATAAATATAGTTTTTGTGGCTTTTTTCGTGCTTGATTTACAGTTTAGAATTTTCAACTTTCAATTCTAGAATAATCTAATGGGGTTTTCATTTGAATAAAATACTTAGTTTTAATATTTATTATTAATTTATAATTTTAATAAATATTCATTTTAAATTAAAATTAATAAAAAAAAACTAATATTTTTATGATTAATCAATATTAACATAAAATGTTATTGATATTTGAATATTTATATAAATAGCTATATTTCTGTATCTTAATAAGGGTTTATTAACAAGTATGGGAATATACTTATAAATATCTTAAGAAAGAATGGTAAATTAAAAAGTTATGTCAAATTCAAATATTGATAATAGAATTAAAAAATATAAAAATATTGTTACCATAAATCCTTATAATAATAGTTTTTATGAGTATAGAAATCAAGAATTTACAAAGTCAAAAGCATTAACGTACAGTGACAAAAATTATACAATTTCATATGTGACAAATAAAGATATGATTATTGCATCACTGGATACAGGACATAGCCTATCTGAAGATGAATTAGAAGGCTACTTCTACGAAAAAGCTTATGAAGAACTAGGTTTAGATGAAGAGAAAGAATATTTAATTGATTATCAAAAAAGAGATAATCATGATGATTCATTTGTTTATAATCTCTTTATTGTAGAACCAGATAAAGCCAGTAAATATTTTGATGAAATTACAGAAGAAACTAAGTATATTGATTTACTTATTCCTGCTCCTTTATTATTTAAAACACTTTATACTAACCAAGTACTAGAAAATAGAGATGCACATTGTTATATATACTTTACAATGAAAGATGCATTTGTAACAATATATAAAGATGGTAACTTTATATATTCAAAGTCTTTAGAGTATTCATTAGAACAAATTTATGATAAATATTGTGCTTTAATTGGTGAAAAGGTTGATAAAACAGAGTTTTTTGAAATTTTAAACTCTGAGGGTTTAAAAACAACGAATGCAAAGTATCAGCAAAATCTAATGAAAATATTTGGCGAAATATTTTTACAAATAAATGATATAGTTATTTATGCTAAGAGAGCTTATAATATAGAAAGTATTCAGAAACTTTTTTTAGGTTCAATTAACAGTCCAATTATTGGTCTTAGTGATTATGGATATAACTATCTTGGGATTCCTACTTTTAACTTAGACTTTAATTTTGGTATTAAAAATGATGAATGGTATGTTGATCAACTACAATACTTAATGCTAAAGTCAGGTTTAGACTATGTTTCTGAACCTCAAAAGACTTTAAATATATCTACTTATCCTAGAGCACCAATTTTTGTAAAGAGGGCTAGTGGGCAGTTTATTATCTCTTTTATCGTTACAACACTTTTAGCACTGGGGCTACCTCTTTTTTATCTCGTACCTGCTTATTCATTGGAAGCATATAATTTAAAACTATCTTCAGATGATAGAGAACTTTCAGCAGAAGTTTCAAAATATAAACAAATATTAAGTGAGAAGAAAAAGCTCATAGATAGTAATAAGAAAGAGTTGAAAAATTTAGAAGTAATTTTTGATAATAAAGCAAAAACATTAATAGCTGTAAATAATAAAAAAGTAGATTATAAATTCAAATCAAAATTCTTTCATGTTTTCTCAAAAGATTTAGAAGAATTTAATGTACATGTTGAAGAGATATTTTCATATGAAGATAATTTTGTTTTACATATTAAATCAGAAGATGAAAAAAATATTACAAAGTACATTAAACATGTTTCTAAAAAATACTTTAATGAGATTCAAAGTATTGATATAAAACGTATTGAGTTCAATGAAAATGAATCACTATATCGTGGAGTTTTAAAGGTTAATTATAAATGAAAGCTATAGTAAATATATTGAATACTTTAGACGAGTATTTTGAAGTAAAATCAGATAACGAAAAATGGATGATGATTGGTATGGTAGCTGTTGTAATAGCTTACATGTCTTATACTTTTTTTTATCCATTTGCATTAGACAAGTTTAATACTGTTAAAGCTAAGAATGAAACCTTGGAAAAAAGTATTCGTAAACATAAGCAATATTTACAGGGAATTACAGAAGAAGGTGATAGAAATTTTTATGTTAAAAAATATGACAATGATATTAAAAATCTAAAAATAGATGTTATTAAAGTAAATGATGAAATTTCATTTATTGCAGCAGGATTAGAAGAGCTTTCTCCTTTACTTTTTAACAAAGAAAGTTGGTCTAAGTTTTTAAATTCATTGACAAAGCAAGCTAAGACACAGGATGTTAACATTAATTATATTGAAAATAATTATGTAGATAATGATGGTAGTTTTGGGCATGTTTTACAAATTGAAGTGGGTTGTTCAGGAGAATATAAACAGATAGTTAAGTTTATAAATCAACTTGAAAAATCAGTTCTGGTTACAGATGTATATGGTTCACATATATATCTTGATAAAAATGACACAGTCGTGTCAGCAGATATTAATATCTCAGTATGGGGGGTAAATAATTAATGAAAAATATAGTTATTTTAAGAATACCTGTCTTGCTAATTATTTTAGCGAGTTCACTTTTTTCAGCTAGGCTAAGTCCTACGGAAATAACCAAGATGGTTGCCAAGATAAAAGAAAAAAGAGTTGGTATTTCTTTGCTTGAACTTGAGAGTACAGTTAATCCTTTTATTTTAAATGTACCTAAAAAGACTATTTTAACTGAGAAGATAGAAGAAGCAGTCATTATAGCTCCAAAAGAAATTGTTTATGAATTAAAAGCCATTTTAAATAAAGCAGCTTTTATTGATAAAAAGTGGTACAAACAAGGAGATAGCATTGGTAAGTATACAGTAGGGTATATTTCCTCTAAGTCAGTAGTCTTGAAAAATTCTGCTGGCAATAAAGTATTGAAGATAGAAAAGAAAAATCTTATTAAGTTAAATCGAGGATATAAATAATGTTAGTATTAAAAAAGAATTTAAAAAAATTTATCTATTTTGCATTATTCGCAAATTTAGTTGTTATACCAGCTCATGCAAATCGTTGTGATACACAGCTTTTTACAGCAGCACTTAACAGTGAATTAACCATTGGTGATGTTGTTGAAAACTTAGCTGATGAGTGTGGTTTAAGTTTACTTGTTAAAGATGGAGAAGCTAAGAATAAATTAGCTGAAAAGCTTTATTTTGTGAAGATGAATAATGCTTCTTTAAATGAGTTTTTAGATACGGTTTTAACAGAAAATGACCTGACTTATACACTCGAAGAGAATAAGTTGAAGATTTCTTACTTAACAACAAGAACATTTAAATTACACTATATTTCTGGTGATAGAAAAGGTACGAGTAATGCGCATGTTACCATCGCAAATTCTGGATCTAGCAACAGTGGAGATCAATCATCTGGAGGATCTCAAGGGGGTCAAAACGGTGATGCTGGAAATGGTTCAAAAACAGGTGTTAGTATTGAAAGTACTGACAACTTTGAATTCTGGTCTACCATTGAAAAAGAGATACATTCATTAATTAATAGACCAGAAGATTCTTATACAGCACCTACTCCTGTTGTTAATGCTGAAGCAGGGATGATTACTGTGACTGGTACAACAGATCAGCTTCAACGTGTTGCTTATTATATTGATGATCTTCATAAGCAATTAAAAAGTCAAGTATTAATTGATGTTAAAATTTTATCAGTTACTTTTGATGATTCGTATACAACAGGAGTAGATTGGGATCAAGTATACTCTTTGCAAAATATGTCGATTGCTACAGGAAGTATATTACAAAACAATGTTGCCTCATTAACTTCAGTAACCGATGGAGAACTTTCAATTGGAGACACTAGCTATGCTTCAGGTACAGACCCTAAAACGGGTGGGGCTATTATTACGAGAGGTTCAACAAGTATTAATGATGTTGTAAAGTTTTTGAAAACACAAGGGGATGTAAAATCTATCTCGAATCCTAAAATTTTAACACTAAATAATCAACCTGCATTAATTTCAGTAGGTAATGAACTTTTTTATAAAATTCAATCTACTTCATCAGTAGGTAGTGTAGGTGGTCTGAGTCAGGGGACAACTGAAACCATTGATTCTGTTTTTGCTGGTATCTTACTGGATATTACTCCCGAAATTTCTGAAGATGGTTCAGTTACCTTGAAAATTAATCCTTCTATATCAGATACTATTGATTCTGTTAGTACTTCAACCACTGGTTCAAGAGACATCCCACCTGATTTATCTAGAAAACAGATATCTTCAGTAGTTACTTTACAGGATGGTGAGCATGTTATTTTAGGAGGATTAATCTCTTCTAAATCAGGTACTAAAGTTTCAAAAGTGCCATTACTTGGTGACTTACCACTTCTAGAACATTTGTTTAAAAGAGAAGTTAAAGTTGATACTGTTGATGAATTAGTACTTGTGATTACGCCTCATATTATTAAGAAAAATACGGATTTATCATTAGAAGATCTCGGTTATAAAAAGTTAAATGATGACTAGTACATACGAAGAGCTTAAAAATATTTTTATTGATTCTGTTGATAAGAGTGCTTATGTAGAACTAGAATCAGCAGTATATAATTACTCTGTTCTAGAAAGCTCTTTGGATAAACCTTTGAAAATGGTTTTACTTTATGGAAAGCCAGGTACAGGTAAAAGTATGCTTTTAAATAAGCTTTACCATAACTTGAAAGAGAATAGAGAAATTCATTATTTTGATGCACCAATTCTTTCTGAAAAAGAGTTTTTAAAAAGTATATATGAGGCAATGTCAGGACAAGCTATTCCTGAGAAAATGCGTGTTAACTTTGATGCTCTTTTAAAGTATTGTCAAAAATTAAGAGATAAGAGAGAGCTAGTGTTTCTTTTGGATGAGTGTCAACTTTATTCTGAACCTCTTATGGAAAAAATTCGACTTCTTTCAGACACAAGAGTTGTCAAATTTGTGATTACCTTACACAAAACAGAAAATGAAGATGTGATTGCGAAAGAGCATTTTAAAACACGTATTTGGGAAATCATTGAAATGTCAAATGCTAATGAATATGATTTAGAACTTTATATTCAAAAGAAAATGATTAAAAAAGGGTTTATTGACGTTTCTAATAATATTAAAAAGAGAGATATCAAATACATTCATGCTCAAACAAAAGGTAACTTTAGAGAGACAAATAAGTACCTTTATACTGTTTTTGATATTTATGAATATTATGAAAGAAATGAACCTGAAAAAATTGCTGACAAGAAGTTTTCAAAAAAAATTCTTGAAATGGCAGCCATTAGACTAGGATATATAGATGAATAAAGTTGAAGAATTAGAACAAAGATGGTTTAAATACAAAATAAAAAAAGTTATTTCTCCTTTTTTAGGATTTACAGCACTCACAGTAGTTGCAGGTACTAGCTATTACTTTTATGACATAAACAAAGCTTCTCTATCTCCTTTCGTTTTAACAGAAAGAGCAACCAGTGTCTTAGGTGTGAGTATGGATGCTAATAAAACAATGGCTAATCCAAAAGAAGTAAAAACTACAGAAATATCTAAAGTAGAAGTTGTAGAGAAGCCAAAAGTAAAGACATTAGAAGAGGTGGCATTAAGACCAGTGATTCCTGTGATAGATATGGAAAAAGAAGAACGTATTTCAAATGTTAAAAAAGTTAGACCTAAACAAGCAGTTGCAGGATCATCACCACTAGTTAGAGCTAAGGAAAACAACTATTTAACACCTAAAGAATTAAGAGCAGTCACTAAAGCAGAACAAAATGTTATTCCTGTACCAAGAAAAACAAAAAAAATGGAATTTCAAACAACTTCTAAAGATTATCTGGAGACATTAAAGGCAAAATTTTCTAAATCAAAAAAACCGAGAGAGGCTTTACTGCTTTCTAAGGCTTACTATAAAAGTGCTAATTATGAAGAAGCTGAGAAATGGGCTTTATCAGCTAATAAATTAAACAGTTCTTCGGAAGAAAGCTGGTTATTATTTGCTAAGTCTAAAGCAAAACTTGGTAAGAGAAAAGAAGCTCTTAAAATTCTAGTTTCTTATTATAAAAAAAGTAATTCAATAAAAGCTAAACGTTTAATAGGGCAAATAAAAGCTGGAAGACTGTAATGAAAAAATTAATATTAACTATCTTGATGACAACTACTTTTTTGTTCTCATCAAACCTTTCTACCCTTTATAAGTTATATGAAAAACAGGAGTATTCAAAAGCTTGTGATTATGCTGTTAAATATTTCAATAAAAATAAAAACTCTGAGCAGTATGTAACACTGTATGGTCTTGCATGTTTAGAAACAGATAAGATTCATCGTATTGCAACACCGATGTTACGTCTAAAAGAAACAAAAGATTCAAGAGAAAATGCTGCTTATTTCTCTACGATTTTATTACAAAAAACATTGCTTTTTCAGGCATTGATTGATGAAGTATCTTTAACTGACTTACACTTACCTACGACAAATTTCATCTTATCCAAAATCTTTAAACTCTATGTAAAAAAAGAGTATGTATTAAAAGATAATATTTATATTTTTATGGATGAGCAGAAAAAAGAGATGAAGTATCAACTTTATATTGAAGAGACAAAAAAACATAAAAAATATATGATTATTGATATTTACAAAGATGATAAATTTACACGTCGTTATCGTTACGAATAGGAGAAAAAAATGCAAAAGATTATTGATTTACTTATTAGAGAAAATGTATTAGAAGAAGAGAAGTTAAAACTATTTATTGATAAGTATACTGAAGACAAGGTAAACATTAAAAACCTTCTTAAAGTTCGTCTACTTCAGTATGATAAAATGGAAGAAGTTTTACTTCAAGCATTAAGACTTCATAGTATTGGACTGAGTGAGTTAGAAGGGATTCAAGGAATTGATACTACTGAACTTTTAAAAAAACAAGCAGAGCTTTTAGGAATTAAGTACATAGATATTTCGGATGTGGATATTGATTTTAAATTGATTAAACGTTTACCACTTAAACAACTCATGCGTTATAACGCATTGCCCTTGTATGTAGAAGATGACCAAGTAACTGTCGCTTTTGAAAATCCAAGTGATTTTGAAGCTAAAGGTGCGATTGAACGTTTCTTTCATGGAAAAATTATGGAAGTTGCTTTAGGGCGTAAAGAAATTATTGAACAGGTACTTTCTCATTTAGATGAAAATGAGAAAGTTGAAGAGTATTCTGCTGATATTAAAGTTGACTTAGAGCAAGGGGGTACTGATAATGGTAATAATGAGTCACCTGCTGTTTTAAAGCTTATTGAGTTAGTACTTTCCTCTGCTATTGATAAAGGTGCGAGTGATTTACATATTGAAGCAACTGAAAAGCACTGTATTGTTCGTTATAGAATAGATGGTATGTTACAAGAAAACTTTAGAACAGAACATGTGATATTTTCACCTCTCTCTTCACGTATGAAACTTTTGTCTAATTTAGATATTGCTGAAAAAAGAAAACCACAAGATGGTCGATTTACCAAAATAGTTAATGGAAGAGTTTTTGACTTTAGGGTTTCAACTTTGCCTACAATGTTTGGTGAATCAATTGTTATGAGGGTGCTTGATAAAACAAAAGCACTGGTAAGACTAGAAGATGCAGGTATGAACCCTACCTCATACAAAAAGTTTTTAAAAGGAATTCATGCTCCTTATGGGATTGTATTGGTTACTGGACCTACGGGTTCTGGTAAAACTACCACACTTTATGGTGCATTGAATGAGATTAAAGATGTAAAAGATAAAACGATTACGGTTGAAGATCCAGTTGAGTACCAGATGGACGGAATCCAACAAGTACAGATTAATACCAGTTCAGGTTTAGATTTTCCAGCTGCTTTACGTTCTATTTTAAGACAAGATCCAGATAAGATTATGATTGGTGAGATACGTGATCAAGAAACTTTACGTATTGCTATTCAGGCTGCGTTAACGGGTCACATGGTTATTTCCACACTTCACACGAACTCTGCTGTTTCTGCTATTGGTCGTATGTTAGACATGGGGATTGAGTCTTATTTAATTTCGGGTGCTGTTGTTGCTATTCAAGGTCAACGTTTGGTACGTAAGATTTGTCAATCTTGTAAAGAAGTAGCAGTACTTCCTCCAATGCTTTTAGAAGATATTAAAGACTTTGTCCCTGAAACTGCTAAGTTTTACGTAGGGAAAGGTTGTCCTGTTTGTAATGGTTCAGGATATGTTGGACGTGAGATGATTTCAGAAGTACTACCTATTTCAGATGTACTTTCTACAATGATTGCAAATGGAGCAACAAAAGATCAATTGGAAAAACAAGCTGCTAAAGAAGGTTTTTTCTCGATGTTTCAAGATGGTTTAAAAAAGGCAATAGAAGGAAAGACTACAGTAGAAGAAATTATTAGAGTAGCGAGGTCGTAATGAAATATTTTCAAGTTACCATCCTCTCTAAAGGTAAAAAAAGTACTGAAGTAGTTGAAGCAACTAATAAAATGACTGCCATGAAAATTGCTAAAAAAAATAATCCAGGTAAGATTGTTCAGAAAGCTATTGAAACATCTGCTCCATCAGGGGCTGAACTTGGTAATATTATAGGTAATTTAAAGAAATCTTTTGAACCTAAAATAAATTTAAATAGTAAAATTGCAGCAATTAGACAAATTGCTGTTATGACTGATGCTGGAATATCTATTCATGATGCAATCACGGAAGTAGCTGTAAATACAGAGAATCCAAAGTTGAAAAAGATTTATGAAAACGTGGCTTCAGATATTAATGCTGGTAAATCTATTGCTGATTCTATTGAACCCTATAAAGAAGAGTTTGGGCATATTGCCATAGCAATGACAAACCTTGGGGAAAAAACAGGAAATATTGCAGGCTCTTATGCTAAATTAGCAAATATACTAGAAGATATTAGAGATAACCTTAAAAAATTTAAAAAAGCCATTCGTACGCCATTGATTACTTTTGCTGCTATGGCAGTTGCTTTTACTATTTTGATTATGGTTGTTGTGCCTAAGTTTAAAGCCATGTTTGAAAAGTTTGATTCGGCACTACCCGTACCTACTCAAATTCTTCTCTTTTTAGAAAATGTTTTAAATAACTATGGGTTATATGTTCTTGGAGCGATGATATTAATTGTGTATCTGGCTTTAAGACAATATAAAAATGATGAGAAATTTAAATATAGAGTCGATAAGATTTTAGTACATCCAAAATTTTATTTAATTCATAAGATTATATTTTTCTCAACAATGCATAAATACACCTTAGTATTTGGTGAACTTGTAAAGTCTGGTATTCCTGTTTCTGAAGCTTTGGAAACAGCTGTAGATATGGTTGAGAATGCTTATATAAAAGAGAAACTTTTAAGTGTTAATGCCAATATCTCAAGAGGTATTTCACTCTCTGATGCTTTTGAACAGACAGGACTCTTTGAAAATATGCTATTGCAAATGATTAGAGCAGGAGAAACAGGTGGTCAACTTGATTCGATGCTAGGAAAAGTTACGGAATATTATGATTCACGTTTTCAAGACCTTATTGATAACTTGGCTGCGTATATTGAACCTATTATGCTCTTTTTTATTGCTGGACTTGTATTGTTAATGGCACTGGGAATATTTATGCCTATGTGGGACTTAGGTAAGGCTGTTAAGTAAGTGATTAGATACTTGAAAAGTAGAATTTTCAAGTATCAATAATAATTGATGAGGCTTATGTACGTTTAGGTAATTTCTTTAAACAGTTAAGACACTTTTTACTTTCTTCTTTAATAATATTTGAATTTCGCGCTTTTGTTTCTTTAAATTGTGGTCGGTAGTAACGTACTAACTTACGCAACTTATTATAAGCTTTCCCTTTGATACGTACTACTTTAGCTGATGGTTTTCTTACGTATCTTGAAGGGTTAATAGCACGACCTTTTTTATAAAGACCAAAGTGTAGGTGAGGACCAGTACTTTTTCCAGAAGTTCCGACATAACCTATGGTTTGCCCTTGTTTAACATAAGTTCCTCTGTTGATGCCTCTACCATAACCTCTCATATGTGCATAAAGTGTTTTTAAACCATTGGCATGTTGAACTTCAATGGTTCTACCGTAACCACCTTTCCATCCTTTATAAACAACTTTTCCTTTTGATGAGGCAACAATACGTGAACCTGAACGTGCAGCATAATCTATTCCTAAGTGTGGACGATAACGTTTATGAATAGGATGATAACGTCTGTGCGTAAAACCACTAGAAATACGTTTCATGTTAGGAACTGGTCGAATGAAGCGCGTGGTATAGGTACGTTTATATTGAGTACCCAATGAGTCATAATACTTTTCATTACTCATTAAGAAGCCATAAAAAGGTTTTTTATTGATTTCAATTAAACAAGCTTCAATTTGTGGGCTGGTATAAGGCTTATCATTTCTATAACGTTGGGTATAGAAAAGAATAATTCTGTCACCTTTTTTCATCTTTTTAAAAGGAATACTTTTTGAGTAAACTTCTTCTAATTCTTTACCGTAGTACCAACTCTTAGTAGCGTTATATAAATCTTTTTTGAAACCATGTTTCATTTTAATTGAAATGGTGCTTTCAATTAATTCATAAGGAATTTCAACATATTTATAATCATAACCTTTTTTAGATTTTTTAAGTTGTAGCATGAGTTCATCTGAAACAGGAATGTTTATAGTGCTAATCTTTCCTTTTTTCCTGTTAATGCTATAGCTTTGACCAGCTCTGATTTCTTGAATAAGTTCTTTGTCTTCTTTATCCATATTATAATAAACCTTTTGAGGAATACCATGTTTTTTAAGAAAACCTAAAAAGGTTAATTTATTACTCCATTTATATTCTTTAGCAGAAATATTTTGGGTAAATAAAAGGAGAGAGATGAGTACAAGTAGTGATTTTATAGGCATATAAAATATCTTTTTGTTAAATTTAAAAGAGATTTTAACTGAAAGGTTCTTATATAAATATGATAAAATTCCAAAAAATTAAAAGGTTCTATTTGAAAAAATATATTTTAGGCATGGATAGAGGAATTTTATTTATGCTTTTAGCGTCACTCTCTTTTGCTTTTATGGGTGGGTTTGCTAAAGTAGTTTCTGAGATATTACCTCCTGTAGAAGTGGCATTTTTTAGAAATATTTTTGGGGTAGTTTTAGTAGGTTTATCTATTTATAAAGTACCTTTAAAACAGACTGGTGGAAAGTTCTTACTTTTAGTTTTTCGTGGCTCTATGGGTTTTGCAGCTTTATTGGCTTATTTCTATTTAATTGCCAACATACCTTTGGGTGATGCCATTACCTATAATAAAACTTCTCCAATATTCGTGGCTATTTTTGCCTATTTATTTTTAAATGAAAAATTAGGGAAAGGTGCTTTAGTCGCTATTGTTTTAGGATTTATAGGAATTTTATTTATAGCACAACCTGTTGGTGGTTCATTTGACAAGTATGATATGCTGGGAATCTTCTCTGGTATTGGTGCTGCATTGGCTTATACTTCTATTAGAGAACTCCGTAAATATTATGACACACGTGCCATAGTTATGTCATTTATGGGAATTGGAACCATTACGCCTCTTATATTAATGTTGATTACTCCTTACATAACAGTTTCTTCTGATTTTGATTGGATGTTTGCAGAATTTATAATGCCTGAAGGGATTACATGGCTATATGTAACAGCAGTTGGAATCTTTGCAACCATCTCACAATTACTTATGACTAAGGCTTATGAATTAACCAAAGCAGGTATTGTGGGTACTATTTCTTATACAAATATTATCTTTGGTGTACTCATAGGTATCTTTTTAGGAGATGCAATACCGAATTTTTGGACATTTTTAGGTATAATTTTGGTTATAAGTTCTGGGCTTTTAGTGGCTCTTTCTAAAGAAAAATAATAGGATTAGATTATGAAATTAATAGCAGGACCATGTGTTTTAGAAAGTCGTGACACGGTAATGAGAATTGCAGAGTCTTTAAATAAGTATCACGAAGACTGTACAAAAGACTTTTATTTTAAAGCAAGTTTTGACAAAGCTAACAGAACATCACTGGATTCTTTTAGAGGGCCAGGATTAGAAGAAGGCTTAAAGTTACTTCAAGAAGTAAAAGAACAGTTCGGTTATAAAATTTTAACAGATGTCCATGACTATACACAACCAGCGATGGTTTCTGAAGTGGCAGATGTATTACAGATTCCTGCTTTTTTATGTCGTCAAACAGACTTACTCGTAGCTTGTGCTAAAACAGCTGCTGTTGTCAATATTAAAAAAGGACAGTTCCTTGCACCCGAAGCCATGGAGCATTCAGTAAAAAAAGTACTTAAAACGCGTGGTTTTGAGGGTGAAGCTTCTTATGAGAATGCTGAAAAATATAATGTTTGGTTAACTGAGCGTGGTTCTTCTTTTGGTTATGGAAACTTAGTTGTTGACATGAGAGGTTTAAGAACTATGAGAGAGTTTGCACCCGTTATTTTTGATGCGACACACTCGGTACAAAGTCCAGCATCTGGTGGGGCAACTTCTGGTGGTGACAGCTCAATGGTACCTTATCTTTCACGTGCAGCAGCAGCTGTTGGGGTAGATGGTTTCTTTTTTGAAACACATTTTGACCCAAGTATAGCGTTGAGTGATGGACCAAACATGATAGAACTTAAGAAATTAGATACGCTTATGAAACAAATTGAAGCTATTCAATCAATTGTAGAGTAAGGCTATGTGTGACGATGTGACAAAAAAGATTACATTGGTTATAATTATTTAAATTTAAAAGAGACAAAGGAAATAGATGACAACAATTGAAGGTAACTTACAAGTAGACAAGAGCAAAAAAGTAGCGATTATTAATGCGAGATTTAATCATTTTATTACAGATAGATTGGTTGAAGGTGCTGTAGATGTATATGCTAGACATGGTGGAAATGCTGATGATTTAGATTT
>CACVAP010000058.1 GCA_902727895.1 uncultured Sulfurovum sp.
CAACTGGTGGTGATGGGTTAGCTGATCCAGCAGGAATCATCATTTTAAACTTTTCAGTTACTTTTTTTGCCATCATTGTCTCCTTAGATTAAATAGTAGTTTATTTCAAAAATAAAAACTTCAGTAATAAAAATTTAATTTTTATTACTGAAATATTTACACAAAAAAAGGGGATAGAGTTTAACTCTAGCCCCTTTATATATTATATTATTTTTTCTACTTGTGTATAAAGAATCTCTACTGGTGTATTTCTACCAAAAATTGAAACATTAAGTTTTAATTTTCCATGGTCAAGATCATACTCTTCTACCATTCCTGTAAAGTTTGAGAATGGACCATCTACTATGCGAACCATCTCTCCATTTTCAAAGTCAACTTTAGGACGTGGAGCAGATTTCTGTTCCATTTTCTCTAAAATCACTTTAATATCAGCAGGTGATAGAGGTGTAGCTGTTTTACCTTCTCCAATAAAACGAGAAACACGAGGTAAAGATTGAACTTTATGCCATAGTGCTGTATCTAAAGCTACTTCAGCAAAAACATATCCAGAATAAAGAACACGTTCTGTAATCTTTTTCTGACCATTTTTAACTTCAATAACTTCTTCTGTAGGAACAAGAATACGTTCTACTTGATCTTCTATACCGTTTTCAACAGCTAGAAGTTCTATACCTTTTTTAACAGCTTGTTCAGATCCTGAATAAACTTGTATTGCGTACCACTGAAATGACATCTTAACCAACTACTGCAGTTACGATTGATGACATTAACCAGTCAACAAGTGCTAAAAAAATTGATATTACTGTTACCACGATGAAAACAGCAAAAAATGCTTGTCTTACTTGTGTTTTTGTTGGAAATATAACTTTTTGAAGTTCTTCTTTAACGTGTGAAAAATATGTTGTTAATTTTCCCATTGTATTTACCTTTAATTTATGGCAGGCCAAGAGGGACTCGAACCCCCGGCACCTGGTTTTGGAGACCAGTGCTCTACCAACTGAGCTATTGGCCTAAGAATAAAGAAAGATATTAAAATATCTTTCTAAAAAAGTAAAAGAAAAAACTTATTAAAGTTTCATCTCTTTATGTGTCGTATGACATTTACACCACTTACAGTACTTTTTCAAAGCAATTTTTTCAGCAGTGTTTCTTTTATTCTTAGTGGTGTGATAATTACGTCTAGTACATTTCTCACAACCTAAGTGAATTGTTTCTCTCATTAGTTTCTCCTAAAGAATATTGTAAAAGAGTTAAACTCTTCTACAATGTGTGCTACTCAATAATTTCAGCAACAACACCAGCACCAACAGTTCTACCACCTTCACGGATAGCAAACTTAGTACCTTGCTCAAGAGCAACTGGGTTGATAAGCTCAACTGTAATAGTAACGTTGTCACCAGGCATAACCATTTCAACACCCTCAGCAAGAGAAATTGAACCTGTAACATCTGTTGTTCTTACATAAAACTGAGGTCTATAGTTATTAAAGAATGGAGTGTGTCTACCACCCTCTTCTTTTTTAAGGATATATACTTCAGCTGTAAATTTAGAATGTGGAGTAATTGAACCTGGCTTACAAAGAACCATACCTCTTTCAACTGCTTCTTTATCAATACCTCTGATAAGAACACCACAGTTATCACCAGCTTGACCACAATCCATTTCTTTACGGAACATTTCAACACCAGTAACAGTTGTTTTTTGATTGTCTCTAATACCAACGATTTCAACTTCGTTACCAATACATACTGTACCTCTGTCAATCTTACCAGTTACAACAGTACCACGACCTTGAATAGTAAAGATATCTTCGATAGGCATTAAAAAATCTTTTTCAGTTTCTCTTACTGGTTCAGGAATATACTCATCTACAGCATCCATAAGAGCGTAAATTTTTTCTGACCATTCACCAGCTGCTCCAGCTTTAGCTTCTTCAAGTGCTTGATATGCAGAACCAGCAACGATTGGTGTATCATCACCTGGGAAATCGTACTCAGAAAGAAGTTCTCTAACTTCCATCTCTACTAATTCTAACATTTCTTCTTTATCTTCATCATCAAGTTGATCTTCTTTATTTAAGAAAATTACGATGTAAGGTACACCAACTTGTTTAGAAAGAAGGATATGTTCTCTAGTTTGAGCCATAGGTCCATCAGTTGAAGCAATAACAAGAATAGCACCGTCCATTTGAGCAGCACCTGTAATCATGTTTTTAACGTAATCGGCGTGACCTGGACAATCAACGTGAGCATAGTGTCTACCCTCAGTTTCATACTCTACGTGAGAAGTAGCAATAGTAATTCCTCTTTCTCTTTCTTCTGGTGCATTATCAATTGCATCATAATCCATTAATTCTGAATCATTCTTCAATGCTAATACAGCAGTAATTGCAGCTGTTAATGTAGTTTTACCGTGATCGACGTGACCAATTGTCCCTATGTTAACATGGGGTTTAGTTCGTTCAAATTTTTCTTTAGCCATCTGAGGTCTCCTAAGTTTAGTTTTTTTAATTTCCGACATTATAGTCAAAAAGAAATTTATTTTGCTTTAAATAGCATAATATGGACAGAACTATTGTAAAGAAATGAATATTTACAACACTTTTGTCCATATTTTATCTGGGGCCCATAGTGAGACTTGAACTCACGACCTCTTCCTTACCAAGGAAGTGCTCTACCCCTGAGCCATATGGGCGTAATTAATTTACGTTATTATTTAGTTTTATATATAAATAGTATTAGTGTTTAGTTTTTGATTGGTAATGTGAAAGTAGTAATAAAAATTTCACATCAGCTCCCAGATTGCTTTGATATTTGGAGCGGGAAACGAGATTCGAACTCGCGACATCCTGCTTGGAAGGCAGGGGCTCTAGCCACTGAGCTATTCCCGCATCTATATCAAATATACAAATGGTGGTGAGTGAAGGATTCGAACCTTCGAAGACGTAGTCAGCGGATTTACAATCCGCCCTCGTTGGCCACTTGAGTAACTCACCATATTTTTATATTTCTGGTCAAACACTGATAAAATTTTAATGGAGCTGATGAAGGGACTCGAACCCCCGACCTGCTGATTACAAATCAGCTGCTCTAGCCAACTGAGCTACATCAGCGCCATTCCGTTTGAAGTAAATCATCAAATGGAGCAGAATTATAGACAAAAATCTTTTCTATGTCAAGAGTTTTTGTGAATTTAATATATTTTTTTTAAAATTTGATATAATCACTAAAAACAAGGTCTTAATATGAAAATTCTACTTGCACCAAGTGAAACAAAAATTCATGGAGGCTGTGACAATTTTTCTTTAGAATCTTTACTTTTTAAAGAGCTCACTCCTACTAGAAAAACCCTTCTACATAAATATATTAATATTTTACAAAAAAATAATTCTGATGAACTTTCAAAAATGTTTGGGTTAAAAAAAGAAACTGATATTATTTATCATAATAAAGACATTATTCATGAACTTACCATGAAAGCAATAGAACGTTATACAGGTGTTGCTTTTGATTATTTAAATTATACGAAGTTAGAGAATCATGAAAAAAGCTATATAGACAATAATGTCATTCTATGTTCAAACCTTTTTGGTTTTCTTCGGGCTGATGATATGATTCCTGAGTATCGTTTAAAACAAGGTGCAACTATAGGGGATTTAAAACCTGAAAAACTATATAAAGAACAAAGTCACTTAATGGAAGCCTATTTAGAAGATGAAGATATATTAGATTTACGTGCTGGATTTTACGATAAGTTTTATAAACCTAGTAAGGCATATACCACTCTAAAGTTTATAAAGGGAGGAAAAGTAGTAAGTCATTGGGCAAAAGCTTACCGTGGAATTGTACTACATGAAATAGCTAAAAGACAGATTGATAGTTTAGAAGAGTTCATGAAACTCTCCATAGACAACCTGACCATAGCTGAGATACAAACTAAGAAGAATAAAACAGAGATAATCTACACAATAGACAATTAATTGTCTATCTCTTCTAGTAAAGCCCTAACAATTTCTCTGTCATCAAAATGAAATTTCTCTCCAGAAATCTCCATTGTGTCTTCATCCCCTTTTCCAAGAATCATTAAAACTTCATTCTCTTCCAAGTTTTTTAATGCTTCTTGTATGGCAAAAGCTCTATCAACCATGGCTCTGGTATTACTCTGATCTTTGATTCCAGCTAATATGTCTTTTAAAATCGCTTCAGGTGCTTCAGAGCGTGGATTATCAGAAGTTACATAAACTTTTTTGGCAAATTTAGCTGCAACAGCACCCATACGAGGTCGCTTTCCTTGATCACGATCTCCACCAGCACCAAATACTACAGAAATTTCTCTATCTTTCATAGAATCTAGTACTTGAATCATCCCATCGTCTGTATGTGCAAAATCTACAATAACTAAAGGGTTAGTAGAAACAACTTCCATTCGTCCTGCTACTCCTGCAAAATTAGACACAACTTCACAAACTTCCATAACATTTCTACCAGTAAGCATGGTACAAGCTCCAATAGCAGCCATAAGATTAAAGAGATTAAACAATCCAACCATAGGAGAGTGGAAAGTAGCTTCAGTACTTAAGTGTTTAATTCCAGCTGTAATTCCATGCTGTAATGAAAATGCTTGCACTTTAAAAGTAGCTGGTTCATCAACACCATAGCTCTGTGCACCAATAGGATTATAAGTAATATTTTTAATATCATCTTTATTTAACAGTTTAGGAGACTCATCAGCAAAGAATAAACTCTTTACCCGTCTATACTCTTCTACTGTTCCGTGATAATCTAAATGATCAGAAGTAACATTTGTATGAATTTTTAGTGCAAACTTAAGACCTTCTATACGCTTTTGATCAATCGCATGAGAACTCACTTCCATAATGAAGTAATTTCCACCCTTTTCCTTCGCTATTTTCATGGCTGATAAAATGTGTAAAATTGAAGGGGTGGTCATAGACTTTTCTTCTATTCGTTCTTCATTAACAAAAAACCCTCTTGTTCCTAGAAGTGCTGGTTTTTCACCCAAGTCTAAAAGAAATGAATAAATTGCAGCTGTTACAGTAGTTTTACCATTTGTTCCTGTAACCCCAACTACCTTTAAACTCTCTAAATTCCAAAATTCAATAAGTTCAGAAGGAGTAATATAGGTAGGCTTCTCTGCTAAGTTATCAAAATACTTTTTATTTTGTGCTGTTAGGAGAAATTTTGTTTCGCTATTGATTGCTGTAGTGTCGTCAGTTAGATACTTAAATGTATCTACATTGTAGTCTATTGTCATAAAATATTCTTTATAAAATTATTTTTTACTGTGTGTCTCTTCATACTTTTTTAATTTATGATATAAAGCATAAATTTCTTGGTCATTAGCGAAGCTATTACTTAAAGTATCTAAAAATTGTGTTGCCAGCTCTATTTGACCTTTGTCTATAAGAAAAGTAACAAAAAGAACATACTCTTCTTTATTTTTTAAAATAACGCGTGTTGAAAACATAATATCTTCAAAAGCCCGTTTAAAGTCTCCACGTTCATCTATAAATTTTAAAAAATCTTCATAACCAATACCATCTTTATGTTCAGCTTTGTCTTCATTTGAATTTAAAAGTTCAGCTACTTGCCCTTGACTCACGTCTAAGGTGGCTAGTAAATTAACCATAACTTCTTGTGCATCATCTTGTTCATTTTTAATAATCTGATAATAATCAAACAATGCTTGAGCTTCCTCAGCACTTTCTAGACCAATATCACATAAGTAAATACCAATTTGAGCATCTGAATCTTCAGGGTATTCAGTTAAAAGCAAACCATAGGTTCTCAATGCATTTTCATATTTCCCTGAAGTAAATTGCTCTTCAGCTCTTGTTAGTAATGTATTAAGACTTATTTTTGCCATCTATTATCCTATTTCTTCCAGTTTGTCTTCCATACCATGAGGTACATTAGTTACTGAAATTTCTGGATGTATCATTGTTTTCATCTCTTTTTCTATACCAAATTTAATGGTTGAACCAGAAGATCCACAACCCACACAGGCACCTTGTAATTGTACAAAAACTCTACCATCTTTTATATCAAGTAGTGTTATGTCTCCACCATCTTTTTGTATCCACACTCTCGCTTTTTCAATCATGTTAGAAACAATAGGCTTTAATTCGTCATCAGTAAATGGAAGCACGAGCTTCTCCTTAATATCTTATTATTCTAGTTATACATTATATTTAAAACTTTGTCAAGCAATTGTGCTAAGTTTTAACCCTCTAGTTCTTATAGTAGCATCAAATTAACCTAGCTTTCATTAAAACCTAACGATAGAGAGATTAAAATACATAATGATAAGAAAAATATTTAAAAAAAAACAAAGCAATGGTAAAATAAAAGCCTTTATCAGTAAATATAAAATACCCCATGAATATCTTTCTGTCAATAGAAAAGCTATTTCAAGAGGTGTCTGCATAGGTTTATTTTGGGCCTTTATTCCAATGCCCATGCAAATGCTAGCTGTTTTAGCCATTACCCCATTTATAAAATTCAATGTACCCATTGCAATTACAATGGTTTGGCTAAGTAATCCCATAAGCATGCCATTTATGTATTATATAGAATATCAAACGGGTAATTTTCTATTGGGAAATGAAAGTTTGGAAAACATTGAATTGAGTTTGAATTGGTTTTCAAATAACTGGGATAAGATCATCACCCCACTCTATGTTGGAACGATACCCTATTCATTTGGGCTTTCAGGGGTTGTTTATTTTATTATTAATAAACTCTGGATAGATTCGGTCAACAAAGAAAAATCTCATCGAAAAAAAAGATTTCTAAAATTTAAGAAAAAAAACAAGTCTTCCTCCTAAAAAAGAAAAGCTTTCATTCTTAAACTAAGACTTATGCCTTCATAAGTCTAATTTGAACTGTTGGTAATTTTCTCTCACTTTTATAAAAAAGAAAGCTTACTACCTTTGTAACTATACCTTTCATCTGATCTCCTTTATGTTTTTTATATTAAAAATAAAATTTAATATAGCTTCTTGACATTTTTATTATAATGTGATTATTTTAAAGTTAAATTAAAAATAACTATAAATAATAAAAATAAATTTTATATAAAATAAGGGATATAGTTTTAATTTTTAAATAAATATTGATAAATTAAAAATTATAAGGAAAAAGAAAAAAGGGAATTAAAAATAAAAAGAAGATAAGGAGTAAGACTCCTTATCTTTAATAACAATTATACAAGTTCGATAATTGCCATTGGTGCAGCATCACCACGACGCATACGTGTTTTGATGATTCTAGTGTAACCACCATTTCTCTCAGCATATTCTGGAGAAATTTGTGTTACTAGTTTATTAGTACACTCTTTATCTTGTAAAAGTGCGAATACTGCTTTATGAGCATTTTCTCCACTTAAACCTTTACTAATAAGTTTTTCAAAATATCTACTAAGCTCTTTTGCTTTTGGAAGCGTTGTTTCAATCTTCCCAGCTTTAATAAGAGCAATAGAAAGATTTTTCAACAACGCAGCTCTATGTGCAGAAGTTCTGCTTAGTCTACGGTATCCATGTCTATGTCTCATGACTATTCCTTTATTTGGAGCCTATTCTTTAATTTGCTCTATTTTCTTAACAAGATTAACTCTTGTACTGTCAGCTAATTCGAAGTCTTCACCATAACCTAGATTTTCTAAACAATCAGCAATTTCATCTAATGATTTCTTACCAAGGTTTTTAATGTTTTTAATCTCTGTTGTGGTCATAAGAACTAATTCTCCTACAACTTTCATTCCAGCTCTGTCAAGTGAGTTAAATGAACGTGCCGATAAACCTAAAGATTCAATAGGTTCAAGATACGCTTTAATCTCAGAGTCATCGTTAGAACGTTTAATTGGTGTCGCATTGATTTCAACATCAAGTACTCCATTAAACACTGAAAGTTGTTTATACATTGTTTCTAAGGCATTTGTAAATGCATCAACAGGTGTCACTTGACCATCTGTCTCAATATCAAAAACAATTTTTTCATAGTTAGGGTTATCTTCAACTAAAACATTTTGAATGTCATAGTTTGCTTTTTTCACTGGTGTAAAAAAGGCATCTAAAGCGATGCTGTCGTTTTCAACTTCATCTCTTAAGTCTTCACTTTGAACATAACCTAAACCTTGAGCAATCACTACTGTAAAGTTTAATACTGCATCTTCGTTAAGTGTCGCTAAAAAAGCATCAGGGTTAACAATTTCTACATCATCATTTACTAAATCAGCAGCTGTAATTTCTCTTGGTCCAGAGAAGCTGTAAGAGGCTTCGAATCTCTCAACACCTTCAGCTAGTTTAAAACGAATGTTTTTAAGGTTAATGATAAATACAGCAACATCTTCATGCATACCACGCACAGAGTCAAACTCGTGTGCTGCACCCTCAATTTTAATTGAGATTGGTGCATACCCTACAGAAGAACCTAAAATAAGTCTTCTAAGAGGGTGTGCTAAAGTAATAGCATATCCACTCTCAAAAGGGTAGGCAATAACTTCAGATCTATTTTCGCCCAATTCATTCACTTCAACATTTTCAGGAAGTGATGGTGCTACTTTAATTTTTTTCATTCTATGCCTTTTTTAATTCTTAAGAAACTACTATTTAGAGTAAAGCTCAACGATTAAACGCTCTTCTACTGGGATTGAAATTTCATCTCTGTTTGGAATTCTTGTAAAAAGTCCAAATAGTTTTTCTTTTTCAACATCTACCCATTCAACCATACCAGTTTGGTTAGTTAACTCCATTGCTCTCACAACTTGTGGATTAGCTTTGCTAGCTTCTCTAATTTCAATCTTTTGACCAGGTTTAACTCTGAAAGATGGAATATCAACTTTCTTACCATCAACAAGAATATGTCCGTGGTTTGTAAGTTGTCTAGCAAATCTTCTAGTAGTTGCAAAACCCATTCTGTAAACTACGTTATCAAGTCTTTGCTCAAGAAGTTGAATAAGGATTGCCCCTGTATTTCCATCTTGTCTTTTTGCTTCTGCAAAAAGTGCTCTAAATTGTTTTTCAGAAACACCGTACATGAATTTAGCTTTTTGCTTCTCTTGAAGTTGTTCACCATATTCACTTAACTTTGTTCTTCTTTGACCATGTTGCCCTGGTGGGTATGGTCTTTTTTCTAAAGCTGATTTTCCTGCAAGTCTTCTCTCACCTTTTAAGCCGAGATCAACACCAAGTCTTCGCTCTAGTTTTTCAACTGGACCTCTATATCTTGCCATATTTTATACCTTTAATTATTCTATTAAATATAAATCTAATCACCAATAGTGATTAAACTCTTCTCTGCTTAGGAGGACGACAACCGTTGTGAGGTAATGGAGTAATATCTTTTAACCAAGCTACTCTAATTCCTTCTGTTGCACCAATCGCTTTAACAGCAGTATCTCTACCAGAACCAGGTCCTTGTACTTTGATACCAACTTCTTTAACGCCATGTTCCATTGCTTTTGTCATTGCATCAGCTACAGCTTCTGTTGCTGCAAAAGGAGTTGATTTTTTAGAACCTTTAAATCCTAAAGCACCAGCAGAACTCCAAGCAAGAACATTTCCCATTTCATCAGTAACTGTAATTACTGTATTGTTAAAGGTAGCTGCTACGTAAACAACGCCTTTAGCAATATTCTTTTTTGCTTTTTTCTTAGCCATTAATCATTCCTCGCTTATGCTGCGCCAACAGTTTTTCTTTTACCCTTACGAGTTCTAGCATTTGTCTTAGTTTTTTGACCTCTACATGGAAGACCACGTCTGTGTCTAAGACCTCTATAAGAACCTAAATCCATAAGTGCTTTAATGTCAAGTGTTACTTTCTTACGAAGATCACCTTCCACCATTACATTTTCTTGAATTTCGTTACGAATTAAAGCTGCTTGTGCATCTGTTAGTTCAAAAACTCTAGTGTTATAATCAACACCTGTAGCATCAAGAATTTTTCTTGATGTATGAAGACCTATACCATAAATATAAGTAAGTCCATACTCAATTCTTTTTTTCTTTGGTAAATCAACACCTGAAATACGTGCCATGCTTATCCTTGTCTTTGTTTATGTTTTGGATTCTTGCAGATAACTCTCACGATACCTTTTCGCTTGATAATCTTACAGTCATCACACATTTTTTTTACTGATGGTCTAACCTTCATTGGTTACTCCTAAAGTGTGTTTTTTTGCACCTATACGCGTCTATGGTTGGATGAATGTACCCTCTGAAAACAGAGGTTTTATCCAACCAACTCTTATATAATCAGTGCGAATTATATAAAAATTCTTCACGTAGAATTACACTAAACCTAGAACCTGTCTATAATTTAGGTCGCGAATGGTAACAAAAAGAAACTAATGGGAGGCTTATAAGTGGATATTATGAGAGTTATTCTTTAAAATTTAGTAAAAAAAGAACCAAGGACACTGGTTCTTTTGATGAAGCTAGGCTAAAAGCTCAATAACTTTTTCAAGAGGGCGACCAATAGCAGCCTTGTTACCTTTAATAACAATAGGTCGTTCAATAAGTTTTGGATTCTCTAACATTGCAGTAATTAATGCTTCTTCAGATGTTTCTTCTTTTAAATTTAACTCTTTGTAAACTGCTTCTTTGGTTCGCATAAGTTCTCTTGCTGAACTCATGCCTAACATTTTAAGCATCTCCTTCAGTTCTTCTCTACTTGGTACCTCATCTAAGTACTTAACAACTTGAGCATCTATGCCTTTCTCTTCAAGTAGTTTTAATGAGTCTCTTGACTTTGAACATCTTGGGTTGTGCCATATTTTAATATTATTCATAATTAATCCTAAATTTTTTTCAGATTTTATCTAAATAGCTTTAATATCAAAAACCAATCTTGCTGGGTTCTTTAAATCAAAAATTCTCACATCAGCCTCTTTACGTAATTGTATGTAAAATTTAAATCCACGATCTTCTGGGTATTGTTCAAAATGAATTTGTTCTATCTCCGAAGAAGATGAAAAAGAAGGTAACGGTGCTGAAAAGCTTTTATATCCATGAAGGGTAACCTCTATCTCTTTTTTAATAACATTATGTTTTGCATCATAACTACCTACAGCATAAGCAGGCTTTGAACCTTTAGAAATATCAAAAACTAATCGGATGTAGTCATCATGAATTCCTTCTCTAATTTGTTCTACATTTAATCCATTTAGACTTACAGAGTTGGAAAAAGTTTTAATAACTTCTTTTATAGGTTCACTCTCCTCAATGAAGGCTCGATCTTCATCCTCATCAAAAGTTCTTCGATCTACTCTGTCTTCAAGTAAATCTTCAATACTTCGACTTACCATACCACTTTGAGGTTCATCTCTAGGAACCTTTTGTGTTGTTGCATTCTTATCATATCTTGTACCCGTTTCACAGCCCAAAAATAATAATGAAAATATTAAAAGTAAACTACTCTTTTTCATGTTAAACCCTTTTATGTTATATTCTAATAAATTATTATATCGTAAGAATCTGACTTAAGTTTAAAGTAACCATTGTCCCTTTATCCTTTTTAGATCTTATGTCAATCTCAATCTTTTCATCTATACAGTATGCCCTAACCAGTGCTAAACCTATTCCTTGTCCACTATTACTTTTACTTGATTGATAATACCTATTATAAATATTTTTCAATGCATTCTCATCCATACCGATACCATAGTCTTGTATGGTCAACTTAGCATCTTTTAAAAACACTTCTATATGACTCTCTTTAGGTGAATATTTCATCGCATTGGTTAAGATATTATCTAACATTTTTTCAAAACCAATTTTATCGACCATCACCAAATGGGTATCCAATTCTAAAACAAATGAATTACGTTTTAACAATCGCATAATTTGTACACGCTCTTCAATCAGTGAGACCAAGTCTGTTTTCTCTGCCTCAACCGTATGTATCTCTTTTTTAATACTATAAAGTAGTTCTTCATAAAGCCTCTCCAAACGTTTAGATGAATCTTCAATCCGACCTAAACGTTTCATGGATTTTTCATCTTCTTTTAAAGTACGACTCAAAAGCAATGAATTAGCTTGTATGGTAGAAATAGGAATAGCCAATTCATGTAGTATCTCTTTTGTTAAATGCAATACATTCTCATCTATCTGATACTTCTTTTTCAATACATAGGTATTAACAATAAAACCCAATATAAGGAGAATAACCAATACCATCAATGAAGGAACAATCACTTCAACATCTTCTGAAAGAAAGCCATATAAAATAATTAACAATACTAAGAGGTATAAAAAAATAAGTATTAAAATTTTGTTTTTCATAAAAATATCATAGCTAGGATTAGTTTAACACTAAATTAACACTTCTCATATATTATAAATCAATAAATATACAAAAGGGTTGGTTATATATGAGAAGAACAATTTACTTATCACTAGCAGTTATTGCTACTTTACAAGCAGAAGAAGTACTAGAGGACATTACGATTGTTGACAATGGGACAACACAAATTGTCAAAAACATTTCAGGTGAAGAATTAAAGTCTGCTGACTTAGCCGAAGCGTTACATAAAAATGTTCCGAGCATCTCTCTTATTAGAAGAAGTGGAATCGCCAATGATATTATTTTACGTGGTCAAAAACGTGACAACATTAACGTAACCATTGATGGTGCAAAAATTTATGGTGCATGTGTTAACAGAATGGATCCTCCTACTTCTCATGTGGTTACCCATGCTATTTCAGATGTTGAAGTTCAAGAAGGACCTTTTGATGTTGAAGAGTTTGGAGCTTTAAGTGGTTCTGTAAAAATAAAAACTAAAAAACCAACCAAGGAAGTTCACGGAGACATCTCATTAAATACTGGTTCATTTGGGTACCAAAAAGCTTCTGGAACAATCTCTGGAGGAACAGATAAAGTAAGAGTACTTTTTTCAGCTTCCAATGAAACAGGAGAACAATATGAAGATGGTAATGGTGACAACTTTGCAGAGCAACTAGAAAACTACACAACATCAACAGCCTCAGCAGCTGATGACAACTTTGTATACAGTACAGCGAATAGAAATAAAGATGCCTTTGAAAAAACCATGTACATGGGAAAAGTTTTTGTTGACTTTACACCTGACCAAGCATTAGAGTTTTCTTACACAGCCAACAGAAGTGACAACATTCTTTACCCATCAAGTAAAATGGATGCACTTTATGATGACAGTGATATCCTGAATCTTCAATACTCTGTTAAAAATCTTTCTAAATACTCTAAAAAACTTGACATGCAAGTCTATAACTCAAAAGTTGAACACCCAATGAGTACCAAATATAGAAATGCTGGTCAAACACAATATATGACCCATTTTTTAACCACTGAAATGACAGGTGCTAAGATTAAAAATAATGTTGATGCTTTTGGTCAAGACATTAGCTATGGAATAGATGGAAGTAAAAGAAACTGGGATGGACAATATAAGATGACCAATGTTGCCAGTGGTGCAGTGAACAACATGCGAAAAAGTATCGATGATGTCGATACTGAAAATGTAGGTGTATTTGTAAAGTCTAAAAAAACCATGGGAAAAGTAGATCTTGAAATGGGAGCAAGATATGATGATACCTCTATAGATACTCAATCTTTAACCAATCAAGACAACGACTACAATGCTTTATCTGCAAATATTTTTGCCAACTATAATCTAAATGAGAACACCAAATACTTTGCTGGTATCGGTAAATCTAGCCGTGTTCCTGATGCAAGAGAACTTTACAACACAAAAACAACGGGTGCAATTAATGGTAATCCAAATCTAAACCAAACAACAAACTATGAATTAGACCTTGGAATAGAAAAAGATTATGACAATGGAAGTATGAAAGTAAAAACTTTTTACTCAAAACTAAAAGATTACATTTACTACAATGGAAATCCTGCTGTTACAGCAAACAATTTTGAAAACATAGATGCAACAATTTATGGTCTAGAAATTAGTGGTTCATACATGCCAAAAGATGATATTTATCTTTCTGCTGGGTTGGCGTATAAAAAAGGTGAAAAAGATACGCAAACAACAGGTCAAACAAACAAGAATCTTGCAGAAATTACCCCTCTAAAACTTAATGCAACAGCTGCTTATGAATATGATGAAAATGGTATGGTTGAAGCTTCTATCATAGCAGCTGACAGATGGGACAGCATCGACAGTGAAAATGGAGAACAAAAATTAGCAGGCTATGGTGTTGTTAATCTGAAAACAACCAGAAGTTTTGACAATGGACTAGAGTTTACACTTGGTGTAGACAATGTTCTAGACAAAAATTACGCAACAACAAATACCTATAAAGACCTTATCTTAATGACAGATGGTTCAAATACCATGCTCATCAATGAACCAGGACGTTATATGTATTTAAATGCTAAGTATCAGTTTTAATGGTCAAACATCCCAGACTCTAACTGCTGTAAGAACTCTTCTTTATTCATAGAGCTTGGGACTTTAACCACTACATCCCCTAAACGCGCTTTATTTTTAGGAAGTTCATCCTCAGTATAAAACTTCTCATCATAGGGATATAAATACGTAATAACGGGTTCAGGTTGAACCCAGTCTTCAGCTAAGAAAGTTCCCTTTTCTGGCTGAAACTTTGTAAAATTATTCATCTCATGATTAAACTTTTCTAGCTCCATATTAGTTGCAATTTCTTCATTTTTTAATTGTTGATCAGCTTCAAAGTTTTCTGCAAGACCAAAGTTATTATTATAATCGTGTGTACCAAAGGTCGAAGAGCAACCATTAATTAGCAATATTAGCGAACATAAGGGTAAAAGATAAATAGATTTTTTAAACATAATTAATTCCTTAAATTTAATTCTATAGAATTATAAATAAAAAATTTTAATAGCATTATAAATTACTTTTCTCTCCAAAATAGCTTTCAAAAGAAAGATAAACTATTTATTAATGAAAGTTAAATGGAATTACTACATAAAGTATGAAATTTGTAGAAATTTATGGCTAAAAATGGAAATTATAAGCTTTATAAAAACTTATAAAAAAAATGTAATATATTTTACACCTCCGTATTATTTAAGCGATATCCCACTCCTCTAATATTCTCAATATTAGGAAAGTACTTTTTAAGTGTCGTTACATAAACCCTTACAGCCCCTAGACTGGCTTCCTCATTCGTATGCCAAAGTGCTTCTTCAATAACCTGTAGAGAAACAACTTCCCCCTTGGCTTGTAATAACAATAATAACAACTCAATTGTCTTAGCACCTAATTTTATGACCTCATCATTTAAAAAAAGTTCTTTTGAGGTTCTATCGAGAACATACTCTCCTATCTTAAGCTTGCTACTTCTTATCTGTCTTCTTAACAATGCATTAATACGTAACAACAGTTCATCTAAGTCTATGGGTTTTTTCATGTAGTCATCTGCGCCAACATCAAAACCTTGTGTTAAAGAAACTTTGTCATTACGAGAGGTTAGAAACATAGTAGGCGTTAAATCACCTGCATCACGTAGTTGTTTTAAAAGTGAGAAACCTGTTTCATAAGGAAGGTTAACATCAAAGAGGTAAAGATCAAATCTTTCTTCATAAGTAATGTCAAGTGCAGAATAAGGGTCAAGTGCCGTAGTCACTTCAAAGCCTTCCTCTTCGAGAAAGTCTTCTAAAGTGTCATTAAAAAGTTTGTCGTCTTCAAGTACAAGTATTTTCATACGAGTTACATCAACATTCCACCATTTACTTTTAAAGTCTCACCTGTAATGTACGAAGCATGATCACTTAAAAGAAATGCTGTTGCTTCAGCTACTTCACTTGGATTACCAAAACGTGCTAAAGGAATTTTAGCTGTAAATGCATCTTTTACCTCATCTTTTAATACAGAGGTCATTTCAGTAGCAATGAACCCTGGGGTAATGTTGTTAAAACGAATTCCTCTAGGTGCTGCTTCCATAGCAAAAGACTTAGTCATAGCAATGGTTCCACCTTTAGATGCTGCATAATTAGTCTGTCCAGCATTACCTGTCTCACCTACAATAGAAGCAATGTTTACAACAGAACCAAAACGTTTCTTTGACATTACTTTTACAGCTTCACGACAACCAATGAATGTAGATTTTAAGTTTGCATCAATTACAGACATAAAATCTTCAGACTTCATACGCATTGCCAGTTTATCATTGGTAATTCCAGCATTGTTTACAAGGTATGCTAACTCTCCATCAGCAGTCACAATACTTTTAACAGCTGCAACAAAAGCAGCTTCATCACTTACGTCAAAACCAATAACCTCAGCCTCTCCACTAGCAGCCACAATAGCTTCTTTAACAGCATTAGCTTCAGCTTCTCCAGAACGGTAGTTCACCCATACTTTAAGACCAAAACCTGCCAAAGATTTTGCAATCTCAGCTCCTATTCCTCTGCTTGAACCTGTTACTAATACATTTTTACCTGTAAATTTCATGATATCCCTTTTTGAAATAAATTGACTTATTGTAGTTTATTGTTTGTTAAATTATTATGAAAAGTAAGTGAGGAGAAGTGCTTGGCGTACGTTTGTGAAATTTATGTAGATAGAGAAGCTCTATCTACGACTTCTCTGGGAAAAAAGCTTCTTTTACTTTATCAAATAAATCATAGTCATCATCTACAAGTTTTGATCTAACAATAATATGATTCAATTGCTTAAGTACTGACATCTTCTTATAAGTCTCATTCGTAAGACCATTCGCAATCATTGAAATCTGTGTGTCAACATTACAGTCTTCACACATTGATTTATCCAATAAAGCACTTGCCTCTTCTTCCGTCATACCAAAGTCTTGTTTCATATAACGATAAAATAAAGGTCTCTCTGCACTTAAATCTTTATCATCTAATTTAATAACATGACAAAATAATGCTGCCACTGACTCTTTTAACATTGTATCCATGTATGGTCCTCCCTTTTGATTATATATATTTCTTATAATAGCGAAATAAACATAATTTTAAATAAATATGTTTATAATTATTAGAAATAGTGTTTTATTACTTCACACTTAAATTAGACTATTATCCATCTCTTTTGGTACTTCTAATCCCATAACTTCAAGTACAGTAGGTGCTACATTATTTAAGCCCCCACCCTCCTTTAAAGCTTTAACCTTTTGATCTAAAACATAACACCAAACATCACCAACAGTATGATTTGTCAATCTATTTCCATCAGCATCTTTCATCTCTTCACAGTTTCCATGGTCAGAGGTTAAAACGATTGAATAATCATCTACTTTTGCTTTTTCAATAATCTTTCCAAGCTCTGTATCCACAGTATTCACAGCCTTACACGCAGCTTTATAGTTTCCTGTATGTCCTACCATGTCACCATTGGCAAAGTTTACGATTATAAGTTCATACTTTTCATCCATACCACGTCTAACAGCATCACCTACTTCAGCAGCTGACATTTCAGGTTTCATATCATAAGTCTTTACATCTGGACTGGGAATAAGTACTCTACTCTCTCCAATCATTGGCTCTTCAACTCCACCATTTAAAAAGAACGTCACATGGGCATACTTTTCAGTCTCTGCTGTATGAAGCTGTGAAAGCTTTGCATTGGACACAACTTCTGCCAAAGTATTTTTAGGTACTTCTTTTGTAAACATAATAGGATGTGTAAAACTGGCATCATACTTGGTCAATGTTGTAATGTTTAAAGGTAAATACTCACGCTCAAAACCATCAAAAACTTCATTTCCTAAAGCCATGGTGATTTCACGTACTCTATCTGAACGGAAATTTGCAACAATCACAGCATCGTTCTCTTCCATTCCTTTATAAGCATTTAAAGCAACTGGTTCTAAAAATTCATCATATATTTTTTTCTCATAACTCTTAGCCACATACTCTTTAGCACTTAAGGTACTTGAAGGTTCAGCTTTAACCATAGCTCCATAACCTTTTTCTACTCTCTCCCAACGATTATCTCTGTCCATTGTATAAAAACGTCCAGCCAAAGTTGCAATAGAAATATGTTCAGAACAAATGTTCTCTATCTGTTCAACATAAATTTGAGCAGAAGTTGGAGAAACATCACGTCCATCAGTAATAAGGTGTAAAAACACCTCTTTTCCTCTCTTCTCAGCGAGTTGTGCCAAACCAATAATATGTTCAACATGTGAATGCACACCACCATCACTTAAGAGACCAATAATATGTACTCGATTACTCTTCTCTAAAGTACCATTAAGTGCTACATTTTCTTCTATACTTCCATCTTTAATCGCCAAAGAAACTTTTACTAAATCTTGATACAAAATACGACCCGAACCAATGCTCATATGTCCTACTTCTGAATTTCCCATTTGTCCTTCTGGTAAACCAACACTTAAACCATGTGTTGCGATCAGTGTCTTTGGTACATCAGCCATTAACTTGTCATAAGTTGGTTTTACAGCATCTTTAAATGCATTACAGGTACTATCAGGCTTACATCCTATCCCATCGGTGATGATTAAAACAGTTTTTTGTATCTTCATTTATACTTTGACCCTATCTTTATAAAATTTTAAGTAAAATAACACTTCTTTACTTAAATAGACACTAATATCAGGATATTACCCAATATGTTATACGCTTTCTACGAATATTTCGACATCAACATTTTTCAATACATTTCAGTTCGAGCAGGCTTTGGTTTTTTCATTGCTTTTCTTCTTACCCTTTACATACTCCCTAAATACATGGCATGGGCCATTGCTAAAAAAACACACCAACCTATTAACAAATATGTTCCCAACCATGCATCTAAAGCAAATACACCAACCATGGGTGGTGCTATCTTTGTATTCGCAACGGTTATCGCCCTTCTTATTACTTCTAACTTTTCAAATCCCTACATTGTTGGGGGATTGATTGCCATGATTGGGTTTGCTTTAGTTGGCTTCCAAGATGACTTAGGAAAAATCTTAACAGGAGACAACCTACAAGGACTTTCAGGAAGAGGGAAACTACTTTTACAAGGAGTTATTGGGGCTGCTGTATCTATGTATTTAGTACTTGGAGCAGACTTTCCAACAAGCATCTACATTCCTTTTCTAAAAGAACCTCTTTTTGACTTAGGTATCTATTTTGCCATTCCATTTTGGGTATTTGTATTTTTAGCCGTCACCAATGCTGTAAACTTAACCGATGGGCTTGATGGATTGGCAACGGTTCCTTCTATCTTCTCACTAGCAACCTTAGGGGTTATTGTTTACTTAACAGGTCATGCTATTTTCTCTGGCTACCTTTACATGCCAAATATCAAAGGTGTTGGAGAAGTAACCATTTTAGCAGCTTCACTCTCGGGAGCATTACTTGGTTTCTTATGGTACAACTGTTATCCAGCAGAAATTTTTATGGGTGACACAGGTTCATTGGCTATTGGTGGTGTTTTAGCCTACATGGCAATTATTGGTAAATCAGAAGTTCTACTGGTACTAATAGGATTTATTTTCCTCATTGAGACCATCTCTGTTATTTTACAAGTGGGTTCTTATAAACTGCGACAAAAACGGGTCTTCCTTATGGCACCTATCCATCATCATTTTGAGATGAAAAAATGGGCTGAAAACAAGATTATTGTACGTTTTTGGATGATTGCATTCTTGTCTAACATCTTAGCACTTATCTCACTAAAAATTCGGTAATGACTATGGAAACTACATTGAAACCTACACTTTTTGGATACGGACTAACAACTAAAGCCATTGCTAAGAGCCTTGGTGGAGGCTGTACTTTTTTTGATGACAATGCTAAAGAAGCTTATACAGATGAAAATAATAACCAAATATTACCATCTCATCTTTTTGATCCAGAGAATTCAAAACTAGAAGTAACCACACCAAGTGTTCCTCCTGCTCATCCTCTCATAAAGTCAGCTAAAAATCTTATGAGTGAATATGACTTCTTTGCTAAAGAGATGCCTTTTAGTATTTGGATTTCAGGAACCAATGGAAAAACTACTACTACTCAAATGCTTACGTATCTTTTAGAAGAAAAAGGTGCTGTAAGTGGAGGAAATATTGGTACGCCATTAGCAGAGTTAGATACAAAAGTACCCATTTGGGTTTTAGAGTCCAGCTCTTTTACTTTACATCATACCAATGTTGCTTCTCCAGATATCTATTTGTTACTTCCAATTACGCCTGACCACTTAGACTGGCATGGAACACCTGAACAATACGAAGCAGACAAACTAAAACCTCTTCTCACCATGAAAGAGGGAGAATTGGCACTTTTACCCAAAGGTCTCAACCTACCAAAGACAGATGCTTTTGTTGTAGAGTATGATTCAGCAGAGTTTTTAGCAAACTATTTTGACATAGACGCTTCTAAAATTCGTTTTAAAGCAGCCTTTTTAGAAGATGCATTAGTAGCCCTAGCTGTCACCAAAACACTTTTTGATGAAATAGACTATGACAGAATCAATGCCTTTACCTTAGACAACCATAGACAAGAAGAAACAAGCGATACCTTGGGAAGACTATGGGTTAACGATTCTAAAGCTACTAATCTAGATGCAACTGTACAAGCCGTAAAAACATACGATGACAGATTCATAAGACTTATCATTGGGGGTAATGACAAGGGTGCTGATTTAGAGCCTCTCTTTCGGCTTCTACAAACAAAAGAAGTAAAACTCTATAGCATTGGTGCTAATTCAGAGAAACTGGCTAATTTAGCCAACAAATACGATGTTGACTTCATAGCTTGTGAGACACTGGAAAATGCCATCAAAACCATTTATAATGAACGAACTGAAAATGACGTAGCCCTACTCTCTCCAGCAGCTGCAAGCTTCGATCAATTCAACTCTTACAAACATCGTGGAGAAGAATTTTTTCGAATCATAAAGTCTATTCGATAGTTTAAGAATATATTAAGCTTAAGTGGCTATAATTTCAGCCACTTCAAATACGAAGTACTACAAAATAGTGGCTCCATAGCTCAGTTGGTAGAGCAAAGGATTGAAAATCCTTGTGTCGGCGGTTCGATTCCGTCTGGCGCCACCACTTCAAACCCCACAATTACTTACTTTCAAGCAACTTTTTTAATCAGTCAAATTATAGCATAATATTTTTTAGTAACCTATTAGTAACCATATTTTGATTTTTTGTAAAAATTAGTAACTTTTTAGTAACTCAACTATTTACTTTAATTCCTCATAAGCCTCATTAATCTTTTGTAAAATCACAGTATATTCTTCTTCTTTTGTAAGTGTTAAGTCCGGATGATAAATTTTAGCCAAATTTCTATAAGCCTTTTTAATCTCTTGTTTAGTAGAATTTTCACTAATCCCTAAAATCTCATAAGGATTAGATGAATCCCATCTTGAATAAGTTTTTGGTTCTTCTTTTGGTTGCTGCGGCTTCTCTTTATCTTTCTTTTTGTATTTATATTCCTTTTCTCTTTTATTCTGCTCGTTAATATCAGCTTCATCATATCTAGCTTGTTCTTCTGCCCTAGCTTTTTCTTGTTGCCTTTTAAACTCTTCTTTGTAATATTCTTTTTCAGCTTTTTTTTCTGATCGCTGTGTTTGTTTGATTTGTAAAAAGTAAAAGATATTTAAAAACTTTTGATAAACCCAAATAAAAGGACTAATAACAAGGTAAAAAAGTTCAATAATTTTATCCACTAAAAAAAGGGTTCTTTCCCTAAGTATTAGATAAGTAAGCTCTACTATTTCAATGTGTGGAATAGCTAACCCCAAACCTGCATATAAATCTATAGAGGTAATAATATGACTTCTTCCCATCACACTATAAATAAGTGATACCCCTGCAATAAAAAGCAATAATCTTATTACATAGGCTTTAAACCATCTTGAAACAAAATACAAAGCAAAAAACCATAATGACCCACCCAATAAAATTTCTATGGGTAATGGATTTAATTCATCTGATAAAACTGTTATAAAATTAGTTACCCTAGCCATAACATTATTGATAAGTTCAAGCACTAATCAACCCCAATATTTATATTAATATATTCAATCTCTGTTCTTTGAGTTTGAGCCTCTTTTTTAACTGCTTTGTACTTGGTATAAGATTTAAGTAAAAAGTCCTTGTAATAGGGTTTTACTTTGATTTTAAGAGGTAGTTTGTTTCCATAGATAAATAATACTTCATTATCTTTCATGGTTCTAATATCTGCATTAGACAATATGGGTTCTTTTACATGATGAACCTGTCCTGTTTCATCTAACATATTGACATATTTGTTCCCTATCATTTGAGTTAACATATTGGTAATCTGTAAATCTGCCCCTGCAAAAAATAACTTACCTGTAATCGCACCATTAATAATAGTATGTGCTTCACTTTTTCCATATCTCTGTTCCAATTGACTAAAATCTTGAATAACTATAGAGATAGAAACTTTGTATTTTCTAATGGTAGTGATCGTAGATGAAAAATTAGGAATCTGCATATTTCCAAACTCATCAAGCAAACAATAAATAGGTAAATCTTTTTTAGATGGCAATTTCTCCATCATTGCATTAAAAAACTGTTTGTAAAAAAGGTTTAATAAAAAATTATACTGTTCTTGTTTTTGGGCTGGAATTCTAATGTAGAGTATTGATTTTTCTTCTCTAAAGTTTTTAAAATTGATATTATGTGAAGTTGTTAACTCTGCTAGATTATCATTTATACCAATAGCATTTAAAGCAATATTGGCTGTAGATATAAAAGACTGAATGGTTCTCATATTTCCACTAACAAACCCTTTCCATTCATTAAAAGTTTTTTCATCAGAGTAAAGATAAATCAACTCATCAAGGTTTGAGCCATTTTCACCAAAGTTATTAATGAGGTGTTTTAAATTAGCCAAGTTAATATATTTATGGTCTTTAGTGGCTACAAGAACTTTAATTAAAATAGTTAAAAAAGTTTTTGCTCCATCTAACCACATTTTATCTTCTGTTTTAGTTTGTCCGGGATTGGCTGACTTTATTAATATTTCTGCTATTTCATCAATCTCTATACTTGATAGTGCATAATAAAGAGGATTATAACCAATAGAAGTATTTAAATCTTCGGGATCTAAAACATAGATTTTATAACCTCTTTTCTTCAGATAACCACTTGTTTGTTGATAAAGTTCTCCACTTAAATCGGTTACTATCATTGAGGTTTTTTGTTGAGCTAGTTTTAGAATATTTGGGATAATGTAACCTGTGGTTTTTCCTCCACCAGTTCTTGCAATAATTCCCATATGATTAAAAGAGTCTTTTTCTGATAACTTTTTGTTTTGACCATCAAGAACAAGCCCTTTATTAAGAGAGGTTAAAAATCTATTTTCTTCAAAACTTCCCATCATTCCACTTGTCCCACTTCCACTTAAAAACCCAAAAGTTGCTCTTAAGGGTTTAAGTAAAAAATGAAGTAGAATATTTTTTGAAGTAGTAGAAGCTTCTCTAACTCCAAAGATGATTTTAAACACATACTTCATTGTTTGATACATAATGAAAATAAATAGTATAAGGGCTAATAACTCCATTTATAAAATAGCTGAAAATGCTGTTTTTACAAGTAAATCTTCAACTCTATTTTCTACT
>CACVAP010000059.1 GCA_902727895.1 uncultured Sulfurovum sp.
ACTTTTGTTTTAACAAACGCTTATTATCAGGAAAAAGTTCAGAACCTCTACTCAATGCTTCTAAAGCACCATTATGGTCTTTTAGCTTCCAATAACACTCAGCTCTTAATGTATAGAGTCCAGCTTTGTTACTTCCCATCTCACCAGCATTGTCTAAAGAGGCAATGGTATTGGCATAATCTTTTAACTTGTAGTAAGATTTTGAAAGGTTGATGTGCAGTTTTCCTAACTTTTCAGTACGAATTTTTTCAGCATCAAAAACAGGTTCGACCACTTTGGGTTTGACGGGCTCTTTTTTTTCAGAAAAGAGCGAAAAAAGATACTCTTTCTTCTCTTTTTCTACAGGAGGTGCTAGGTAGACTTTAGTCTTTGTTCCTTTAACGGCTTGGTTAAAATTCACAATAGAGTCTGCATACTTTTTCTCTTTAACATCCATAACACCCAACATGGTGAAGTATTTACCAGCATCAAAATTTACGGCTGTCTGATCAACTTCATCCAAGGCTTCACGTGCTTTTTCAAATTTACCATCAAAAATCATCATGGTTGCGACTGACATATGGTCAATGGTAGGAGCAGTAACATCGTTACTTCCACTCAATGACGTTAACGATAACGCCAACACCAGTGGTAAATATTTTACTTATTTCATCATAGTACTCCTCCTTTAATTAAAGTCAAAACGAACTTTTTGTTTAGCCCAAACCTTGACAGCTTGACCTTTGTATTTAGCAGGAGCAAATCGCCAAGATCTAACTCCATTAAGTGCAACAGCATCAAAAACACCAGCAGGGAACGCTTCAAGTACTTGCGCTGTTTCCACACTTCCTTGTTTGTCAATCAACACATTTACAATGACATAACCTTTAATACGCTTCTTCATCGCAGCAGCTGGGTACTCCATCTGAGAACGTGACAATACTTTTGGTTTAACATCAACCGTATTCCCTGTCATTACCGTGTCTTCTGAAATTTCATCCAATAAATCCGTTGCATCACCACCAATGCTATCGGTTGCAAACTCAGGAATGTCCATGGCAATACCACTTAAACTCGCACTCAAGTTTGGCATGGGTGCTTTAGGTGGTGCTTTTTTTGGTTTCGGTTTTGGTTTAGGCTTTGACTTTGCAGCTTTTTTAACAGCTTTTTTCTCCATCTTTACATAACGGGCTTCTTTTTTAACTTTGTCTTCTTTCTTCTTAATCGGCTTATTAAACGCTACAACTAAAGCCATCATAAGTAGTCCACCCAAAAACATAAAGAAAAAGGCTTCAACAGACTTAAAGACTGTGCCATATTTTCTTCTTTGTGCCATAAGATCTATCCCATCTCTTTCGTAGTAGAAACAGCCACATCTTTAGCACCTGACATACGACACCCATCAACCACATCAATCAGTTTGTTAACAGGAATATTATCATCGGTAATCACCAAAACATTCTTTTCAGTAGCTGTTCTTAAAAGATCACGAACTTTACTCTGAATTGCCCATACTTTTACGGGTTGGTTGTCAATATAAACTTCACCCATATTGTCAATGTAAACACGCACAATTTTAGATTCAGCCTGACTTGCTGAAGAAGCAGATGGTCGGTTAATGTCTAACTTCATGTCTTTTACAAAGGTTGTGGTTACCATGAAAAAGATAAGCAAGATAAATACCATATCAATCAATGGTGATACATCAACGTCAGTTGGGTTGTCCGTTCTTCTTTGTCTAAATCTCATGCTTTGCATCCTTTGTGCTTAATGTATCGGCAATCTGCTCAAACTCTAAAGCAAATCTCTCCTCTTTTTTGTCTAAAATTTTTCCTAAAATAAGCCCTGGTACAGCAACAACCAATCCTAGCTCTGTTGTAAATAACGCTTTAGAAATCCCTCCAGAGATACTCGCTCCTTGTGAGAACATTGAACCTGATGTTAAAGCATCAAAGGTTTCTATCATCCCCATAACCGTTCCAAGTAACCCTACTAAAGGGGCTAAAATAACAATGGTTTTAACCAAAGTTGAATACTTTGAAATCATTGTCATGTAAGGAAACAATGCATCATAAATATGGTTTTTAACTTTTAATCCCAACCTAGATGCCTCTCGTGTTGCCTCTAAAGCATCAGCAATGGCGTAGTCTAAAAGACCCCTCATTTTTTGTCTGTCACCACGTTTAATGTGTTTGTCAATTTGACGACGAATATTTCCCATCGTCCCTCGTTTAAGAACTAAGTATCTATAGCCTAGTCCATACCAAAGGAAAAGGTTGAGTACAAAAAGTACCCACATTACGATTCCCCCAGCATTCATAAAGTTGACAAACATCTCTAAGTATGTTTGTAATTGATCTATCATTTTGCATTGTGCTTTTCATAGATGTTAACAATATGAAGGGCACTCTGCTCCATAGAGTCTTTAATTCCTTGCGCCCAACCAGAGATTAGGTTTCCAAGTAAAAGAAGTGGAATGGCAACAATAAGACCAAACATTGTCGTAATCAGTGCTTCAGAAATACCTCCTGAAAGCATTTTAGGGTCACCTGTTCCATACTCGGTAATCATGTCAAAGGTTGCAATCATCCCTGTTACCGTTCCCAAAAGACCAAGCAGTGGTGCAACAGCTGCTAGAACCATTACAAAGCCACCAAACTTATCAATGTGACCACTTTCATTTAAGATGTTTTCCATAACAATGTCTTCAATATGCTCACGGTCTCGTTTAATGTTTCTCAGTGTTGACTTTACAACTCTGGCTGCTGAACCTTTAAAACCTTTGATTGCTTCATACGCTTCATCACCTTCTCCATTTTCAACTTTATAGGCAACAACTCTAGAAATCTTTTTAACGTTTGATCCAGCCCATAAAAGAATAAGTACTCTTATTACTAAAAGAAAAAGACCCAAGAGTCCAAGAGCTAAAATGATGTAACCAATAACGCCACCACCTTCAAGAATATCATCAACTGTTTTCTCTTTTTTATACTCTATCTCTTTGTCCATATTTTCATAAGTAAAGATGTCCAATGTTGGTCTCATGTCATTGGCAAACAATGCTTTAGCATCATCCGATGAACCAGCAGCATTCCATAGTTTGTAGTGTTGGTCTCCAGCAGGAGCTAAAGCACCAGCTGCTTTGTCCGAAATACCATAAGCAGCAATATTTCCAACTTTGACAATCTCACCTTCGGCTACCGAACCATTGGGTAAATAAAATTTACCTTTTTCCGTTTGAATTGAAGAGAGCTTTGTGTATAGGTTCTCTGCATCTTTAAACGCTTGTTCCATCTTTTGAGCATTTGTTGTTTCATTGCTGTCATCAAGTGTAATGCCATATTCATCAAGCATTCCCTTCGCTTGAATCACCACTGAACCTGTAATCTCTGTATTGCCTTCTTTGTCAGTCAGTTTTTCTGAAAGCTTTTCTATTTGCGTATTTTTTACTTTAACAGCTTCATTAAGTTCCAAATACTGTTCTTGAAGTGCTTTTGTTTTCGCTTTGGCTTTGGCTAAGTCCGATTGTTGTTGTCTTTTTTCTTTATTCAATCTACTTTTTAATTCTGATTTTTGTGCCTTTAAAAAAGTATACTCTTTGTTGTAAGCATTGCTTAACTCATCTACATGAATGGATGTTGTTAACAATAATAGTGCGACTATAACTGGGTAAAATTTGTTCATTATTTACTCTCCGATAAAATTAAAGCATTTGGAAGGCTGAAGAATCCTGTACAGATTTGTTTTTGAAGTGAGTCGAAAAGGTTAACTATTTTGGCAATGTCCTCTTTGTTACTAACTACTTTGTAGCCATAACCTTTTCCCTTTTTAATAACATAACCTACTTGGTCATCAGGTGTTGCAAAGTACATCATCACCGAACCTATTTTGGCAATCTTAGCCATTTTTGGTTCACCCTCTAACATAATCTCTTGTTTGAAAAGTCCTATCTCTTTGGTTAAACGAATGGTATCGTCATAACTTGCCCAAATAAGAAGTAAAGCTTTCTCTTCGGTTACTACCTCATCAATAAGATTTTTTTGAAGCGTTGCCAAATCAGCCAAACGCTCTTTTGTTTTAAAAGGAATACCTTTTTCAATAATCCCTCTTAACGAATGAATGGCATCCAATAACATTGGTTTGATACTCTTATTTTTATTAGAAGCTTCCTCAATTTTTGTTTGAACTTTTAACAATTCTAATTCAGCTAACTTAAGTGCTGTCTCTTGACGATTAATCTGTGCTTCACTGTCAGCACTTTGCATGGTATTCGATTTCATTTCAGCTTTGTAGATGTCTTTGTTATCATCAATTTTAGTATAAAGTGCTTCTACATCAGCCCTTAATTTCATAATCGATTTAACAATATTTTCATTGTCAGCATGAAGAGATGCTGTCCCCAATGCCATACAAACTACTGTTGATAGTACTACCCTTTTATATGTTCTAAACATTTACACTCCAATGTATTTTTATACTTTTATACTATTACGAACTGGTAACAAGAAGGGAACAGTATGATTACAAATCGGTTACATAATTTAAAATAAAAAAGTTTGTTTCACATAGCTATTTAAAGCTCAATGAAGAAGTTTAAAAAAGTTTATAAATGAGGTTATGAAAGTGATGAAAAAGAGAGTTTAGAAGTTGTAGGTAAGTCATAAAACTTACCTACATGAAAAGTATAAGTAAAGAATATCTACTTCGTATTGCCTGTTCCAGCATCAAACTTAGCTTCAATATCAACTGAGTTTCCACCATCTGAATGGTCTGTAAATTTATTATCCGTAGAAGTACCACTAAGCGTAACATTCTCAAAAGAAATATTTGCAACTGTTGCAATACCCTGAGAATGAATCGTACCAGCACCATCCGTTGAGTTGTCTGTTACTGTACCATTTTTAAAATGTCCACCAACACCATCTTTCTTAAAGAAAATACCACCCTCTTTTACTGAACTTGTCTGAGTAATGTTAAATCCATCAAAAGTCGCAGCTGTTGTACCTGACATCTCAATGGCAGCATTTCCAGTACTTTGTGTAATGGTTAAATCACTTACCGTACCAGCGTAACCATCGTCAATATCAAAGTGGTCATCTGTACACTCTGAAACCATAATGTTACTCATATTTACCGTACCACCCCATGCTTCGATACAGTCATCATCTGACTTAGTCACTGTAATGTTATCAATGGTTGTACCAGAACCAACACCGACAAAACTAAGACCATTAATTTCTTTGTCTGTCTCCATAGTAATACCTGAGTTTAAAATCTGAACATGTTTTAAGATTCCAGAGCTGTCTGTTAAATCAGAATCATCAGCACTGTAAGCAGAGTTCACTTCGTACGCTTGTACTTGGTCATTTCCAGCTTTACCAATAAGAGTCAAACCACCCCATTGACCCACAGCTGCTGTTCCACCGTCATATGCTGTTTCCGATGTAAAAACGATGGGTTGCGCAGAAGTACCTTCAGCCATAATCTTTGCACCTTTGTCAACAATCATATAAGAAGTATTGTCTCCTGTACCATCTTTACCAACAATGGTTGTTCCAGCTTCAATGGTTAAAGTAGCCCCGTCTGTTACCGTTACCAAACCATCTAACACCCATGTTGTATCCGAAGTTAAGGTCATATCACTGCTAATGTCTCCAGCTAAAGTCTCTTTTGGATTGCTCACGGTTGTGTCTGTATTTGTATCTGTGGTATCAGTGCTATCATCTGTTGCACTGTCATTGTAAATATAGACTTGATTAGGAGAGTTTTTATCTTGGTCAATACAACCAGTAAAAATTACACTCCCTATAAGTAGCGAACTTAATGCTATGACTTTTCTCTGTTTTATTAACATATATACTCCAATGTAAAATTTAATACTTTATAGTAATATGTAGTGGTAACAAGAAGGGAACACATTGATTACAATATGATTACAAGGGAGAAGTTTTAGAACTACTATGTTTCAAATATTGACACATGAGTCCCATAGAAGAGTAAAAAAATCACTCTCCTATTATCAAAGTTATTATTAGAAAAATAAACTATTTGCTATTTCCTGAGCCAGCATCAAATTTTGTTTCAATGTCAGCTGAGTTTCCACCATCATCATGGTCTGTAAATCTGTTGTCTGCTGATGAACCCGTCAACGTAACATTTTCAAATGAGATATTTGCTATTGTTGCTGTACCTTGAGAATGAATCGCCCCAGCACCATCAGAAGAGTTGTCTGTTACAGTACCATTTTTAAAGTGTCCACCAATACCATCTTTTTTAAAGAATAAACCACCCTCTTTTACTGAACTATTTTGAGTAATTGTAAAGCCATCAAAAGTAGCAGCTGTTGTTCCTGACATTTCAATAGCAGCATTACCAGAAGTTTGTGTAATGGTTAAGTTACTTACTGTACCAGCATAACCGTCATCAATATCAAAGTGATCATCCGTACACTCTGAAACGCTAATATTACTCATGTTCACTGTACCACCCCATGCTTCAACACAATCATCATCGGATCTGCTTACGGTAATGTTATCAATGGTTGTACCTGAACCAACACCCACAAGGCTAAGACCATTAATCTCTTTGTCCGTTTCCATAGTAATACCAGAATTTAAGATTTGTACATGTGTTAATATACCAGAACTGTGTGTTAAGTCAGCATCCGTAGCTGCATAAGCAGAATTTACTTCATACGCTTGTACTTGATCATTTCCAGCTTGACCAATAATGGTTAAACCACCCCATTGACCAACAGCAGCCGTTCCACCATCAACAGCAGTTTTTGAAGTAAAAATAATAGGACTAGCAGCTGTACCTTCAGCCATGATTTGAGCGTCATTATCAATAATCATGTACGAAGTATTATCACCTGTACCATCTTTACCAGCAATGGTTGTTCCAGCATCAATTTTTAACGTTGTCCCTTTAACAGCCACTAAACCATCAAGAATCCAAGTTTTGTCAGCCGTTAACTGTGTACAAGTAGTAATGTCACCACTTAATGTTGTTGAAGAAGGTATTGTGTACGTTGAACATACTGAGGTATCTGTATCTGTGTCCGTACTTGTTGTTGAAGATGAAGAACTTCCTCCACCACATCCTGTAAATAATAATGCTGCTGTTGCAGCCGAAAGTAAAATATTTGTTGCTTTCATGTGTAAATCCTTTGTGTTTTGATAGAGACACTTTAAACTTAATTAGTAACAGACAAAGAACAAAAGAAACAAAATTTGATTACAAAGCTGTTTCTAACTTGTTATCAAACTATTTTATAATATAAAAAATTTTATAGAATATAATAAGGAAGCATTATGATTAATGTACAAGCATCTCTTATCAATAAGTACCCACAAGTAGAAACCATACCCAAACCTCTACGCCTACCATTTTTCTCTGCTATCAAAAAAATCATACATGAAAATGATATTAATATTTTTTTAGAAGAAAAACGTTATGCTGGACCTTTTACCTTTGTAGAGTCTGTTTTAGACCATTTTAACTTTTCCTATAAGTTCGCATCAAACCAAATTGAAAACATTCCAGCTACAGGACGTGTGGTGATTATTGCAAACCATCCTTTAGGTGCTTTGGATGCACTTTCATTAATTCACTTAGTTAAACGGGTAAGATCTGACATCAAAGTAGTTGCCAACGATATTCTTTCAAACATAGAACAACTCAAACCCATACTTGTAGGTGTCAATACCTTTGGCTCAACCCTCTCAAAAGATTCCGTTAAACAAATTTCAGATGCCTTAGAAAATGAAGAAGTGTTAATTGTTTTTCCATCGGGTGAAGTATCACGAGCAGGTGCCAATGGCATTAAAGATACCCAATGGCAAAAAGGCTTTCTAAAGTTTGTAAACAAAAGTAAATCAGCCATTGTTCCCATACATATCAATGCGAGGAACTCCACACTGTTTTACACCCTCTCTTCTTTGAACAAAAGCTTATCAGCCATTTTATTGGCGCATGAGATGTTTAAACAAAAAGAGGGCTCACTTGAATTTACTATCGGTGAAAGTATTCCTTATAAAAACTATAAGAATTCTCTTTTAGATACCAAATCTCAAGTCAAACTTTTTAAAAAACATCTCTACCGTATTGCCAAAGGTAAAAAACCTATTTTCAATACGCAAAAATGCATTGCCCATCCAGAAGATAGAGTCGCACTCAAACAAGAACTAAAAAACTCTCAACTTTTAGGGAAAACCAATGATGATAAAAAGATTTATCTTTATGAATATGAGCAAGGCTCTATTGTCCTTCAAGAGATAAGCCGACTGCGTGAATACAGTTTTAGGAAAGTAGATGAAGGTACTGGTAAAAAAAGAGATAAGGATGAATATGACTACTACTATAAACACATTATTTTATGGGATGATGATGCTTTAGAGATTGTAGGTTCTTATCGTATTGCTGAAAGTAATTTTGTACATGAATACTACGGAGTAGAAGGGTTTTATACCAACACTTTATTTAGATTTGACGAACAATTTGAGCCCTATCTAAATAATTCTGTTGAACTTGGTAGAAGTTTTGTGCAACCTAAATATTGGGGAAGTAGAGCTTTAGATTATCTTTGGCAAGGCATCGGTGCGTACCTAAATGAAAATCAACATATTAAATATCTCTTTGGTGCTGTCACACTTAGTGGAACTATGAATCATAATGCCCAAGAGTTAATTCTTTATTATTACAATAAATACTATGGCAATAAACAAGAGCTACTCAATCCAAAAAATGAATTTAAATTTATGCAAAACAATCTAGATGATTTAGCCTCTATTTTTCATGCAGACAATGCAAGAGAAGACTTCATTGTTTTACGAGAGCAATTAGCCTATTATGGCGTGAGTGTTCCAACCCTCTACAAACAATATGCTGACTTATGTGAAGAAGACGGTATCTCTTTTATGGGGTATAACATAGACAAAGATTTTGAGAATTGTATAGACAGTTTTATTTTGGTAGAAGTTGATAAAATGAAAGAGAAGAAACGGAAGCGTTATATTAAGTAGTTGGCTTTTAAATAAGCTAACTAAGACCTCACTCTTCTGAAGTGTGATTAAGTAAAAAGTAGTTATTGATGTATAGAAAGTAGGCGTTAAATAAACTATTTAACAGTTCGTGCGAGTAAAAATACAATCGTCCAAAACAGTGGGATGATAAGATTAATATCCATTGTGATGCTCCTTATGTTGATATGTAAGATTATATAAAAAATAGATAACAAATGAATAACATTTTGTTACACCAATTTATAACCTACATTACGAATAGGAACCAGATATTCTTTTTCACCTGTTGGGTCTATTTTTTTCTTTAATCTACTGATGGTTACATTAATGGTTTTTTCATGAAAGTCCATTCCTTCATCATGCCATACTTCTTCTCTTAGAAAGTCACGTTCTAAAGCTTGATTTGGGTTCTTAATAAAAGTATATAAGAGTTCAAACTCTAAATTTGTAAGTTCAATGGCTTCGCCAGTAATGGAAATTTCATGCTTTTTAATATCCATAACAATGTCACGATGTTTAAGTTTTTCACTTTGAAGAGCACCTGAGCGTTTTAAAACGGCTTTAACCCGTAATATTAACTCTTTAGGACTAAAAGGTTTTGTCATATAATCATCAGCACCTCGTTCAAAACCCTCTTCAAGGTCAGACTCTTTGTCTCTTGCTGTTAAAAAAATAACGGGGATAGTATAACCAAGGGAACGAAGCTCTGCGACAAACTCTGAACCTTCAACATTGGGTAAGTTTCGATCAACAATCATAAGTGCAGGATTTTCTTCTTCTAAAAACTGTTCAACATTTTCTGTGGATAAAAAGCCCATGGTTTCAAACCCTGCTTTTTGTAAATGATATTCAACAAGCTCTAAAATATCTTCTTCATCTTCTATAATTACGATCTCTAAGGATTGATTTTTCATAAAATAATTGTAACATACAATGGTAACGAAATGATAACAGAAAATTGTAATAAAGAATGGATAATAATCTACCAAAAGGAGAGACAAAAGGTAGATTAATTTTTTAATTATTGAAGTGCGTATTTTTAGGTGTTATGCTTCACCCTATTTTCTAAAAATTAGAATTTATAAATCATATCTAACTGTACACGCTCGTAATCAGCATCTACATCTGAACTACTTTTACTTTCATAGATTTCATTGAAGAAAAAGTTCCCTGCAAGATAAAGGTTTTTACCTGCTTTGAATTTTCCTCTAATTGCATGACCCTTCGCAGCTGTACCACCACCAAAATTATCTGAATCTGAATATGCACCAAGTACTGCATCTTCTTGAAGCTCAGTATACGAGTACTTAACTTGCCAATCTCCAACTTTTTTAGCTTTACCTAATTGAGCTGCTACGTCGTAACCAAAGTTATTGTCGTCTGCACCAAAGTTGTATGCCACACCTGCTGCAAGTTTTAATGGTTTACCAAATACACTTTTAAGTTGTAGCTCGGCAAATCCTTCTACAAGATGGTAATCATTACTATACTCATCATTTGCATCTAAGCTATTTCCTTTTCTGCTACCAAAGAGTGTTGAATTCCCTTTAAGACCATCATAAATATAAGCACCTGCACCTAAATTAAGTTTTCCAGCATCTACTTTTGTTTTGTGTACATATTGAGCTATTAAAAGATTCACATCGTCCTTTGCAATTGATGCTTCCTCTAATGTTGGTTGATTAATACCTAAAGTAACTAACTTGCTATCATCTTTATATTGGTAATTTACCCCATTCATTGAAATATCATTATCCCAAACAAGTTGTGACTTAATAGGTCTATACATCATGTAAGGCTGTCTACCTATTTTGTATTTAGCATTATCAGACTTGTAAGACAGACCTAAGATATTAAATCTTAATGATTGCCAAAAGTAGTCACTCAAAGGTTGGTCATCTTCAAAAGTTTGGTTACCCGAGGTTGGATTGGCAAAACCAGATCTCATACCCGACTCAAAAGTAAGATTATCAGTTAGGTCAACATTTAAACCTAATCTTAAACGATATCTATTTCTATACTTATTGTCTTTATCGTCTCTTTCGATACTCTCATATCTAAGTCTTAAGTCACCTTTAGCATGAATTCTGTCAAACATAGTATTCTCAGCTTTCTCAACTGCTGCTGTTGTTACAGCTGTATCTGCTAACATAATTGTACTTAATGCGATGGTCGATAATAAAATTTTTCTCATGTGAAAAACCCCTTTGATTTTGTATTGAGCGAAGTATAAAACAAAATGGTTACAAAATGATTACACAATGATTACAAAGTCATTCCCCTAACAGCAAGATAGGCACTTAAAGACTTTTTAGTTAAAATAGTACCCTTTAAAATAGATAGAGGATAACAATAATTTATGATAAAAAAATACCTTATACTAACAATAAGCACCATAGGATTCTTAATGGCCAACTCCTTGCCACAACACCATACTAAAACACTTGAAAATGGTCTAGAAATAGTCGTTATTCCCATGAAAAATAACTCAAATGTTATTACAACAGATATTTTCTACAAAGTAGGAAGTAGAAATGAGGTCATGGGTAAAAGTGGTATTGCACACATGCTTGAACATTTAAACTTTAAGTCAACAAAAAACCTAGAAGCAGGTGAGTTTGACAAGATTGTTAAATCAAAGGGAGCCACTAACAATGCAGCTACTTCTTTTGACTATACACATTACTACATAAAGTCTTCTTCAAAAAACTTGGAAACTTCAGTGGAACTTTTCGCAGAACTCATGGAAAACTTGAACCTAAAAGATGAAGAGTTTCAAATAGAACGTGATGTTGTTGCAGAAGAACGTCGTGTTCGTACCGAAAACCCACCAATTGGATACCTATACTTTAGACTATTTAACACCCATTATGTCTCACATCCTTATCACTGGACACCTATTGGGTTCATGAATGACATTCAAACTTGGACAATAGAAGACATTAAAGAGTTTCATGGAAAATACTACCAACCAAACAATGCTATCTTAATTGTTACGGGTGATATTGATGAAAAAGAAGTTTTTAAAACAGCAGAAGCAAAATTTGGGAAGATTAAAAACCATACCAAAGTTCCTGTATTAAAAATCGCTGAGCCAAAACGTGATGGAAGTATTAGACAGACCATTACTAAAGATAATAATACGATAGACACCATTGCTATTGCCTACCCTATTCCAAATTATGAGCATGAAGACCAAGTAGTTCTTTCAGCCATTTCAGAACTACTCTCTTCTGGTAAGTCATCGCGTCTATACAAAGAGATTATTGACAAGAAACAAATGGCAAATAGTCTATATGGATACAACATGGAACTAACTGACGACGGGATTTTCATGTTTTTAGGTATGGCAAACCCTGGTATTAAGATTGAAGACTTAGAAAAAGAGATTTTAGAAGAGATAGAAAAAGTAAAATCTGGAGACGTAACAAAAGAAGAACTTGAAAAAGTAAAAATTAATACCAGAGCTGATTTCATCTATTCTTTAGAGGACTCTGCTGGAGTTAACTCACTTTTTGGTTCTTACCTAGTTAGAGGAAACTTAAAACCTTTACTTGAATATGAAGAGAATTTAGCTAAAATTACACCTGAAATGGTTACGAAAGTAGCCAATAAGTATTTTAACAATGACTTAAGCACAACATTAATACTTAAAAAAAAGAATGAAAAGTAGATAGGAACAAAGTACATGAGTAACTTAATTACAGGTGCGACAACAGCACTGATTACCCCATTTAAAAATGGAACACTAGATGAAGCAACTTTTGCAAGACTAATTACACGACAGATCAACAATGGTATTGATGCTGTTTGCCCTGTAGGAACAACTGGTGAAAGTGCAACACTTAGCCATGAAGAGCATAAGAGATGTATCGAAATTGCTGTGGAAGTTTGTAAAAATACAAACACAAAGGTTCTTGCAGGTGCAGGATCTAATGCAACACATGAAGCAATTGAAATTGCACAACATGCAGAAAAATGTGGAGTAGATGCTATTTTTTCTGTAAGCCCTTACTATAATAAGCCTTCCCAAGAAGGTCTTTACCAACATTATAAAGCCATTGCAAAGTCTGTTGAGTTACCCTTTATGCTTTACAATGTACCAGGACGAACGGGTGTAGATGTTTCAGCAGATACTGTTTGTAGACTTTTTGATGATGTTCCTAATATTTACGGAATTAAGGAAGCAACTGGTTCAATCGAAAGAACAGTTGAACTTTTAGCAAAAAGACCAGATCTTTATGTTTTCTCTGGTGATGATGCTATTGACTATCCAATCTTAGCCAATGGTGGTAAAGGAATTACTTCAGTTACCTCCAATCTGTTACCAGACATGAAATCTGACCTTGCACACCTAGCTTTAAAGGGTGATTTTGCAGGCTCTAAAGCGATTAACGATAAACTCTACAATATAAATAAAGTAATGTTCTGCGAGAGTAATCCTATTCCTATTAAAGCTGCCATGTATATTGCTGGTCTAATTGATACCTTAGAATACCGATTGCCATTGGTTCCTCCTTCAATAGAAAATATGAATGCCATCGAAGACATTATGAAAAATTACAACATAGTAGGAGCGTAAATGTCATCTAACAAAGGTAAAACAGTCGTAATTACAGGTGCAACCAAAGGTATTGGTAAAGCAATTGCAGAGAAATTTGCATCTCAAGGGGTAAATGTTGCATTTACTTACAATTCAAACGAAGTTGTAGCCAATGAAATTGCAGCAGATTTAGAATCAAGACATGGAATTAAAGCCAAAGCTTATCCTCTAAATATTTTAGAACTTGATGGTTTTAAACCTCTATTTTTAGCGATTGATGAAGACTTTGATAGAATTGACTTTTTTGTATCAAATGCAATGATTTATGGTCGCCCTGTTGTTGGTGGTTATGGTAAATTTATGAAACTTAGACCTGCTAAAGGTTTACAAAACATCTATACAGCGACTGTTGGTGCCTTTGTACGTGGTTCTCAAGAAGCTGCTGTACGTATGCAAAAAGTTGGTGGTGGTGCTATTGTTACCCTTAGTTCAACTGGTAACCTTATCTACATTGACAACTATGCTGGTCATGGAACAAACAAAGCAGCTGTTGAAGCAATGAGCCGTTATGCTGCTGTTGAACTTGGTGAAATGGGTATTAGAGTAAATGCTGTATCTGGTGGACCAATTGATACGGATGCACTTAAAGCATTTACCAACTATGAAGAAGTAAAAGCTGAAACCATTAAGCGTTCAGCTGTAAATAGAATGGGAAGCCCAGATGATTTAGCTGGTGCTGTTTACTTCTTATGTACAGATGAAGCATCATGGGTTACAGGTCAAACACTTGTTGTCGATGGTGGAACAACTTTTAGATAAAACCTAAAACTCGTAGGGTGTTGTCCCCGACAACACCGTGTTATATACATTCTAAGTTATATGACAATTTAAATTTCATTTGATGGTGTTTTCGGGGAAAACACCCTACCTAGGAATTCTCTCATGCAAAATAACAAAATTGTAAATATCCCAAATATTCTAGCTTTTATTCGCCTACTTTTAGCCCCTGTCATGTTCATGCTCTTAGTCAATCAAGATGCTGCTATATTTGAAGGCATCCATCCCTCATGGCTAAACTATGCTGCTGCTTTTATATTTGTTGTCGCTTCAGCAACTGACTTCTTTGATGGTTACATAGCACGTACCTTCAATCAGATTACTACGATGGGTAAAATTCTTGACCCCTTAGCTGATAAAATGCTAACCCTTGCAGGGTTCTTAGGTCTAATGATGTTAGGCACAGCTTCTCCTTGGGCAGTTTTCTTAATCATTACCAGAGAGCTTTTTATTACGGGTCTTAGAGTTTCTGCTGTTGCAGAAGGAATTGACATTGCAGCTTCATGGATGGGTAAAGTTAAAACAGTGGTTCAAATGATTGCCATTGGTTTCTTACTCATGGGTTGGTATGGAGGAGAAGTTCTTCTTTGGATTGCAGTTGCTCTTACCCTTTACTCAGGATATGAGTATGTAAGAGACTTTTTTAAATCTGTTAAGATATAACTTCGCTAAACTCAAGCACATTCGACTACGCTCAGTGACCGTAGCCGAAATCAGGTCACTAAGTGAAGTCTAAATATTAATCGTAAATACGACTTAAGTACTCAGCGTAAATACCCCTAGCTGTATTTAAAGCTTGTACTGATTGAAAGTTTAACTTTTTATCTTCTGTAATTGCTGTAGAAAGTAAATGTTCAGAAGCTCTCATGATTTTTTCTGTTTCTCTCATTACTTTCTTTGAACTTGGATGATATATTTTTTCATCATCATAAACACCTTCAACATGAATAATTCTTTTTAACACAGAAGCTTGTTCATTTAAAACTGTATCAAGATTCGTAATTTCTTCTGTTACTTCTCTTAAGTGAGCATCTACTTTTTTCATCTCTCTTTGGCAATCTTCTTGAGTCATACAATATTCAGTGGATTTATCAAAAGTCTCTTGAGCCACACGTAAATTTTTAGTACCTTTTAAATTAATACGAATTGCATAAGCTAACCAACCCATGATGAGTGCAGAAAAACCTAGGATTAATGCACCAGCTGTCATGTTTCCATTTGCAGAAATCATGTCTCCACCAATCCATGTTAAAATAGGATTTATTTGTGAAGTAGCATTTTCAAGATTTATTGAATTAGCATCAATACCAAGCTTAGACATCGCAAGACAAACCCATGCTCCTACAGTTATAAGTGCTACTATGATTGCTAACATAAGTCCTGTAAACCTTCCTGAACTTAAGTCTCTAACAGAAAACAATTCATCATCACTTGAGTCCACAGCCAATTCAAATCCATCAGCTTCTTCAAAAGTAGTATAATCAAACCCAGCGCTCTCTAATAATGTTTCACAATTATTAAAAGTTTCCTCATTAAAAGTCTCTTTTGCAATAGCAAAATTCTTAGCTGCCTCTGAAACACCTACTTTACACTCTGCAATTTCTGAATCAACTTTTGCAACCTGCTCTTGAGATGCTTCAATTAGAGCTTTTGCTTCAGCCAATTTATTTACTTTTTTTTGACTTACAACTTCAGGTTCTCTTTTTATTTCTATTTCATCATTATTTTCGTCCATTTTTGCCTCTTCTTGATTTTTTTAAGTTTTCAAACTATTTTAACATAATTACATTATTTTTCATCTAAATTTTAAGCTCTACTTTTTAACCTAAGCTTGGTATAATTCATGTCAATAATTTTTGTATAGATAAGGATGTTTATGGGTATTTTAATAGCCTTATTAGTATTTTCATTTTTAATATTTTTTCATGAACTTGGACACTTTTTAGCTGCCCGTTATTTTGGAGTACATGTCGAAGTTTTTAGTATAGGTTTTGGTAAACGTATACTTACTAAAAAGTTTGGTGCAACAGAATGGAGTTTTTCCATGATTCCTCTTGGTGGATATGTCAGAATGAAGGGTCAAGATGATGCCAATCCTGAAGTAAAATCTTATGACGAAGATTCTTATAATTCTAAAACACCTTTTCAGCGTATTATCATCTCTATTGCTGGTCCATTTGCTAACTTTTTACTGGCATTTTTACTCTACTTACTTGTTTCGAGTATTGGTGTTCCCACACCTTTAGCCAATGTTGGAAAGTTTATAGAAAATTCACCTGCTGTAGAAGCTGGAATACAACTGGAAGATAGCATCACCAATATTGATGGTAAACCTATCAAATACTGGAAAGAAATTGGTGAGAGTCTTGGACAAAGTGACCAAAGTCATCAAATAACTATTTTACGTGACAATAAATACATTGACTTAACAATTACCCCTAAGCTCTTGGAAACAAAAAATATCTTCCAAGAAGATGAGAAGCGTTACCTAATTGGTATTAGCCCCAATCCTAATAAAGTAGAAAGTATTCCCTATGGTTTAAATGATGGTCTTATCTTTGCCTATGAACAAACCCAGCATGCTTCTCTTTATATTTTAAAAAGTTTACAGAAATTAATCTCAGGACTGATTCCTCTTGAGAATTTAGGAGGAGTTGTGGGTATCGTTGATACAACTTCTAAAATAAGTCAAATGGGTCTTGTTACTGTCCTTATGTTTGCAGCACTTATTTCAGTAAACTTAGGAGTTATAAACCTTTTACCCATACCAGCTTTAGATGGTGGACATATAATGTTTCACCTTTATGAACTTATCACAAAAAAACCAGCGAATGAAGATATTATGTTAAAGTTAACACTCTTAGGTTGGAGTATACTTTTAAGCTTAATGCTTTTGGGTTTATATAATGATATTAATAGATTATTAGGATAAAATAAAATGAAAGAAATATTAAGAAAAAATTTAGATGAAATCATCTGGAATATAGAACAAGCTCGAATTACCATTTCAGAACATCATATAGTACAACTTGTTGCTGTAGGTAAATACTCAGATGAAGAAAACATAAAAACACTTTATGAACTGGGTCAACGTGCTTTTGGTGAGAACCAAGTTCAGCAACTAGAAACACGTATGCATAACCTAGAAGAGCTTCCTCTACAGTGGCATATGATGGGACATTTACAAAGTAATAAAATAAATAAACTTGTAGAGCTGAGACCAACACTCTTTCAATCACTAGACTCACTTAAACTTGCTACTTCATTAAACGAAAAATTAGCTCAAAAAGAGCAAAAAATGGGTTGTTTATTGCAAATAAACTCAGCCAATGAAGAGAGTAAGTCTGGTGTTAAAGCTGAAGAAGCTTTTGATATTTATCAACAAATTCAAGAGTCTTGTCCTCAACTAAAACTTAAAGGTGTTATGAGTATTGGTGCGCATGTTGAAGAAGTAAAAACCATTCAGCAGAGTTTTGAAACAACCTATAAGATTTATGAATCACTAAAAAAAGACGGTGCGAGGATTTGTTCTATGGGTATGAGCAATGACTATGAGCTTGCTATCAAATGTGGTTCAAATCTTGTACGTATTGGTTCTAAAATATTTAACTAATTATATAAACAACATAAAGGCTAAAAAACAATGAGACAACTTGTACATTACTATTATCACCAAGAAAGATTAGTAACGTGGATTAAAGAAAATAAAATTCTATCTAATAAAAGACTATTGGTAGAAATTAATTTTCCAGATTCGGATAAAGGTAAACTAAAAAAACTTCTAAATGTTTTATCTAACCTACTTCCCAATGCAACCATTGTGGGGATGCAAAGCTTCACCTCTTTTGTAAACCATAGAGTAACAGATATCAATCCCCAACCTGTCATCTCTATTATGCAATTTGAAAACTCTAGTATCTCCACAGAAGTTATAGATCTAAGCCAAGAGTATAATCCTCTAACACCTCTAAACTTCTCCAAGTTAGAAAAGCATCTCCAAGCTAATACAAAAGCCCTAAAAGTCTTATCTTCTAACAATGAAGAGGAAAGCTCTAACCAAATTAATGATATTGGAGAAAAGTTTGGTCATCTTAAAGTATTTGGTGGTGGAGCAACTTCAAAAGTACAAAATGAAAAATACACATTTGTTTTTCACAATAATATTATTTATAAAAAAGCCCTTATCTTTATTTTCATGCATGGAGAAAACCTAAATGTTGAACTTTTTCAAGCATCAGACTGGAAACCTATTTCAAAGAAAAAGGTTATTACGAAAGTAGAAGGAAACTCTATTTTAACACTTGATAATAGTTTGGCCCTCGATATATATAAAAAATACTTTCCCAACATTAAAGAAGATCCATCTGTTGCCTTACAAGTACCTCTTTATATTAGTAAAAACAACATCTCAACAACAGGACATATCTTAGACATTGACTTTTCAAATCAAAGTTTAAAGATGGCACAAAAATTTACCGAAGGGGATATTGTTCAACTCTCTATTGGTAACTATGATTCCATGATGAACCGTACCGAAGAGATACATGACTTTCTTACTAACACACCTGCACAAGCTTTATGGATTGGTGCTTCAATCGCTTATGAAGCTGGATTTAGGGTTCCAATTATTCACTACATCTCTAACATAAAAGAAACTGACCAAATTTTTGGGTACAGTACTTCTCAAGAATATTTCAATACAGAGAACCAACCAAATACCTACCATAACCATACCTTTGTCATGGCAGCTATTAGCGAATCAAATTCAGATTATATTAAACTTTCAGAATCCACAAGTACAAATATTGGTACCTTTGAGCTTGCTAATAAAAACCTGTATTCAATTATGCATAAGACCTCTTCTGAACTCACCCAATTAACTGAAAATCTAGAAAATATAGTAGAACAAAGAACCAAAGAACTAGAAACTTTTAATGCAGAACTTCAAATGAAGATTAAAAATGCTGTACGTAAAGAAAAACGTCAAAATGCTATTATGAACCAACAATCACGTTTGGCATCTATGGGTGAAATTTTAGAGAATATTGCCCACCAATGGAGACAACCACTTAATACTGTATCATGGATTATGAATGACACACTTATTAAAGCACAACTTGGTCGTGCTGATGAAGTCAACTTAGAAGAACTTGCAAAAAAAGTTAACAACTCTATTCAATTTCTATCTGAGACAGTTGAAGACTTTAGACGTTTTGTTGACCATTCTGATATGGCACAAACTTTTAACATCAAAAAAACCATTCAATCTACAATTATGCTTATTAAAGAGACACTCATAAAATCAGATATTAGCATTGACCTTGACTGTCCAGAAGATGTAAAATATAAAGGTTATGAGAATGACTTTAAACATGTCATTATGAACCTCATTAATAATGCACGTGATGCAATGGAAGAAAATAAAATTGAAGGTGGACATATTTCTATTCGTGTCTATCATAAAAAAGATGAATTAATAATTGCAGTACAAGATAATGCTGGAGGAATTCCAAAAAAGATTCTGAAAAATATTTTTGAACCTTACTTTACCACGAAGCATAAATCAAAAGGAACAGGTCTTGGACTTTATATGTCTAAAAACTTAATTGAGAAGGTAAAAGGAAATTTAGAAGCCTTTAGTATTCTCAACAAAAAAACAACTTTTATTATTACGCTTCCAGATGAAGGTGCTATACCTACACCACCTAAAAAGCTTGATGAGACAGAAGAAGGAGATAAAGAAGCCTAAAAAAGCTTCTTTATTTGTTAAGGCTTTATTTACTTAAGGTACGTAAGCTATTTTAGGAATTCCCAGTCCTTCAGAGTACCCACACATCAAGTTAGCAGCTACCATTGCTTGAGATGAAGCACCACGAAGTAAGTTATCTATAGCAGAACTAACAAACAATGCATTTCCATTTTTAGCAGCAAAAATATCACAAAAATGTGTTCCAGCTGTGCTTTTAATATCTACAGGTTTTTCACGTATACGAATAAACATATCACCTGCATAATGCTTTTTAAGTACTTCTAAGGGATCAATATCTTCTTTTAAAGTTGCATAAACAGACACCAATTCCCCACGTGTAGCAGGAATGAGGTGAGGCACAAAATTAACATTCATCTTTTTACCATGTACTTTTTCAATCTTTTCTGCAATCTCAGGTCCATGACGATGTTTTAATGGATTATACGCAAAAATATTATCATTTATATTTACAAAATGTGTACTCTCAGAAAGCTTTTTCCCTGCACCAGAAACACCTGATTTTGCATCCACAAAAAGAGGAGCATTCTCATCAAGATATGGAATGAAAGGTAAAATACCAAGTAGTGTCGCCGTTGGGTAACAGCCTGGACCAGCTGCAAGTCTGGCTTTTTTCAAGTCTTCACGATAGTACTCAATTAGTGCATAAACCGACTCATCTAAATGTTCTTTGTCTTCATGTTCACAATAATGCTCTTCATAAGTATCTAAGTCCAATCTATAATCAGCAGACAAGTCAACTACTTTAACACCTTTTTCTATTAAGTCTTTTGCAAAACCCATAGATGCTTTATGAGGAAGTGCTAAAAAAACCAATTCACAATGTTCTGCAACAGCTTCAACCGAAGCTTTCTCTACAGGATAAGTAATAACATCTTCTAAAGAGGGATGCAAGGCTTCAATAACCGTATCACCTGTTGTTGTTGCCAAATACTTTAATACAAACTCAGGATGTGTCACCAACATCTTAACCAATTCAAGCCCTGTGTATCCACTCGCTCCTACTATACCAACCGTTGTCATTACAGCTCCATTGCCTCTACAGATTCTACCTCAAACTTTTTATTTCCAGAAGGAAGTTTAATACTTACTTCATCACCCTCTTCTTTTCCCAGTAAAGCACGTGCCATAGGAGAACCTGATGAAATCCATCCTTTAGAAAGATCTGACTCTTGTGCCCCCACAATTGTATAGGTTATTTCAGAATCATCTTCTTGATCAACTAACTCAACTGTTGAACCAAAAGAAATACGTTCATGTGCCAATGATGAAGGATCAATAACCTGTGCGCGTCCTACTAAATCTGTCAAATCTAGTATCCGTGCTTCCATAAGCCCTTGTTTGTCTTTAGCAGCATGATACTCTGCATTTTCTTTTAAGTCTCCCAACTCTCTTGCGACATCAATAATATGTGCAATCTCTCCACGTTCTACCGTTTTTAGATGCTCTAGTTCTTTAGATAGTTTATTGAATGTCACTTTTAACATTGGTTCTTTTTCCACTTTATTTCCCTTGTGCAATATGATTTTAATTATGCTTATTATACCATACATCATGAAAAGAATTTTATTAATGTTCTTCTTAGCCTTTGACACATGGGCAGATAAGTTAATTGATTCTATCTTCTATGTTAATCCTCTTTTAAACTAAGAAAGTTTTATCTTTAATCGCTATGATACGAAATATCTTAATTAGGAATCTAAAACATGGCAGAAACAACTTATCAACTCAAAGCAGATCAAATGCGAACAAAAATCATTCTTTTTGATTTAGATGGTACACTTATTGACTCTACTGAAGCTATTTTAGAGAGTTTTGCAACAGCTTATGCTAAATTTGACATAGCAGTTCCAGCAGATGAAAGTATTAAACCTCTCATTGGATTACCACTAGAGACTATGTTTATAAAACTAGGAGTAGATGAAGCAAAAGCCATGGATTATGTAACAGCCTACAAAGAGCATTACCGAACCATTCATACTCAAAAAACAGTACTCTTACCAGAAGTAGAAGAAGCACTAAAAATAGCACATGAATGTGCAAGACTTGGTGTTGTTACCACTAAAACAGGTAAATATTCTCGTGAACTTCTTGAACATTTTGACATTATGAAGTACTTTGATGTTTTAATAGGAAGCGAAGATGTTACAAACCCAAAACCTCACCCTGAACCTATAATTAAAGCTTTGAATGAGCTTCGTTATTCACATGGAACGGTTACTTACATGATTGGCGATACCATTTCGGACATACTAGCTGCACAAGAAGCTGGTATTGCTAGTATTGGTGTACTCTGTGGTTATGGTAATCCTGATGAGTTAGAAGAAGATGCAGACTTTGTAAGCAAAAATGCATATGATGCTGTTAAAATTGTTGGAAATATATAAGCGAAAGTATCTAAATTCGTTAAGAGCAAAAATATTCGCTCTTAACGAACCTAGCAATAATTAACAAACATTACACTACCATAGCGTCATGAAAAAAATACTAATAACCAATGACGATGGTTTTGATTCCCCTGCACTTTTAGCCCTTATAGATGCCCTTAAGCCTCTGGCTGAAATTATTACTGTAGCTCCTACCCTTGAAAAATCAGCTTGTGGTCACTCTCTTACACTTACTAAACCTCTACGTTTTGTAGAAATTGAGCCTAATTTTTACAAACTAGATGATGGTACCCCAACTGACTGTGTCTTTCTAGCACTCCATAAAATTTACAATGAAAAAAACATGCCTGATCTTGTAATTTCTGGCATAAATATTGGTGCTAATATGGGTGAAGACATTACTTATTCAGGTACTGCATCTGGTGCTATGGAAGCTGTACTACAAGGAATCCCTGCCATTGCTATTTCACAAGATTTTTCTGATGACATGATAGAAAAAAATGGTTTTGACTATGCACTTGCAAAAGAAAGTATTTATACCCTTGTAAAAAAGATTTTTGAAGGCTCATTCCCTCTTGAAGCACGCAAGTTTTTAAACGTTAATATTCCAGCATGTAAACCTTCTGAGTCAAAAGGTTTTCAAGTTACCAAAACAGGAAGCCGTGTTTATACTAATGATGCAGATTCACATATCAACCCAAGAGGTCAAGAGTTCTTTTGGATAGGACTGGTTAACCATGAATGGCGTCCAACACAAGGTCAAATGACAGATGTTCAAGCTGTTAAAGCTGGCTATATTTCAGTAACCCCTATTCATTTAGACATGACATCACACAATGACATAAAGGATTTAGAACAATGGCTTTAGAAGAAAATGAATTACGATTTCAACGCTGTGAACTACTTTTTGGTGCAGAAGATTTTGCTAAAATTAAAAAAGCTAAAATCCTTATACTGGGTGTTGGTGGCGTTGGTTCTTACGCTTTAGACTGTTTATATCGTTCAGGTGTTTCAGACATTACAGTCTTAGACTACGATGTTTATGATGAAACCAACCAAAACCGTCAAATAGGTTCTGAAGCTGTGGGTGAATATAAAGTTGAAGCATTAAAGAAACTTTATCCGTGTATTACAACCATTAACCAACAAATGGACATGGCATGGGTTACAGCCTATGACTTTGAACCTTATGACTTGGTACTTGATTGTGCTGACACCACTAAAGTAAAAATAGAAATTGCTAAAAAATGCTACAAAAAACTCATTATGTCTTTTGGTTCAGCGAAACGTTATGATGCCTCAAAGATTGAAGTGGCTTCCATTTGGAAAAGTCATGGAGATGCTTTAGGAAGAAAAATTCGTAATGAGTTAAAAAAAGCGAATTTTGACAGAAACTTTACGGTTGTCTTCTCTCCTGAAGAAGACAAATGTAAAGAAAAAGGTTCATGTGTTGCAGTGACAGGGGCTACAGGATTAACAGTTTGCTCTGAAGCCATAAAAAGGATTTTAAAAAATAGTTAATAAAATATTAATATTTATATCTAATTTAAATAATTTATATTTATTTAGTATTTATAGGTATTAAATGCAACTCTTCTATTTTTACCATACTGTGGTCTAATAGATTGCTCAATGCTTGCAAGATGTGCAACAGCACTAGAATGCCCTGCTCTAGCTGCTTGCTTAAACCAATATCTTGCAAGTTGTGATTGCTTTCTAACGCCTATACCCTGTGAAAAGCTAAGCCCCATATAGAATTTTGCTTCTACATGTTCGTTTCTTGCTGCTTTATGAAAATAAGTAAAAGCCAATCTTTCATTTTTTCTTACCCCTTCTTCTCCCTTAGCATACATAAGCGCTAAATCGAACTGCGCACGAGGGTTTCCTATTGCTGCTGCTCTTTTCGCATAGAAGTATTTAAGTGAAGTATTCTTTTGTGTTACACTTTTTGTATATAAGTATTGAGGTGAAAGATTCTGTTGTATTTGCTGGCTTTTTAATGCAAGTTTATTAAATGGATTTGCAGCAAAACTTATCGCTGTAGTAATGGTTAAAAGTAAAATAATATTTTTCATTTTCTGTTCCTTAATATTTTGTTAAAATTATTATATAACAATAAATATTATTTTATACTTACATTATTAAAAAAAAATAAAATATAATATTAATTTAAAAAATTTATTTTATAAGGATAAGAAATAACTACTATAATAAATAAAAAGAGAAAAAATGAAAAAAAATCTATTTGAAATGGGTGCTGACTTTTCGGATGACTGGTCAGCAGATAACAAAGAAAAAGCTAAAAAGAAAATTTCAACCGAAATCAAAGTAGCCAATAAACATCAACTACATTTTGCAAAAGAAAAACGGAGAGGAAAAGTGGTGACCATTGTGCAACCATTTTGTTTAGCAGCTAATGACTTAAAAGAATTATTAAAGACCCTAAAGAAAAAGTTAGGAACAGGTGGAACAATCAAAGAAAATAGTTTAGAATTTCAAGGTGAAATAAAAGAACAACTAAAAGTTCAATTGGAAAAATTGGGATATGGATTAAAATAATCTGGAGGGGTATCAGTTTTATATAAATAACAAAGAGTAAAGTAAGAACTACTCTTTGCATAGTTTAGAACTATTGACCAAGTAAGCCTTTAACCATAGATGCTTTACCATCTGTATGCTCATCAGCAATTTCTACAGCTTTATCAACAGCCATATCAGTCATTGAAGGAGTCTGAACTGCTGAACCAACAGCATCTGTAGCAGCACCCTTAGCAGCATTTACAGCCATATCAGTTACCGAAGTATTTTGAACAGCAGCAGATACAGCAGCTCCTTGAATTCCACTAGTTGCAGAACTAACAGCATCTGTTGCTGTAGCTGTAGCAGAGTTTACAGCTGCACTTTTAGCATCATTAGCACCAGTTTTTACGATGTTTTCAGCAACATCAGCACATCCAGAAAATAGCATCGCTGCTACAGCTGTAGATAAAATAATTTTAATCATTATTGTCCTTTTAAAATTTAAAATTGTCCCTAGAGACAAATTATTATATCATCTAAAACCTTTTTAATCATAAAAAAGATTTTAGACTTAGAGAAGGTATATTTTACCAGTTTACTTAAACGTCTGTACTTCCACAGTGTCCACATTTTTTAGCAGCCACAGGAATTTCCATTGCACATTCATTACAATGTTTAGTTGTTGGAGCAGCTTCTTCTTCTGGTTCTTTCATTTTATTATATGCTTTGATCAACATAAACATTACAAAACCTAAAATTATAAATGAAATAGTATCATTAATAAACATTCCATATTTAATAGCAGGAGCAGCAGCTTTATCTAATGCATCCATTGTTGCATATTCTTTTCCATCTAACGCTATAAAAAGTTGAGAAAAGTCTACATTTCCCAATAACATACCTATAGGAGGCATCATTACATTCGCAACGAATGATTTTACTACAGTTGCAAAAGCACCACCAAAAATAAAACCTACAGCCATATCTACCATATTTCCATTAATTAGAAACTTTTTAAATTCATTTAACATTGTATATCCTTTATTGATTAAAAAAGGATTATATCAAAAATAAATAAAATAAAATAAAATACTATTTAACTATATACTTCCACATGCTTTTTATGAGGCAGTTTATGCTCATATGCTGTCAAAGATATTCCGTCATGATTTAAAGCAGCATCAACCAAGTTTTTCTGAAAGTCAGACATCTCTTCATGTGCAAAAAACTCTTCAAGAGGCATCCATAATGCAAACTCTATCTCATGGGTATCCACAACATTAATCTCAAAGTTCTCTGCTTCTAATTGAAAGACTACATACATATTGGACTTGTTAAACGTAAAAGGATGAGAGTTTAAAACAGAAACCATTTTAATAAGTTTGGCTTTGATTCCTGTCTCTTCCCAAACTTCTCTAACCACACCCTCTTCTAAACTTTGTGCATGTTCTAACATACCTCCAGGCAGTTTGTAAATAGAGTGTGAAGTATGGATTCTATCACGAACCATTAGTAGTTCATTTTTATTATTAATGACTACAGCACCAACACCAATAGTATGTGTTGGAGGTACAGGGATATAAGCATTTTTTGTTACTTGAAACGTCAGGGTAGTTCTTTTGGCTTCACAGTTGTGAAAGTCAAAACCCATTTGTAAAGCAATGGCAATATGCTCTGCTTGTTCAGACTGTAAGTCTATCCACAATAATGCTTTTTTTTGTGCTTTTGATGATTCTAATAATTTTTCAAGTGATGATTTAAACTCTAAGACAGAAGTTTCTATACTTTCTGTCTCTACAATCAAACCATTGTACTTATCTTCTTTCGTACTTAGCATCACCTAATACTTGTTTAACATCAATAACAGTCCAGCTACCCAAAGAATAAGTGGCGCAAGTAGTATAAATACTATTTGAATGTTCTTCCAAGATTTAGCTGAAATCAATGTCAAAATAAACAGACCTATCACAGCAGGAATGACCCAATCAGGTAATGGCATTGGCGCACCAGCTGCATAAGAATGAAGTCCAGAAAGGTAGTAGTTAACCCCAAAGTAAGTCATAATCACCGTTGAGTAACCCCAAAGTGAAGCAACGTTAAATGCGAATGGATTGTTTAACTTTGGAATGAAACGTAAATGTAAAATGGTTGCATAAACCAAAATGGTTACAGCAGCCCATGTCTCTTTTGCATCCCAACCCCAATAACGACCCCATGACTCATTTGCCCAAACTCCCCCAAGGAAGTTACCAATGGTCATCAAGAATAATCCAACAATAATACTCATTTCAGCAATGCTATTAAGCTCTTTAATCGCACGGTCGATATTTTCATTTTCCCCACGTTTCATGATATACAAAATAAGCACTACTAACGAGATGATTGAACCAAGCCCTAAGAAACCATCTCCAGAGATAATCGTTGCCACATGAATCATAAGCCAATATGAGTTCAGTACAGGTACTAAGGTAGTAATCTCTGGATTAATGAAGTTCATATGAGCAACACCCATGGTAACACCAGCAAGTAATGCTGTTGCTCCTAAAGCAAATGGTGATCTTCTTGCAAAAATTAGTCCTGCTGCCACTGTTGAAGCTGCAATAAAGACTATAGATTCATAAGCATTTGACCAAGGTGCATGTCCACCAATATACCAACGCATTCCCATAGAAACAACATGAATAACAAAGCCTAAAATCATAAGCCCCCATGAAGTCATTGCAATCCACTTTAGAACGCGATTGGGCTTAACAACATTCACAAATGCTGCTAAAAGTAAAACAATACCTACTAAAAGATAGAGAGGAACTAACTTAGAAAAGAATCCAAATTTGTTGTACTGAATTTCAACATCAACTGCTGTTTCAGACAGAATAACTTCGGCACCAAACTTTTTTTGGTACATATTAATAAGCTTCATTGCTTTGTTAAACTTGTCTGTATCTCCAGTTTCCTGAACAATTCCTGCTCCTTGAAAGAGGTACACCGTCATCATTCGTGTCATTTCGGCAACCTCTTCTGGAAACTTAGTGATAGCATCTTGAGGGTTCATCCATTTGTTATTAGCATGATTAGGTGCTGGATATATTTGAAGTAAGGCTCCTGTATAAATCATGTAAGCAACATTTAGACGTTCATCTACTTTAACCAATTCTTTATCATAAAGATTTTTATCTAAAGGCTTTGTACGTACAGAATCATTCATCTGCTTACGTAGTTTATAGTCTCCATCAGGCGTAAAAAAGTCATAAAATTTAGCATAAGTAGTACCTTCTGCTAAACCCAGCTCTTTAGCAATTCTAATATGTTCCACTTTAATCATTGGAATATGCTGATACTTCTTAGGCTCAACTGTCATTCCTAACATCATGGCTGTAGGTTCAACACCATAAATACTACTTTTCCCAGCCAATTTAGCGATGACTTCATGTGCCATGGTATCAAGAGGCTTCATTCGTCCACGGGTATCTTGTAAAGTAAGCTTACCAAACTGACTTACTACTTCTTCAGGATATGCCTCTATCATTTTTGTCATATTAGCATCAAGTGTTGGTAACTTGGCAGCTTCCAGAGGTGATGCATATGATAAAAAGAACATAAGTGCTACAGCGACCGAAACATTTTGTACTTTTTCATTTTGTAGTTTTCTTGCACCTTTAAGTAGTTTTTGGAAACGTCCTTTACTGTCAAAAAGATTCCAAAGCATTCCAAGTGTTAGTAAGATGTATCCAATATAAGTTGGCCATGTTCCTGGATCATGGTTTACTGAAAGTACAGTTCCTTTTTCATCTTGATCATAAGAAGACTGAAAGAATCGGTAGCTTCTATGGTCAAGTACATGGTTCATAAAAATTTTGTATGGCATTCCATCAATCCCTTTTGAACGATCTATGAGTTCAACATCAGAAGAGTAAGCAGATGGACTGTTTGAACCAGGGTAACGTTCTAGTTCAAAGTTAATAAGTTTAATAGAAAATGGAATGGCAATTCGCTTCACACCCAAATACATTGAAACATCTATACCAGCAACATTGACAGTTTGGATCTCAGAAATAGTTCCAGGATAGGAAAGTAGATTAACTGTTTTTTCTTTACCATCAACCTTTACTAAAAAAGTAGCCAATTCGGGTTGACCACCTTTAGTCTTAAGCGATTTACTTACGTATTTCATAACAGATTTTTCATGGATCTCTTTAAGAACTACAGAGTTACCATTAAACTGATAGAGCATCTTTTTAGTAAAAGCATTTACCCCTTTAGAAAGTTCAGCCTCTTTTTGCGTTAACATAGAAAGCGTTTTCATTCCAAAATCACTTTGTACCTCTAAGGTTCCATCTGCTTTAGAACTAATACTTAAAAGAGGTTTTTTAACGGTAGTCACCTTCTTGTTAAATGATACTAGAAAAGTTCCTGCATCGTGAACTGAACCATCAGCAACAAAAACAGGCTTTCCTTTTCCACCAGCTGCAATCATAAGCTCTAAAGTTTTCTTACCATTAACTGCATCAGGAGTTAACTCTTCGCTAGCTGTTGGCAAATAACGTACTAAGTCTATAGAAACTTCTTTTCCATTAACATCCCAACTTTTTGATAAAGAATTTTTGGTCATGGAGGAAAAAAGAACACTCTCTTCATGATCAACACTCTCTTTTCCATTTTCGACATGTACTTTTAAAAACTTTTCAGCAGAAATCATACTCGAAGAGATAGCATTTTCACGAATATGCATAACCCCTTCATAACCAACATAACGGGTAATCATTGCACCAATAGCAATAACCAGAAATGCTGTATGAAAGAGAAAAACTGAAGGTTTTGACTTGTAACTTTTATACTTTGACATGTTGAAAAGTAGTAGTAATATAAAGTAAAGTATAAAGAACTCAAACCATTGAGCATTGTAAATAAGTGCTCTTGCTGTCTGCGTACCATAATCGTTTTCAATAAACGTGGCACCTCCAACAATAGCTCCAAAAAGGAAAAGTACCACAACGGCTACTTTAACTGAAAATATGTGCTTTAACATGCTAGTCCTGTCTAGTAAACTTCTTATAAAGTGTGGAAAAAATTTACTTTTAAAATTATGACTCAGATTGTAGCCAAAGTTCATTAGCTAAACATTAATTGGTTTTTTATATGTTCAATTACTTGATTAAAATACCCATTAAACTTGACAAATATCAATAGATTTTATGAATTTCCTCTTATTTACTTTTTATCGTTAAATCCAAAAGTATATGTAAAGTTAATTGCATATAAAATATCATAAAAAAACATAAAGCGTGAAAAAATGGATAAACTACAAAAAGACGGCTACTCTAAATTTATGAAACAATATTTTAAAGAGAATAAAGAACTTTTCTCTACCCTTTCAAGAAGCCAAAAACCCGAAACCATGATTATAACTTGTAGTGACAGTCGTATTGACCCTGCACTATTACTAGATGCTCATCCTGGAGAGCTATTTATTATCAGAAATATTGGCAACATTGTGCCTCCCTATTTCCCTTCAAAAGGCTCAACCCAAGCTTCCATAGAGTATGCTGTAAATGTATTACATATTAAAAGAATTGTGATTTTAGGTCATAGTAACTGTGGTGCCTGTGCCTACATGTACCACAAGGCTAAAGAAGGTGAACAAAAACTCAACCATGTGGATCAATGGTTAAGCCATATTACTCCAGCAAAAAGTGCTTCTATGTTAGAAGTACATGCCAATAAAAATAAAAATATCTTTCAACTGACCGAAAAACATAATATTGTTGTTTCTCTTCAACGTCTAATGGAGTATCCGTACATCCAAGACAACTTAATTAATGATAAAATTGAATTGGAAGGTTGGTGGTACGACATTGGATCAGGTGCTGTTGAAATTTATAATTTTAACACACGACATTTTGATGATGCGATTGACTAGTCTTACTTTTTCCTCAAAAACACACCCGACTCAACATGATGGGTGTGAGGAAACTGATCATAAATAGCACTATCATCTATACTATGTGTTTTTGTTAATTCTACTAAATCTCTAGCTAAAGTTTCAGGATTACAAGAAATATAAATAATATTTTCAATCCCTTGAATCAGCTTAATGCTTTCCATGTCTAATCCTGCACGAGGTGGATCAACCAATACAGTTGAAAAAGAATAAGAATCTAAATCCACCTCTTTAAGACGGGTAAACTCTCGCTCTTTATTAAGTGCTTGGGTCATCTCTTCTGAAGCAAGGCGAATGAACTCTATATTACTTACATCATTCAACTCACAATTTTCTTTAGCAGCATAAATAGAACGTTTAGAAATCTCTGTTGCTAAAACTTTATCAAAATACTTAGAAAGAGGTAAAGTGAAATTACCTAGTCCACAGTAACTCTCTAAAAAGTCACCCTTTCCTTCTACTTTTTTAGCTTGTTTTATTGCCCACTCTATCATGTGAACATTTACAGCTGGATTTGGCTGAGTAAATCCACTTTCATAGTGTTTATACAAATAGTCTTGACCATCTATGAAAAGTTTTTCCATTACAAATTCGTCTGTAAGTATGACTTTTTGTTTACGACTTCGCCCCATAATCTTAGCATTTAGAAGTGTTTCAAGTTCTTTAGCTTCTGCCGTCCAGTCATCACCTAGCTTTCTATGGTAAATCATGGTGATTAAACATTCATCTGTAGTTGTTGCCAAAAACTCAATGGAAAAAAGACGATTTTTTAAAACCGTTGAAGCATTAATTTTATCTAAAATCGGTTGCATTCTTTTTTCTATGGGAACAATAACTTTTGGACATTCACCAATGTTTACTGCACCTTTTTTATCTAAACGTCCCATAGCATATGAACAAATATCACCATCATGCCAAATCTTAAACTCTGATCTTGCTCTATAATGTGAAGGCTCTGCTGAAAAAACTTCTAAATCTTTAACTTCAAAAGGAGACAATAATCCTAATACACGCTCTTTTTTTTGAGCCAACTCTACTTCATAACTTACGTCATAAATACTACAAGAACCACAGGTTCCAAAATGTTCACATTCCAATGTCACACCTTCATAAATAATTAACGTATTTTAGCTAAAAGTTACTCAAGTGCAAATAGTATCTATGGAGATAAAAAATTAAATTATCTCTCTCATCGCTTCTTCTGTTAAAGTAACTACGCCTAACTTTACTGCCTTATCATATTTAGACCCAGCATCTTCCCCATGAATTAGAAAGTCAGTCTTTTTAGATACTGAACCACTTACTTTTGCCCCAAGCTTTTCCATCATCTCTTTGACTACTCCACGTCCAACAGACATGGTACCTGTAAGCACTACTGTTTTATCTTTAAATGGATTTTCAACAGCTTCCACTTTTTCTTCAACCATAGGCTCAATTTTATCGAATAATTTCAAAACAAATTCACGATTCACCCTCATAAACTCAACAAAAGAAGTAGCCATTTCTAAACCAATACCATCTATTGCTTCTAACTGTTCTTCATTTACATCCACTATACCCAAACCAAACTCTAAGGCAATGGATTTTCCAGCAACAGCTCCAATGTGTTCAATTCCCATTGCTGAAAGTAGTTTGGCTAAAGTAGTTCCTTTTGAATCATTAATGGCTTCTAAAAGTTTGTTAATACGTTTCTCTTTAAAACCTTCCATTCCTTCGATGTCTTCAAATCTTAAAGTATAAAGGTCTAAAATGTCTTTTATTTTTCCTTCTTCTACTAACATCTCAACAATACGTGAACCAAGCCCATCAATATTCATACTTCCTTTTTTAGCAAAATGAATAATCGAATTCACCACACGTGAAGGACAATCCATATTTTGACATTTTATTAATGTTCCTTCATCTAAAACTTCAGAATTACAAGTAGGACAAGCTGTTGGACGAACAATATCAACCTCATCACCAGTTCGTCTGTCAGCTAAAACCTTAGTAATCTTAGGAATAACATCACCTGAACGAATTAAAATAACGGAATCCCCAACTTTAAGACCTTTACGTTCTATCTCATCATAGTTATGTAAAGTCGCACGGGCAATCATTGCACCTTCTAAATCTACAGGTTCAACTTCTGCAACAGGAGTAAGCACTCCTGTTCGTCCTACTTGAATGGTAATGGCATTTACTTTGGTTACTTTTTCAAGTGCTGGAAATTTATAAGCACACATCCACTTAGGTACTTTCACCGTATAGCCTAACTGCTCTTGTTTTACCGTGTCATCTACTTTAATAACCATTCCATCCATCATCATTGGAATATCATCACGATTGGCTATAAGAAAATGATAAAACTCTTCTATCTCTTCTATGCTATTACAGGCTCTTACAAAAGGTGGTTCTAAGAAACCTAAAGCATAAATAAAGTCCATTTTTTCAGAAAGATTTGCTTCTGTTAAAGTATTTTCTCCAAGCCCCCAAGGGTAAAATACCAAACGACGCTTTGCTGTAATACTAGAGTCTAATTGACGTAAACTTCCAGCTGCTGCATTTCGTGGGTTGGCAAAGGTATTTTCACCCTCTGCTTTTCGCTCTTTGTTAATGATTTCAAAATCATCTTTACGAATAACCACTTCACCACGAATCTCAATTTGACCTTGGTAATCTATGCTTAATGGAACTGAACGAATGGTACGGACATTATCCGTAACCTCTTCACCTATAAGCCCATCTCCTCTAGTAATAGCACGTACTAACTTTCCATTTTCATACAGTAAGTTCATACTTGCACCATCAAACTTTGGTTCACAAAAGTACGGAGTCACCCCTACATTTTTAACCGTTCGGTCTAGCCATTCTTGTACTTCTTCTGTTTTAAAAACATCTTCCATACTCCACATACGTTTAATATGTGTCGCTTTTGAGAATTCATCACGAACCACACCTCCTACTCTTTTGGTGGGTGAGTCTTCAGCTACTTCGCTTGGATTAGCTGTTTCATAGTCGAGTACCTCATGATATAACACATCATACTCTTCATCAGTTGCCACAGGATTGTCATTTACGTAGTAGGCATATGCCCATTTCTTTAAAGTTTCTAATTTATTTAAATATGCTTCTTTTTTCATCACTTCTCTCTTGATATTAGTGGTTGCATTTTATCATTTAATTGTTATGATATGCCATGAAAAATATAAAAAATGAGATTGAATCACTACTCTATGACAATGCACCAGATTTTGAAATTTCGAAACTTTTAAAAGCTGACATTAAAAGCTATTTTGGAACCCTAGATGAATCATTTCGTGAGAGTTCAGGAAAAGGTTTTCTACTCAAGCACACGCATAAGATTGATACCATTTTAGAATTGGTCTATAAAGCTGCCATGCGTTCAATGTTTGGCACCTACATGCCGTTAAGTAATACCCTTCCAATTACGCTACTCGCACTTGGTTCTTATGGGCGTGAACAACTTTGTGTTCACTCAGACATTGACTTAATGATTGTCTACAAGGAGCTTCCTGGTTACAACACCCAAGAAATGATAGAGAAAATACTCTATATACTATGGGATGCTGGATTAAAACTAGGGCATAGAGTACATGAAGTTTCAACACTCCTTGAAGTTTCTCAGAGTGACATTACCATAAAAAGTTCCATGCTAGAGTCTCGTTATATTGTAGGCTCTAAACAACTTTGGGGACAAGTTCAAAATGAACTCATGCGTATGCGTAAAGACAATCCTCAAGAGTTTATTCATGCGAAAATTGAAGAGATGGCAGAATTGCATAAAAAATATCCTATGACGATGGAGCCGAACATTAAAGAGGGTGTTGGAGGCTTTAGAAATGCAAACCTTGTCTACTGGATAGGAAATGTTCTTCATAATGTAACCCGTATTAAAGATTTAGATACTTCTATTGTCACACCTAAAGAGTATAAAGAGTTTTGGAAAGCCTTAGAATTTCTATTTCAAATACGCTCAGCACTACATCTTGCAGCAGGACAAAAAGAAGATCGATTACGTCTCCAGCTCATTCCTGAAGTATCACGTTATTTAGGCTATGAAGACAGCAAAAGAGGGCAACTTAGATTTTCAAGAAAAGTAATAACTCATCTTAAAACAATAAAATTACATACTACTATTTGGGTTGAGGAACTTAGCCAATACCACAATAGAGAAAAGATGCTTCTACCCCAAAGTACCAGCTACCTTGAACTTATAAAACAGATGTCAGAAAGTAAAGAAACACTTTTTCCTGTTCATCCAGATTTCCTTAAAGCACTCTACAACAGTCCCAGAACACCTCAAGTTGGTAGAGAAATTTACCCTGTCCTAACCAAGATATTTGAACATCCTCAATCTCACTTAATTTTAACAACCCTTATTGAAACACGCCTTCTAGGTTACACCATTCCTTATCTAAAAAAAATCATCAATCTACCACAGTTTGATGGTTATCATAAATATGCCGTAGGTATCCATACAGTTAAATGTATTGAAGCACTAGAAAATATTCAAGATGAACGTGTTCAAAAAATTTATGAGTCATTAAGTCAAAGAGAAAAGACTTTTATAAAGGTAGTGACGCTCTTACATGATGCAGGAAAAGGTCGAAAAAAACCTCACTCTGAAGTAGGAACGGTTCTTATGAAGGGTATGGGTGAAAAATTAGACCTAAGTAGCGAAGAGATAAAACTAGGGAAAAACCTTATTCTACACCATTTACTGATGAGTATTACAGCCCAAAGAGAAGACTTACACTCAGAACAAACTATCTTAAAGTTTTCATCTTACTTCCCAACCCAAAAAGAGTTAGACTTTATCTATATCTTAACCTATGCCGATATGACAGGTGTTGGAACAAACACTTATAATGACTTCTCTGCCAGTCTTATTCGACAACTTTATAACCAAGCTTCCTTAGCCATTCAAAATGTATCTCTGTTAAAGGAAACCTCTAAACGAATTAAAAAAGAAAAACAATTAGAAAAACTTTCTGATTTTAAAGCCCTACCTAAAACCTTACAAAAAAAAGTACTAAAAATTAATTCTGATATGTTTTTCATTAAAAATAAACCTCAACATGTTCTTGATATTATCACAAAAGCACATCACTTAGAAAATCATGAATACAGCATCTCGAATGAGAACTTTTTAACCATTGAAATTCTAAGAAAAGGCAACCTTGATCTCAGTTTTTTCCTTTATAAACTTTCTCACTTAAACCTTGTGCATATGGATATTTACAAACTTTTTAATGGAATTAAGTATTTTAGAATTGATTTTGATCAAACCATTAAGGAAGATGACTCTTTTGCCCTTCATCAACTTATAGAAGAATCCCTTCTCCAAGTACATGATTTAAAAATAGCAAAACCCAAAATTTTAGAAGAAGATATCTTTATTGATTGTAATCATTCAAAAGAAAATGCTTTACTAAAATTAAACTGTGCTGATCAAAGAGGATTACTCTCCTATATCATTAATCTATTCGATGGCTTAAGCATTGATATCAACTCAGCAAAGATTCACACAAAAAGCAACAGAGTCAATGACCTTTTTTTAATCGAGAAGAATGGAAACTTTTGTGATAATACTAGTCTAATCATTAAAGAACTTACGGAGAATTAAAATATGTGTGGAATTATTGGATACCTTGGAAAAAATGAAAAAAAAGAAATTTTACTAGATGGATTACAAGAGTTAGAATATAGAGGCTATGACTCAGCTGGTATTGCCATTATAGAAAACAAACAACTTAAGAACTTTAAAGCAGTTGGTAGACTGAAAAACTTAAGAGAAAAAACAAAAGATTATGAAAGTGTAGGCTTTGGAGTTTCAATTGGTCATACACGTTGGGCAACACATGGTAAGCCAACTGAGCTTAATGCCCATCCACATATGGGAGCTTACTCTTTTGTTGTACATAATGGGATTATTGAAAACTATCAAGAACTAAAAAAAGAATTACAAACAGATGGTGTTAAGTTTTTAAGCCAAACAGACACAGAAACAATTGTTCACCTTTTTGAAAAAAATCATAATATTAATAACAACCCATGGCAATCATTTCAAGATACCATTGCTAAACTTGATGGTGCTTATGCCACTTTGTTAATAACTGAGGCTGATGAAGAAACCATCTATTTTGCTAAAAATGGTTCACCTATGCTTATTGGATTTAATGAATCAGATGTTTATTTTGCTTCATCAGATACACCAATTATTGGGAAAGCTACTGAGGTTTATTATTTAGAAGATGGTGAGTTTGGTTATGCTAAAGATGGTAAAGTATTTCTTTTTGATGCTAATGGAGAAAAAACATTTTCTAAACAAGCATTGGCTACAGACAAAGCCATGGCACAAAAAGATGGTTACCGATTTTTTATGGAAAAAGAAATCTATGAACAAAGTCAAGTAATGAATGATACCATGATGGGTCGTGTACTTGAAGATAAAATAGACTTTGAAGAGCTAGATAAAAACCTTTTTGACAATATCTCTAACATAAAAATTTGTGCTTGTGGAACCTCATATCATTCAGCACTTACAGCTTCATATCTTTTTGAACGTATTGCGAAAATTCCTTGTCAAGTTGAGATTGCTTCTGAGTTTAGATATAAAGAGCCCCTACTTCGTGAAGATACTCTCTTTATAACCATCTCTCAAAGTGGAGAAACAGCTGATACACTAGAAGCACTTAAAATGGCAAAAAGAGCTGGATTAAGAAGTCTAAGTATTTGTAATGTAGATAACTCATCAATAGTAAGAGAATCTGATGCAGCTGTACTTACCCGTGCAGGAATTGAGAAAGGCGTAGCAAGTACCAAAGCATTTGCTACTCAAACCATGGTACTTTGGATGCTAGCTATTTATGTAGCACAAGCTAAAAAGACTATAGATAGTGAACTTCTAAAAGAAGAATTAAATGCTATGAGACAAACCCCTAAATCACTTTTAATTAATGACAGCATTCATCCTAAAATGACCCGTCTTTCAAAACGTTACTTACATGGTCATGGATTTTTCTTTATAGGAAGAGACCTATTCTTTCCCTTAGCACTTGAAGGGGCTTTAAAACTAAAAGAAATTTCTTATTTACACGCTGAGGGATACCCATCTGGAGAGATGAAACATGGACCAATTGCTTTAGCCGATGCAGAGCTTTTCACCGTAGCGCTTATGCCTAAATCTTTACACTATGAAAAAATAAAATCTAATGTAGAAGAGTTATGTGCAAGAGATGCGACTGTGTTAGCCATATCCCCTGAACCTTTTGATTTAGCTGATGACTATGTTAAAACAACTTATGATTCACACCCGATGTTAGAGTTTTTTGAGATGATGGTTGTTACCCAATTACTTGCACTTGAAATTTCAGTAAGACTAGGGAATGATGTAGATATGCCAAGAAACTTAGCGAAGTCTGTAACCGTTGAATAGTGTCACTTCTATATAGATTTTTTGTGGGCTAAAAAGCCCACAATGGTTAATTTAATAAGTAATTTTTAACCCAGCATAATAACCAGTATCAAACAAGTCTCTACTATAACCTTTATACTCGGTATGAATATTTCTATATCCAGCATAAATCTTTACATTTTCAATAACTTCTATATCTCCAGAAATTCTATACTCTGAATATGATTCAGAATCACTAAAACTTAATGCTGATGGTGCATATAAACCACTTGCTTCAAGAGAAATAGGAGGTATACCAAATTCTAAAGGAGGAAAAGTATAACGAACTTTTGCCATTAATGGCATTGCTGAAAAATCATCACTACCAACCTCAGCCCAAATAAACTTTGCACCTAAAGTTACTTCAACACCCTCAGCAGCTTCAAGATTATTTGTCGCACCAATACCTAAACCAATAAGCTTTTCAGTATCTGCTCGTAGAAAATTAACATCTGCTTGATATATAGTACTACTTGTTTGGAGTGCCTCTAAATTTCTTGAATCCAATACAGCTTCAATTTCTAAATCATCTTCATTAATATTTATACCAACACCACTGTCAGCAAGTAATACTGCTGATGATAAAAGTGTTGTTACAATTGTTTTTTTAAACATATAGGAATCCTCTGTTATATTTTATTTTTAATATTATAGCATAGCTTAATATCATTTCACAATTTCATTACAAAATTAAGATACTATGATGACTATACAAAAGGAATAACTATGAGAAAAATTTTACTGCTACTTATCACAACTTTAGCACTGGTTGCGAATAGTCAAGAACTCTATAAAAACTGTGCTGGTTGTCATGGTGAGAATGGAGAAATTCAGGCACTTAGTAAGTCAGCCATAATAGGAGGTCAAGATAAAAATCTAACCATTAAACAATTGACAGCCTATAAGAATAGTGAATTAAATAAATATGGTTTAGGGAATATTATGAACTTACAATTAAGTACCTTCTCTGACCAAGACATCAATAAACTGGCTAATTATATCGCAACTATGGATACTAATGCTTCTTCAAAGTAAAGTAGCTTAGTAGATTAATCCCATATTAAGTTTTATATGCTATTTTCCGTTAACTCAAGGAGAAATTATGACAGAACAAGAAAAATTTGCAAATATGACATTGGTTGAAAAAATAAATGCTATTGATCAAACAATTGAAGAGAAGATAAGAGGTTTCTTACAGAAAGACAATGGTGATGTAGAGTTAGTTAATGTAGTAGAAAGATTTGACTACCTTATGGTTTATGTAGAGTACCAAGGAGCTTGTGTATCTTGTGAATCTTCAGGTAATACATTGGCATCAATGGAAACTATTTTACAAAGAATGCATGCAGATAATATTAGAGTTATAAGCGCATAACTCCATTCATAGGTAAGCATATAAAAATGCTTACTACCTCTTCAGATGCTATTAAAATTAAAGACCTAAGTAAGGTTTTAATACTTCAGGTGTATTAATGCTTCCATCTTCATTCTGATAGTTTTCCATAATGGCTACAAGTGTACGTCCTACAGCCAAAGCTGAACCATTCAAGGTATTTACTAATACATTTTTCTTTCCATCTTTGTAACGAATCTTTGCTCTTCTAGCTTGGAAATCACGTGTATTTGAAATTGATGAAATTTCTCTGTATTTTCCTTGTCCAGGAAGCCAAACTTCAAGATCAATCGTCGTTGCAGCAGAGAAACCAAGGTCACCACCACAAAGTTCAACCACTCTATGTGGAAGACCAAGTTGAGTTAAAATATCAGAAGCATTATCTACCATCATTTTAAAAGTCTCTTCACTCTGTTCAGGTGTTGTTATGGCTACCATCTCAACTTTGTCAAACTGATGCTGTCTTATCATACCACGTGTATCACGCCCTGCTGAGCCAGCTTCCTTTCTAAAACAAGGTGTGTATCCTGTTAATAAAATAGGTAATTCTTTTTCTGTTAAAATTTCATCATTGTAAAGATTTGTTAATGGCACTTCTGCTGTGGGAATCAAATATAAGTCTTCACCATCTATTTTAAATAAATCATCTTCAAACTTTGGTAATTGTCCTGTTCCTTGAAGCATGGCTGCATTATTAATAAACGGAACACAAACTTCTTCAAAACCTTTCTTACGATTCACATCTAAAAAGAAGTTAATCAAAGCACGTTCTATTCTTGCTGCATCTCCACGAAGTACTGCAAAACGACTTTTAGCCAATTTTACACCACGGTCAAATTCTATCCAACCATTCATCTCAGCCAATGCCCAATGCTCTTTTGCTTCAAAAGAAAAAGATTTTGGTTCAAGTACTTTTCTTAGCTCAACATTATCATCTTCATCTTCCCCCTCTGGAACAGAGTCATCAGGTAGATTTGGCATGGCTAAAGCAACATTTTCTAAAGCTTGTTGTGCTTCTCTAGCTGTTTCTTGTAAAGTAACTATCTCTTCTTTCTTAGCATCAACTTTAGCTTTTAATTCTCTTACATCTTTTTTCTCACGCATGTACTCACCAAAAAGTTTAGACATTTGATTTTGCTCTGCTTTAGCTTCTTCAAGAATTGCATTTTTCTCTTTAAGTGTCGCAAAAAGCTCTTTCAAGTTTTCAAGTGTCTCTAGTGCAACACCTTTTTTTATGAACTTAGCACTTGCTTCATCAAAGTTTTTTTGTAAATATTTTAAATCAATCATAGTTTATACCTGTTTATAGTGAAAATTATTGCTGAAATTATAGTAGAAAATTGAGAAAGAGAGGATTAAAGGACAGTAACTTGTCCTTTAATTAAAAAATATTAATATATATAGTTGGCACCAAATACAAATGAACCGAAATTATCAACACTATCTATGTCTGTTACTGTGTGTTTATACCCAAAGTCAAAATCTACTTGATCAAGTACATTTAGCGCTAACCCCATTTGTCCTCCATAGGCTAAACCGTTGTCATTTAAAGATATGTTATCTGTATATCTTAGCCATCCAACATGCCCACCTATATAAGGCTTAAATACTATGCTATCAGTCTCATAAAGACTAGCCCAAACAAAACGGTCAAAGTTAAGCATAACTTTTTGATAATCTCGACCATTTACTTTCATAAAGTTTGCTTGCAGCATTGTTCTCCAGTCTTCATTTTGAGCACCTAGTCGAAAACCTATCTCTACGTTACGATCTTTATTTTGTACTGTACCATCATGTGTTGTTGTAGTGGTATACCCAACTTCAATTCCAAGTAATCTTTCAGAGGAAAAATCATCCACGGCATAAGCTACTGACATAGAAAAAAATATTGTTAGAAATATTTTATTAAACATATTATTAACCTTTCAAATTTAATTTAAAAATTATATATAAGTATACTATAAGTTTAATTAAACTTAATATGATTAATTATTATATTTTGGGTTAAAACAAATAAGATTCGACTTACATGAAAAAAAGTAGTAGAAAATTACAAATAATTAAAGCATGAAGAATAAAAAGTGAGGTTTAAAAAATGGTGAAGTTTAAAGGTGGTAGTAAGAGAGGGACTCGAACCCTCGACCTCCGGCTTATGAGACCAGCGCTCTAGCCAGCTGAGCTACCTTACCACCTATGTTTTGAAGCGTCGGAATTATAGTTAAAAAGCCATCTCTTGTCAAGAGTTTTCTTGAAATACTTAAAAAAATATTTTTAACTATCTATATTAGGCTGAGTTTATAGGAAAATATACTAGTATTTCAAAAATATTACTATAGAAGGAAAACCAATGTCATTTACGCCATTAGGTAATCGTGTTCTTATTGCACGAGAAGAGCAAACAAATCAAACTGCATCTGGTCTATACATTCCAGATTCTGCAAAAGAAAAACCTTTAGAAGGTAAAGTTGTAGCTGTAGGTAAAGAAGCTATAGAGATTGGTATTAACGAAGGTGACACTGTTGTCTTTCCTAAATATGGTGGAACTGAAATAACAGTTGACGGAACAGAGTACTTAATAATGAGTTCAGACGATATCTTTGGAGTAATAAAATAATGGCAAAAGAAATACACTTTTCAGATACAGCACGTTCTGGGCTTTTCGCAGGCGTAACAAAACTGGCAGATGCAGTAAAAGTAACCATGGGACCACGTGGACGTAATGTACTTATTCAAAAGTCTTACGGCGCACCACACATCACAAAAGATGGTGTTTCAGTAGCACGTGAGATTGAGCTTTCAGACACACTTGAAAACATGGGTGCCCAACTTGTTAAAGAAGTTGCAGCTAACACAGCTGACGAAGCTGGAGATGGTACAACAACAGCAACTGTTTTAGCACACTCTATTTTTAAAGAGGGTCTTAGAAACATCACAGCTGGTGCAAATCCTATTGAAGTTAAACGTGGAATGGACAAAGCTACTAAAGAAATTATTGCTGAACTTAAAGCAATGAGCTTAGAAGTTCAAGACAGAGAGAAAATTGCACAAGTAGCTACTATTTCTGCAAACTCAGACGAGGCAATTGGTGACCTTATTGCTGAAGCAATGGAACGTGTTGGTAAAGATGGTGTTATTACCGTTGAAGAAGCAAAAGGAATTGAGGACGAACTAGAAGTAGTTGAAGGTATGCAGTTTGACCGTGGTTACCTTTCTCCTTATTTTGTGACCAATACAGACAAAATGACTTGTGAAATTGATGAGCCATTAATTCTTTTAACTGATGCTAAAATTACTTCATTAAAAGACTTAGTACCTGTTTTAGAGCAAATTCAACAAACAGGAAGACCACTTTTAATTATTGCTGATGATGTAGAAGGTGAAGCACTTTCTACTTTGGTACTTAACAAACTGAAAGGTGTTCTAAATATCACTGCTGTTAAAGCGCCTGGTTTTGGTGACCGTAAAAAAGCAATGCTGAATGACATCGCTATTTTAACAGGTGCAACACTTATTACTGACGAATTAGGACTGGTACTTGAAAAAGCCACCTTGGCTGAACTTGGTCAATGTTCTAAAGTTGTTATAGACAAAGACAATACAGTAGTTGTTGGTGGTAGAGGTTCACAAGAAGCTGTTGCATCAAGAGTCGCTGAAATTAGAGTTCAAGCTGCAAACACAACAAGTGACTATGACAGAGAAAAACTAGACGAACGTTTGGCTAAGCTTTCTGGTGGTGTTGCTGTTATTAAAGTTGGTGCTGCAACTGAAACAGAAATGAAAGAGAAAAAAGACCGTGTAGATGATGCACTAAGTGCCACAAAAGCTGCTGTTGATGAAGGTATTGTTATTGGTGGTGGTGCTGCTCTTATTAAAGCTGGTTCAAAAGTAAATGTAGAACTTGAAGGTGACCAACAAATTGGTGCTGAAATTATTTTACGTGCCATTGCTGCACCTATGAAACAAATTGCAACTAATGCTGGTTACGATGCTGGTGTGGTTGTAGACAAAGTTATGAATGCTACAGATGAAAACATTGGATTTAATGCTGCTACAGGTGAGTATGTTGATATGCTAAAAGCTGGAATTATTGATCCTCTTAAAGTTTCTCGTGTTGCACTACTTAACGCAACATCAGTATCTTCTTTACTTCTTACAACTGAAGCAACTATTTCAGATGTACCAGAGCCAATAACAGCTGCTCCAATGCCTCCAATGGACGGCATGGGTGGTATGGGAGGAATGGGAATGTAAATTCCCCTTCTCCACCCCTCTTCTTTTTTCTTCTTCACTAATAACCTATTAAACCTTATTTTTATCAACTTCCCTATTACCTAACCTTACAAATATTTATAACAAATTATTATTAGTTTATAAATATTATATTTTAATTTTAAATTAAACTTAATTAAATATATTAAATTATATAATTTAATATAATAAAAAAATAAAATATAACATATAGGAATAGATTATGAAAAGAACTCAAAAAAAACTATTAACTTCCATAGTACTTCTCTCTATAATTTCTCTCTTTACAGGTTGTGTTTCTAAAAATGCAGATGGTAGCTACAGTAGTCCATATAGCTACCATCCTTATCTTAATCAGCAACAAGAGAACAAAATAATAGTCAGAAGAAGCACAAACATCCCGAACATCATAAGTACCCCATCAAACCAAATTAATAATAACATTGAAAAAATAGCAAAATCACTTTTAGGTACTGACTATAAATATGGAGCAAATGGTCCTTATCAATACGACTGTTCAAGTTTTACAAAACATGTTTTTTCAAAACAAGGTATTAATTTACCTAGAGTATCACGAGATCAAGCACAACGAGGAAAATTTATAAAAGCTGAACAATTAAAAAAAGGTGATTTAATCTTTTTTGATTCAAAAAAATCTACACAGGTTTCGCATGTTGGGATTTACTTAGGAAAAGATAATTTTATTCATGCTAGTTCAGGGAAAGATGAAGTCACTATTTCAAAATTAAGTTCTAATTACTATAGAAAACATTTTAAGTGGGGAAGACGTGTAACACCAGTGAATTATGTAAGAAGATAATAGGTCAAACTATGTTCAGCCATTAAACTGACTGAACATTTTCAAACTAGAAGTCGTAAGTCACACCAACACTCACAGCATCTAAGTCTGGAGAGTTTTCTTTATAATAAAGTCTTTCATAGTCAGCAAACACACCAAAACCTTTTTCTTGGTCAGCTAATCCATCAAACTCTCTATCGTACCTAGCATCTTTTTTCTTATCTTCCGACAAGTCATACTCTACACCAGCACCAAAAGCTAAACCAGTAACATCAGTTCTTCGCATACTCCCTTGGGTTGTAGTTTTAGCAACTCCCCCTAAAGCATAAATATTTAAGTCTTCTGTTATAGGATACATAGGCTTAACAAATGCACCAAGGTGTTTAATCTTTCCACCATTAGATTTAATAGTAGTTATTAGCCCTCTAGCTTCAATACCCATATACTTGTTAAAGTCATAACCAGCACGTACAAGAACGCCTCCTGTTTTGTCTACAGTACACCCTGAAGGAGTGGTAGGACATTTTGCATCATATCTCGCAGCCACAATTCCTATACCCACATAAAGTGGAGAAACATCTGCCTCAGCAGGTACTACTGGTGGCATAACAACAACAGGTGTAGGTTCAACAACAGGTGCAGGCTCAATAACTGGTGTTACTTCTACTACTTCTGCTGCGTGGAAATCTTCAACTTCATAAGTAGTTACACCTCCAAAGTCTCCTCCTGCCATTAACAAGTTTGTACATGTAATTAAACTAAGTACTGATAATTGTATTCTTTTCATTTTGATTCCTGAAATATAAATTTGATTATATTAGGATAACTAAAAAAAATAAATTACTTATTTAAAACTTAAATATTTTATTAAATACAATAAAAAAGTTAATATTAAAAAATAATAACCATTGATAGATATTAGCCTTTATTAAAACTGATGAATATTTACCAATCTAATGCTAAGAAAATAATCGAAATAAATAAGTCAGCTATAAAGATGGTCACCGAAGCCAAAACAACTGCTTTAGTTGTAGCAATACCAACACCTTTTGCTCCACCAGAAGTATGATAACCTACATAAGTACCTATACTACCAATAAGATATCCATAAATTAATCCCTTGATTATCCCTGTACCAATGTCTGAGAAATTCAATAACTGCTTAATACTATCGGTATAAACAACAGGGTTCATGTCTAACGCTAGCCATGCCATAAGAAAAGCTGACAGGTTAGAGATAAAATCAAAAGCTATGACCAATAAGGGTACAGCAATCGTCGTTGCAATAACACGTGGTGCAAGTAAATACTTCTTAGAATCAACTGCCAAGGTTTCTATGGCATCTATCTGCTCTGTAACCCTCATGGTTCCCAGCTCTGCTGACATGGAAGAAATGGCTTGAGCTGTTACCATAAGTGCAGCTAAAAGAGGAGCAAGCGCTCGGGTAATTGAGACAAAGATAGTGTATCCCATAAAGCTTTCAGCTCCAAATTTTGAAAAACCTTGATAAAGCTGAACAGCCTCAATAAGTCCTAGAAAAAGTGCTGTTAAAAAGATAACACCAAAGGTACCAATAGCAATAACTTCAACTTGTTCAAATATCTGTTTTATACGCCATGGTCTTTTAAACATAAGTCCAATAAGCTGTAATTGAAAAATAACATATGCCCCAAAGCCTTCCATACTTTTCATAAAACGAACAAAGGGGGTACCAATAAATGCAAATAGTGTCTCTATCAAAATCTTTACTTCCAAAACCTTTACATCGGTTATTTTTTATTTATTTTATCTAAAAAATCTGCTAAACTAACTTTATGAAAATAGGAACAGACATTACTGTAGTCAGTAGAATTGAAAAATCAATTAATAAATTTGGAGACAAATTTCTTGACAGATTTTTAAGTCCATCAGAACAAGAACTTTCTAAAAGAGTAGAAAGCATTGCTGGTTATTGGGCTGCTAAAGAAGCCATAGCTAAAGCGCTAGGTTGTGGTATTTGTGCTGACCTTGGTTTTCATGATATTATTATTTATAAAGATGAAAAAGGTGCGCCTCATTTCAGGCTTACTGAACGTGCTAGAAGTATTCATAAAATGAAAAGCTCCTCCCTCTCCATAGCCCATGACGGTGGTTTTGCCATAGCCATTGCCATTGTCACTCAGATTGAGCATTAAATGCATAAAATACTGCTTCTAGAAGATGACCTAAATCTACGTGATACCATTGTCGAAGAGTTAGAGGATGAAGGGTTTAATCTAACAGCTACAGACAAGTCTGACGAAGTCATTGATCTTACTTATGAAGAAAAATTTGACCTTTATCTTTTTGATGTCAATGTCATTGGAATGAATGGTTTTAAACTTTTAGAAGCTTTACGTGAAGCTGGAGATGAAACACCTACTATTTTTCTTACCTCTAAAAATAAAACGCAAGATGTCATAGACGGTTTTGATGTTGGGGCTTCTGATTACCTTAAAAAACCCTTTGACATAGATGAACTCATTGCCCGTATGTTTAGGTTTTTAAAACAAAAAAAAGTCCATAAACTCTCAGAAACAGTAAGCTACTTTCCTGAAAGCTTAGAAGTTCAAAACAATGACAAGAAAATTCTACTCAATCAAAAAGATGCCAAAATACTTGAATACTTTTTAGCACATAAAGCGCAAGTTATCTCAAAAGAACAGATTTTAGAGGATGTCTATGAAGGTGAATTTATAACAGATTCAACTTTTAGAGGGTATATCAAAAAAATAAAGTCTGCCATTGGGGAAGACCACATACGTAACATACGTGGTCAAGGGTATATTTTTGAAGCGTTATGAAAAAACTGCATTAGTTCGCTTTTTTGTTCTTTTTCTAGGCTCCTTCATGCTCATGTTTCTTCTCTTAGGAACACTTTACTATGTACAAGAAAGTAGTCGTTTAACTAAAGAGTTAGAACTTACCACCCAAATGAACTACATAGAATGTATGCGACTCGAAATGGGTGGCTGCGAAAGTTACCAAAACACCAAAGCTAACCTCTCCTCTTTGTATAAAGACATTGCTTATGCTTTAGGATTAGTACTTCTTTTGTTTGTTCCCATTAGTCTTTTTCTCTCTTTCTTCGCGCTAAAACCTGTCCGTCAAGCCTCAACCATGATTGACAATTTTATAGCCAATATTGTTCATGACATCAATACCCCTATCGCAACCATCATGCTCAATGCTAAATCTATTTTACGTAAAAGTAAAGAAGAACCTAAAAAACTAAATCGTATCTTATCGTCTGCTAAACAACTCACCGATATGCAACATGACCTCTTAGCCCTTGCTGATGAAAAGACAAGTATAGAATTTGAAGAAGTAGAACTAAAAGAATTAGTAAAAGAGATAGTTGAAGGCTTTAAACTCCAATACCGAACGCAAGCCTTTGAGCTCAAACTAGAAGACCAAAGAGTTTTGGTTAACCCCGTTGATATACGTCGTATCATTCAGAACCTACTCTCAAATGCTGTTAAGTATAATAGAGATGAGAATCCCATTAAAATTTATAATCAGAATAATACCTTTATCATAGAAGACAAAGGTAAAGGCATGGAACATCCTGAAAAAGTCTTTGAAAAAAATTACCGAGAAGACTATAGCATTCAAGGTAATGGCTTGGGGTTAGCATCTGTTTTAAGTATGTTAGAACGTAATAAAATTAATATAAATGTAAAAAGTAAACTTAATAGAGGAACACAGATAATGTTAAACTTTCGTTAAACACTTCTGATGTATAGTATATGTATGAAAAAAATTTATATACTAATATCATTAACACTTATGTTAATGGCAGCACCTTTAACGGAAGAAAAAGCCTTAGAATTATTTGAGACCATTAAAAACAGCGAATATTCAAGAGTTGTCGCCCTATGGGACAATGAAATGAAAATAAAATCACAATCTCGCTCGTCTGGTCGTAAAAGCTTATGGGATGATGACGAAGACCCAATTGATGCGAAAGACAATGCAAGCCACCACGGAGCTGACTAATGAAAAAAGTAACGCCTTTATTTTTATCGCTAAGTTTAATGGCAATGGCTGGAGACAACTTTTTACAAACACAATACACCTCACTTAAAAAAGGTTCTGTACAAGATCAAGCTATTTCAATGTTTGGAAAAGCTGAACATAAAGAGAGTTTTTTAGCAGGTGACCTAGACATTGAAGCAGGTATTACAGCCAATGCTGTTCTGAAAAAAAGTAGCACCATAAACTTTTTTAATCTACTCAATGACAATGATTTTTTAATTCATCAACTCTCAGCAAACTACTACTTAAACAATCAAAGTATGATAAGCCTTGGTAGAGAAAACATGAACCTAAACCTACTTAACGGAAGTTTTGATGGAGCATTGATCGCAAGTTCTTTTGATGATCTTTTTGTTAAAGCATTTTATTTTAAACACTATGCATACTTAGCCCCTACGCTCTACTTACATGGTGAGCTAGATGGTCTTTCAGGTTTTTCACTTAACTACTCCAAAGGTTGGTTTGACTCAGAGTTAACCTACTTCAACGAAAACGCTGAACACCGTTCGACACTTTACTTAGGTCTTTTGAAGAAGCCCTATAAAGCTGGTATTGAACACATGCAGTATTTATCTTCAACCAATCCCAACGAACGTGCTTACAAACTACATATGGGAATGAAAGTAAAAAACTTTTATGCCGAAACAGGTTTTATGCATGTTTATGAGGGTGGACTTCAAAATATTTATGTGTTTGGAGGGTCTGAGTTTAATGCCTTTGGCTTAACCTCTTTTTTAAATAACCAAGATGCCAAAAATGGTTATATTCACCTCATCTATAATCACAAACCTCTCTACACTAAACTACACTTAGGTCAAACCGACTTTAACGTAGGTACAACTTCTTACTTAGGTAAAGAAGCTGGTGTAACAGTTGGGTATAGATACAAAGACTTTCATGCCACAGTTCAAGGTATGACCCAAAAAAGTGATGAAATAGGTTTTCTTGGGAACCGTACCTCATGGATTCACAGCAATTTAGAATATAGGTTTTAAACATGAAAAAATTACTTTTACTCATCGTCGCTGTTGTCGTACTCTATGCAGCCATCAATCATAAATTTCTTATGGCAATGACCTACTTACACGACAATGACGTTAACAACGATGCCAAAGCCGTGACGCTATTAACTGAAGCCATTAACAATGACAGTGACCGTAAATCTGCTTTTTTACTAGGCTACTACTATAAAACAGAAAAATACAATGCCATCAATATGAACTCCTCACATGAGAACTACTTAAAAGCTGCCAACTGGGGAGATGAAGAAGCCAAGATGATAGTTGCTTGGAATTTTTATAAAGGTAAAGGCTGTACTAAAGACATTGCACAAGCCAAAGAGATGCTAACCCAACTTTCTATAGCTGGTAATGCTAAAGCAAAAGAAGTTTTAAAGTTTGTGATTAGGAATTAATTTTCCGACATACAAACCACTCCTTAGGTGGGACATGGTCTCACCTACTTTCATATGTTTAAACCCATCAAACATTCAACAAACACAACTTTCATATAATCCACTTAAGAACAAACAAGAGACGCTTTAAAAGCCAAACTTATTTAAATTAACTAAAGGATTTATTATGAAAAACTTAACAAAATTATCACTTATTACAGCAGCTATCTTAGGACTTACAGCTTGTGGAGGAACCCAAACAAATTCAGAAACAGAAGTAAGAAAAGTAACAGGTATTCCTTCAACACAAATTTTAGGTGAGTGTGCAGATACAAATGCTAACTATGTTTGTGATACTGAAGAAGCTCAAAGTAAAACAAGTCAAAAAGTAAGTGACAATGAAAACAGAATCTTACTTCAAATTCAAGATCAAGAAAATGTTCACTACAACAATGGTAAATTTAACTTAGCCTTTGACGGAAGTAAAGAGGACTTAAACTTACTTCATACTTTTGAAATGTCATCTGAGGACTGGACAGAGATAACAGCCTTTCATGACAAAGGTTATGAGGCTATCTTCTCTGCTATCAAAACGAATCTAAATACCTTAGGAGAAAATGGCGTAGAAGGTGATGAGGTTCAACCAGCAAACATTAAAGCCATGGCTGAGTCTTTAGTAAACCTAACTGTTCATGAACTAAATGACAACATAGCAGAAGGCTGTAACGGTGAAGACAACTGTACCAACGATGAGATGGATACTTTAGGTACAGAACTTGTATTGAACAAAGAAGAAGCTTATGCCCTAGCAAGAGACATTCGTGGAGAAGAGAAAGGTTTGGTGAATGACAAACTGGTTCAAGACTTCACTTGTAAAGAAGGTTTAGTAAGAACGGTTCAACACTATGGCGTAGAAGATTTATTTTCAACTGCCAATGGCGCTGAAACAGCACAAGCGTCTAATGGGGTACTAACAACGTCATGGATTCAGAACTACCCCTACCCTGTAACAGGTTACGATGAAACGTCAAATGACAGAGTTTTTGCAGATACTATTGAAAACCTACCATCTGGCATTACCCAAGGGATGTTCTACATCGGTCTTAAAAGTAATGGTAGTTCATTACAAGGAAATGACAGCATCAGCATTGGTGACTATTCAACTCTAAAACTAATGAACAGTCCATTAACAGACTTGAGCTCAGTACATGCTTGGAGTAACCAATTGGTAAGTAACACTAATCCTACGACAGACATTTATTATCAATCATTTAACGCCATTAACATGACTCAAAACGCTAATGCTACTGGAACATTACGTGACCTAGTACAGACTCAAAACCATTTTGATGTAGTGGTACAAGATGACACAGCTGTTGACTTTATAACTGTGGCAACCTGTTCAAAGCCTGAGCCTATTAAAGAGATTATAGAAATAGTTAACAAGTTTACCTGTGCTGAAAAAGAAGGTGAGCTTCTACAAGTTATAGGTGGAAGCATAGATGCCTTTGATACCACAGCAGATACAGCTGCAACACCTTCAACTACTTTAAGTGCCTTAGCTTCATACATAACAACAGACTATGATGCAACCAGACATGACCGTCATTTTTTAGAGACCTTAACCTTACCAGCTGGTACAGTTACCAAAGCCGAACTAAATGTAGGATACAAAGGATTGGCAAACTCACTTAACAATAATGATGACATTAAGATTGGTGAGATGTACAACAACTATGTATCTGGACACCTAAATGGCAATACAAATAACGTGGTAGCACAAGGGTGGACTGCGCACAATATAGCAAACGGAGAAACAGTAGTACAAACAGACTTAACGCAAGCCAACACTGTAGGTGCATCAAATGTGTTTAACGTAATGAAAGCCAATGGATTCTTAGACATCTATGTACAAGATGACACAGCCGTAGACTTTACACAGCTTAACCTTTGTGTACTAGCACCTTGTGGAGAAACTTATGACATTAACTTAACAGAAGCATCTAAATGGTCAGGAGACAACTTTGCAGAACTAGAGCCATCTACACTTCCAACTACAGACAACACAGGTCGTCGTTCTTGGGCGCCAAGCATGACATGGTTTGACTTTTCAGCGAACAACCAAAGTAACAACAGTATTAACATGAAAATCTGTGCTTGTGATGACATTACACTGGACATCACACGATTTAAAGCAGACAACAGTGCTAAAGTTTACCTAGACAACACTTTAGTAGTAGACCATGTAAGAGGAACTGGACAGTCAGCATTTTCTGAAGATACTTGGACCAATAACCCAGGAAGAAGCAGTCAAGGAAACGCAACTGTTAGTATTTCAGCTGGAACACCACAGACGCATACCATAAGAATTGATGTAGAAGACCAAAGAGTAGTAACAGGTCTAGCAATCGAAGGTACCCTTGACTTTCAAGGACATTTAGGAAAATGTGAAAAGTAAAAACCTTTCACAAGACAGAAGACTCAGCTCTTCTGTCTACCTTCTCCTCCTTCAAACATTCATCAAACACTCTTTTCTTATACTTCTTTTAACAAGGAAATATCATGAAAACAAAAATCATCTTTTTATTCACAAGCATCTTAGTTCTCGACTTAGCAATCAAAGTTCTTAACAGCACAACAACTATTTCATTTGTGCTAAATTAGTACAACTTCCCCTTCAAGTCAACATAAGTCAAATAAACCCTTAAGTCAAACTCCAACTGAGCATAAGAGGGTTCCATATAAATACAAAATTTATAAAAAGCTTTGTTATGTTCTTTCTCTTTAAAGTGAGCCAACTCATGCACCACTATCATGCGTAAAAATTCTTCTGGCATATTTTTAAAAACCGTTCCCACACGTATCTCATTTTTAGCTTTTAACTTCCCACCCTGCACCCGTGACACAAAAGTATGGGTTCCTAAAGCATTGTTAATGACATTTATTTTTCCATCATAGATGACTTTTGAAAGGGTAAACTTTTTGAGGTATTGATTTTTAAATTCATTGGTATATTCATACAAAGCTTTGTCATTTTGATATTCGTGTTTTGTGGGGTACTTATTTAAAATGTAGTTTGAGAGCTTATCTTTTTCGATTAGCTCTCTTATTTGGTCTTGTAGGTTTTTTGGGTAGTTGTTTAGGTATTTTAAATTCATTTTAACTTGACCATTTTCTATAAACATTAATTTTATTTTTCTTTGAAACAAGTTTTCCAATACAATCTTTTTCTCTTAATACCTTTAATAATAATTCATTTGTATCTGTCTTATCTATAGATACATATCCACGATTATTTTCTAAAATTTTATCATAAGGATCTCCAAATTCATCTAGGTAAACTTTAAAACTATTACAATCATCAATATATGGTATTTGAGAAATTAATAATTCCAAGTCATACTTATTGTCTCCATAAAATAATTTATTAAATAACTCAATATCTTCAATATATTTAGAGTTGTCTATATAAAATTTAGAAATTTTTTCTTTCACGAATAGCTTATCACCAATATCAGATAAATCACTTTTTTCAATGAAAAAGAACTTATCTGAAATCTCAAATTTACTAGAGTTAAGAAGTAAAATTAAGTCCTCTTGTGCTATTTCAAATTCATTAAATCTTTCCAAAAATTCATCTTTATAGTTTTCTATTAAAGTAATATGTTTAGGAGAAAAGTTTTCTTTTAAATTATCAATACTATTTTGAACCAAAACTATTTTATTTTCTGCTAATAGTAAATCAATTTTCATCTGACTTAAATGAGCAACATCTAAGTTATGATACTTAGTATCCTCAATGCTTTTTATTAAATAACGATAACCTTCATCCTCAATAGTATTACATAAGAGAAGTTTACTCTTGAAACCATTAAGTAGTAGTTCTTCAAACTGTTCATTATCTATTTTAGAATTAGACAATGCTATATAATTCTCTTCAACATTCAAATATTCAATGATCTCTTGAGATAACTCCTCTGTCTCCTGATAAAAATAAAGTATATTATCCCAACTAGCCTCTATCTTATTATCTTTAAACAATTCAATCCAAAGCTCTTTACTTTCTATAGCATTAATATCTGATATTCTAACTTCTTCCTTTTGAATAATCTTGACTTTATTTTCAAGGCTCACCTCATCATTATTCAATAAATAAAGAACTGTTTCTTCTGACTCTTTTGTATTCCTTTCAATAGTTAAAAATATATTCTCAACATATTCTTCTATATTCGTATCTATATAAGAAATCAATTCTTCTACTCCACTTCTTCTAATAGTTGAAAAATGTGCTTCGTTCAAATCACCTATATTTATATCTGCTTTTTCATCAAGCATAATTTGTATCATTCTTTCACTTAGTTCATAGTTCCAATTTTCATAAATATAGTTAAATAACTCTTCATTATCAGATGGGTTTTCTATATCACTAAACTCTAATTCCAACTCATCAATCAACGTTTTACATTTCTCATTTTGTGTATCTGAATATTTTGGAAGACTAGTGTGACTTTCAAGATATTTTTTTAAACTATCATCAACGTTAAGTTCTATTATTCTATCAGTATCTAAAGTTTGAAATATTAAAATAAAATACTCATTTTCTTTATCAGTTGAGAAGTTATTATATATATACAACCATAGATTATTCCATTCCAATCTTTTAATAAACGCTTTTTTAGATGAATTTATAGTAAACTCTAAATAAGCAAAAATAAACTTTATTGACAATTCACTTCCATCTGATATTTTCTTAAAATAGATATCAGCTTTACTTGAATAATCATTCAATAAAAAGTCAGTCAAATTAAAATTGAAAGCTTCTGTTTGCTTAAAGTTTTTATCTTTTAACTTCTCTACCAACTTTTTAATATTTCTTAATTTAAATCTAAAGTCATCTAATGAACTATAAGTTTGGATACTTAATAAAAATTCTCTATCATTTTTACTAATATTTGTTTCTTGATTATGGAAATATGAAATATAATCTTCATAGTTTTCATCTATGTATCCATTACGAACTAAAAATAAAAGTAACTTTTTATCTTTTAATATATCTTTTAAATCAGATAAATGATGTATATCAAAAAGTTTTTCTAAAGAAGTATGCTCTAATTCATTTATTTGACTCTTAACTTTCTCAATCTGTTTTTTTAAACTATTAAGCTCTTCAATATATCGACTCTCTATAGTTTTTACTCTCTCACGATACGATTGATGATTCACTTCCTCCTCAATCTCTTTAAATGAGATATGAAAGAGACTTCCTCCACTATGTTGTCCTTTATAAAAAATAGTACTATATGCACTTAAACTTTCAAAGACATCATTTGAATTTAACTCATAAGCTCTATAGGGAGTACCTCCAATTTCATAGTAATAACTCTGATGTTTCGAAACAATTTTGCCAATATATATGAAACGAAGTTCTTCAATACTTTCAATTGTCTCTTTTATTACTTTTTCTTCTAACTCTTTTAATTCTATCATCAATTGATTTTTTTGCTTTCTATACTCTTCAATCGTATCTTGAATATATTCAGGTACATTATTAAATATAGTATATATATCCCCATCTCGATAATATAATTTTGAAAAATCTAAAGGATAAAAATTTTTATAAATTACTAAAGCCAATATTTGATTTGGTTTTGAATTATCTGTTGAGAGGTAATTTTTATAAATCATATACTCATTATAAACATTTAGAAGAAAACGCGTATCATCTATATGAAGTGACACATCGGAAATAAAGCTCTCCTCAACTCTTTTTTCAATAATTTCTTGTTCAAATTTTTTTAATAATATAACTTCTGAAGTAGAAGGATTAATATGAGGAATAATTGGTACAATAAAATCAAAGAACTTTGTACGTTCTTTATCCACAAACATATCATCTCGTATGGCATAAACAAAGCGTACTCTTCTATCTATTTGCTTAGAATTATTGATAAGATTATTTAACTCACGTAGTTTAATAAATATTTCTGTGTCATCAAACCTATCTATATCTTCAAACAAGACTACATCATATTCTGTAACTTCAAAAAAGTATAATATCTCATCAAGATGTTCATTTAAAATAGATGCTTTATCTTGACTAGCGAAGGCTATTTCTCCTTTTTTAAAATTAAATTTACTTATTTGAATATTCCATAGGTAAGTAAAAAGTCTATATAGATAATAAAAAAGAATTCCTACAGATATGTACGGTAAATAATTATATTCATGATTCACAAAAAAGTTATGAGAAAAAAATTCTTCAAACTTTGATGTCTTAAAAATAGAAAAACCATACAAAAAAAGAAAACCTATAACAAAACTATGATAAAAAATTATCTTTTTTTGAATGTTTCCTATTCGTTTAAATCTAGAATATGGAATTTGACTATCTTTTTCTCGATAAAAAAATTGTTGTAAAATACTTCGTTCTATATCTTGAAGTAATTCAGATTTATCCTTTCCTTTAGTATCCAAAGAAGGTGAAGAAGTATTATCTTTTGGTTCTTCTTTTTTTTCAATATCTTCATTTGTATCTTTAAAGGTTGCTAAGGAAATAGGTAAATAGTTCCATTCAGCATTTTCTTTTTCAAAAGTTCGTAAAAAACTACTTTTACCTGAACCATAAGCTCCTGTAATAGCAATATTATTTACTTTTGGTGTTTTCAATGCTACTGTAAAAGGATTGGTATAATGTTTAGCTTTATCAGCTTCCGTGTTAGGTAAAAGTACTTCATACTCATCTTTATTCTCTATACTTGAAATATCATTATACTTTTCAATAATATGCAAATGAACCTTGTTTAAAGTTCGCAAAAGCTTTACAATAACTTTATTTACACCTAATACAAACCATGAAACTATTTTATTAATCATTATTTATCCCCCATTTATATTTTTCTAATACATCAACCCAAACATCCAAAGAGGAATTTTAGCTCCAAATCCAACCTCTATGTCATCGGCAATGACATATGAGTTTTTAATATCTTTTATCTGTTTGAAGCCTTTATTTTTCCCACCTATTTCAAAAATGAATTTATCATCTATTTGAAAATCACCTATGTTGGAGTACTTAACCGAATGATTCACTTTTATTTGAGAAACAAAGAAACTTTCTCTTAGGCTACCAGCGTTATGGTCAGAACAGAGAATATTATACAAATTAATATTGTCCAAATATATTTTGTCAGGTTTATTCAAAAGCTTTTTGTTTTTAAAGTTCCCACCAATAATCTCAATAAGATTTGCTTTTTTAAGATAGTACAAATAACCATACAATGTATTTCTACTCACTCCTGCACTTTTAGCTAAATTCTGAATATTTAATTCCATGGGAACTGAAGAGCAAAGTAAATGTAGTAACTTTCTAATGGTATTTATTTTGTCGCTGTCTACATTGTAAATGGTTGCCACTTCTGAGTCTAAGATAATGTTCATAATTTCATTTAAGCGTAGATTGTATCCCAATTCACCTTCTGTAAAAAAAGGATATGCTCCATACGCTTTATAGTAAGAAAAATATTCTAAAGGTTTAAATTGTTGTGCTATCTTTAGAGCAATATCTTGATGGTTCAAAAGTACCTCTTCTAAACTTAAAGGCTCTAAATCAATTTTAAACTTTATGGCTAAAAACTCTCGAAAAGACAAAGAACCTAGCTCATAAAACAATGTTCTACGACTAAGATCGACTTTAGAATTTTCAAGTTCCAGTGCAGAAGAACCCGAAAAGATTACTTTAATGTCTACAAAATCATAAATGGTTTTTAGTTCTAAAGCAAAATCACTAGCTTTATGAATTTCATCTATGATTAAAAGCTTCCCACCAAAAGCAGAAAACTCTATGGCAATATCACTTAAAGACTTTTTGACATTATCAGCTGAGATGTAGAGCATTTTTGAATGTTCTAAATTATACTCTTGTGCTATTTGGCGAATGAGTGTAGTTTTACCAACACCCCGTTGACCTAAAATACCAATGAGTTTAGATTCAAAATCAATCTGGGAAAAAAGATAACGTTTAAAAGTTGGTGTAGGAAGTGAAAAATAGAGGTTAGATAATTTAATAAGTCGTTGCATCGCCAAACCTTTTCAATTGATTGAAAAGATTATAGCATATTTTGTTTAATGGGTTTAAAACTACTCAGCCCCAGCCCCAACAAAGACATCTTCGACTTTACCATCTGTCATACGAAAGAGTATGCCACCAAAAATAGAATCTACCACAAAAAGGTCGTCTCTACTTTCACCTTTATTCCAACGAGTTTTATAGGCAGTCATTACTTCATCATAAGTACTTCCAATACCTATGCCTTTTTCTGTTGTTAATTTACTTGGACTTACTATCGTAATAGACTCAACAACTTTAGAAGCATTTTGTTCACCAGACGTCATGTCAAAAGAAATACCACAGTCAGCATAGTTCCAATCTTGGTGGTAAAGCCCATCAGCACCCCATAACTCGTCTTTTCCATACTTAACAATACCACAGTCTATACTTTTTTCAAGTTCTGCTTGTGAAAGTCCAAGATAAAACTTACCCTCACCAATGCTATCTTCTTTAACAGAAGTAACCTCACTAGACACACAACCTACCATCATAAACACTACAGTTACATAAAATAATCTTAACATTTTAAATTCCTTTTTATTATATTATAACTGATTAAAACCCTAAAAGTACTTTCATCTTCAAATGATGAAACTTATCTAAAACCGTCAAATTCTCACGTTTTTTACAAAATGACATATAAACATTTACTTTGCGAAAAGCTTTGTCTCTTTTGTTAATGAACTTACCTTCTAACACAGCAAAATCATACTTTTTAAATTTTAACTCTTTGAGTAAGGGTTCAAAATACGCTTCTTTCACAAACTTTGCACGTAAATAAATTAAATCTTTATTTTTGTATTTATTACTTTTCATACTTATTGTTTTAGTAGGATTATTTTCAATATCAAAAACGCCATTGTGTATAGGCTGATAAGTAATTTGATTATAAAGATAATCTTTATTTAACGAATACGCTACCTCTTCAAAGTTACTTTTATCAGCATAACCACGGGTGAATACCCATAATTTTTCGATGTCATTTCGAGTTAAAATCGTATCCAATGTTTCTCTAAAAGCCTCTAGCTCTTTTAATTCAGTATCAATCTTCTTTTGAGAAGTCCAATAAGTATTAGAGTCAAAATTATTATAAGTTGCAGGAGATTGTTGATTGTTTAATATGTCTATTGTTAAAGGCAGTGTTTGGCATGTCGTGTTGTCAACAAGTATGTTAGTACTCTCTGTACCAGTAAACCATACTTTTTCATTTTCTTTTAAATTATCATAAAAGTTTTTGTTGATATTAAAGTTAAATTCTAGGACTAATATTCCAAGGACAAATACAATACTTAATAAAAATAGATAGGTACTAACAGTAAGAAAAAAATGAATAAGCTTATGAAAAAGAGAAAGAAAAGGACTAAGCATCTTTTGAGATACCGTCTTTTCTTTCATGCCTTCATCTGAGAAGTAATTGTTAGATAAAGCCATAATTAAAGAAAGAACTTATAGTTGCTCAACCACAACTCTATGTCCAACAAATTTAGAAGCGTTGTCTAAAATAAGACCACCTTTTCTAAAGCCTAAGCCACAACCTTCATAAGCGTAAAATACGCCTGCTTGATAGCTTTCGCCTTTGTCGTTGGTTGGAAGTTCTACGTATTCTTGGAAAACAGATGGGAACTCACCGTATTCACCATCTGTTTGCGCCATAACTTCTTCTTCTGCATTAACAATGGTCGTGTTAGCACCTTCACGTCCAAAGATTCTTTTTTCTACTTGTGGAATACCTTGTAGAGGTTCAAGAGATGTCTCAAGTAGTAATGGATGGTTAGGATATAAATCCCATAAAATTGCCATAAATGCTTTCGACTGGAACATTAACGTATAGGCAGGATTCAAAAAGATTCCTTTTTGGTTTTCCATTATCTGCGTAAGTAACATGGCTAAATCAGCCTCTTCAATGGCAATGTCTTCCCATGGTAAAAGTTTGAACCAGTACTCATAGTTTTCATCGTTAAAGAAGACACCTTCTTCACCGTCAAATTGAACTTCGTCTACATAAGCAAACTCTGTTACATAACCAGCTTCATTTGCAATACTTTGTAGAAGTTTTACAGTGTTTTCTTCTTCAATATTACCTTTAACAGAAGAGAAAAGAATCTTCCAACCGTCATAATTTTCTTCAAATGATTCTACTTCTTCATCCATAGTAATCATACGTTTAAAGTTGTCTACAAGTGCTTCATGTAAGTTGTTAAACTGATGAGACTCTTCCATGCCATTGAGTTTTAATGTTGCCCATTGAACAATAGACGTTTCAAATAATGCAGTTGGCGTATCTGCATTAAATTCTATAAGCTTAATAGGTTTACCGTCAACTCCACCAGCAAAATCAAAACGACCATACAAGTGCCAATGAACATCATTATCCCATGACATTTTTACAGCGTCTACAATGTTAAAAGGAATACCTAATTCATGAAACAATTCATTTTCGATAACATGCTCACCAGCTTCTACGAACATGTCGTAAAGCTCGTTTGCTGCTTCATAATAAGCATCTGCTTCTTCTGAATCAATTACTACAATTTCATCTGTGATGTAAGGGGTAGAGTCATCATCTGTATGCCAGATAAAACCAATGCTCTCTAAATACGCGTCATCAGGAACTTTAATGGGTTCAAGTGTCATAACTTAACCACCAAAGCTTGAAGAACGTGAAGAGGAAGATGCTTTTTTGTTGTTTCCAAAGAAACCAGACTTTTTAGAAGATCCAGCTGATTTTCTTGCAGCATTATTTGTTGCCTGAGCCTTTTGTGATCTATTATAAGAACTTGCCGACTTATGAGACGCTCTTTGGTTTTGTTTATAGTTTTGGTTATTCATAAGCTTATTCATAAGCATTGCACCAACCATACCAGCAGCCATAGATGCCATAAGTGTTCCAGCAAGACCCATTCCACCTGATTCACTTACCTGTGCTGGATCTTGTGTTAACTTTGAAGTTCCAGCTTCTACTTTAGCTTCTTCTTCAGCTACCAGTTTGTCTATCTCTTCTTGTGTTAGAATTCTCTCAGCACCATCTTCTTTAACAATAACACGCGTAGTAGTACTTGGAAATTCATCAATAATTTTATATGAACCATCAGCTTGTTTTTCAATGGTAACCGAAGCACCTTCTTTAACAACACTTTGTTCTTGTGCAGGTTGTTCTTTAGGTTGTTCTGGAGCTTGTCCAGCATCACCACAACCTTGTAAACCAACTAAGGCTACAGCTGAAAGTCCACCTACCATTGCATAATTTGAAATCTTATTAATATGTCTGTTCATCTTCTCTCCTAATTGTTAAGTTAAGTTTCTAAGTAAAATCATTTCAAGTTAATATGAGTTTATTCACATACTATTCACAGAGTGAATAAACTCTTAACTTATGGTTAAATCTTAAAGCGCTTCTGTTGCTACTCTTGCAATTCTAGCTGCAAATGCAGCTTTATCTTTAGGCTCTAAACCTTCAGATAATTTAGCCGAATCAAATAAAATCCATGCCATATCAGCAAAGATGTCATCGTTTTCTAATTTGTCAAGTTTTTTAATCATCGCATGTTCAGGATTCAACTCTAAGTATAAAGGTGTCTCTGGCATGGTTTTACCCATTTGAGCAAACATTTCTTCCATCCCAGCTAATGGGCTAGAGTTGTCTTTTACAACACATGATGGACTAGAAGTCAATCTACTTGTTGTTCTTACTTCTTTAACGGTTTCACCAAGAACTTCTTTGATTTTATCTGTAAGTGCTTTAAACTCTTTAGAAATTTCTTCTTTCTCTTCATCTGTTTTAGAATCAGGCGCATCAATCGCAGTAATATCTTTAAGTGTCCACTCACCATACTCGCCAATCATCGGTGCAACAATTGTGTCTTCATTTTTGTTGTCCATAAGAAGTACTTCGATGTTTGCTTTGTTATAAGCTTCAAGAAGTGGTGAGTTTCTAAGTACTTGTTCACTTTCTCCAACCATGTAGTAAATCTCTTTCTTTTCAGAGTCTGCACGTGAAGTATAGTCAGCAAAAGAAACCATTCCTTCTTCAGTAGATGACTTATATTTAACAATATCAAGCAGTAAATCTTTGTTAATATAGTCCGTGTAAATTCCCTCTTTAATAAGGTTATTGTACTGAGCTGTAAAAGTATCAGCATCTTCACCTTTAAGCTTTTTAATGGCTTGTAAAATCTTCTTTGTAGCATTTTGTTTAATGTTCGCCAAGATTTTATTGTCTTGAAGGATTTCACGACTTACATTTAGTGGTAAGTCTTCAGAATCAATCACACCAATTACAAAACGTAAATAAGTAGGTAAAAGTTCTTTGTCATCATCAGTAATGAATACACGTTTAACATAAAGTTTAATGTTACTTGTATAGTCAGCTCTGTTCATGTCCATTGGTGCTATCTTGGGAATGTAAAAAAGTGTTGTAAACTCTTGTCCACCCTCAACTTTGTTATGTAAGTATTTTAAAGGCTCATCATCACCATGTGATAACGACTGATAAAACTCTACATAATCTTCTTTTTTAAGTTCAGCTTTTGGCACAGACCAAAGTGCTGTAGCAGCATTTGCTTGTTCTGATTTTCTTACTTTTTTAGTAACAGCCTCTTCACCCTCACCTGTTGTTTCATCTTCTTTGAAGTGCATCATAATTGGGTAAGCAATATGGTTAGAGTATTTTTTAACAACTGTTTCTACACGTGCTTTTGTTAAAAACTCTTTCTCTTCTTCTTTCAGCTTAATGTACATTACTGTTCCATGCTCTTCTTTTGTTACAGGAACAATTTCAAATTCACCTGTACCATCGGTAGAGAACTTATAAGCTTGATCTTCACCAGCTTTTTTAGTAATAACTTGTACATCTTCTGAAACCATAAATACAGAGTAAAAACCAACACCAAACTGACCAATAAGATTAGAATCTTTCTTAGCATCACCTGTTAAGTTTTCAACAAATGCTTTAGTACCAGACTTAGCAATGGTACCAAGGTTGTTCATAAGGTCTTCTTCATTCATACCCACACCGTTATCGGCAATGGTTAAAGAGTTGTCTTCTTCATCAATGTTAATGTTAACTTGACCAGACCAGTTACTATCTTTAAAGGTGTCGTCTGTTAACTTCATGTAGTTAAATTTGTCAATTGCATCTGAAGAGTTAGAGATTAATTCTCTAATAAAAATTTCTTTATTAGAATAAAGTGAGTGAGTCATTAATTTTAAGAGTTGACCTATCTCTGTTTGAAACTGATGTTTTGCCATCTGGTTATTCCTTATTTATCTATAAAATATTTTGCGAATTATATTACACTTTAGGTAAATATTCCATATTTTTGCTAAACATACATCATAATGTTTAATCTAGAAGATTAGTAGCTGGAAACTTTATAAGAATTAATAAATAATTAATAACTTTAAACTATAATTCCACCCATATTCAAAAAGGAACAAATCCAAATGAACACCCTATTTAAAACAATACTTCTTCCAGCATTGCTACTACTTACATTTACAACTTCAGCTTTTTCAAAAGACAACAACATCCGAACTTATAAAGATAGAGGAATTAAATACTACCCCTTCTATCCTAAAAAAGGAACTATAAAGTATGGGAAAGCTTCATGGTACGGAAAACCTTTTCATGGTCGATTAACAGCCAATGGTGAACGCTACAACATGCACGGAATGACAGCTGCACACCGTACTTATGCTTTAGGAACAGTATTGAAAGTAACCAGCCTTCAAAACTGGCGTTCAGTTATCGTAAGAGTTAATGACAGAGGACCATTCTACTCTTCTAGACACATTGACCTTTCCTATGGTGTTGCTAAAAAGTTAGGTTTCGTAAATAAAGGAATTGAAAAAATTAAAATTGAAGTTTTATCTTCAAAAGGAAAATATTCAAGTAAAAAGTATGCAAGTAGTAAAGCAGGTTCTGGGAAATCTGCCAAAGCGAAAAGCATTGTTAGAGATCATAAAATTCAAGTTGCATCTTTCTTTGACAAAGAGAATGCAAACAGCTTTAAAAAGAAACATAAGTTAAAAAATGCTGTAATTGTTAAACAGTACGTAAAAGACCATAAAAAAACTGCTTACAAAATAATTGTAAAATGTACCCCATGGGAAGCAGATAAACTTTTAAAATCCAAAAAGTTTTCAGGTGCTTACAAAGTTTAGATATAATTAAGGTATGAAAAAATACCTTAATAAATATCTAATATTCACCCTAATCTTTGCCCTTTTTACGACAGCTTGTAGCCAACGATCCCCTAATCTAGAAGTAGGAAACGGAAGCTGGTATGGAGAAAAATATCATGGTAGAACAACAGCCAATGGAGAAACATACAACATGTATGCACTCACAGCTGCCCATAAAACCTTACCTTTTAACACCATGGTTAAAGTTACCAATCTAAAAAACAATCGTTCTATTATTGTACGTATCAATGATCGAGGACCTTTTGTACGAGGTCGTATTATCGACCTCTCTTATGGGGCTGCAAAAGCGCTTGACTATATTACTGATGGTGTCGTTAAATTAAGAGTTGAAGTGCAGTAAAGTCACATATTTAAAATTTTAAGTTAACTTATAAATTTCAAAGTTACTCCTACAACAAAGAGTTTGCTATAATCCAATATGAATAAATTACTAACTAAATACATCATACTAACCCTCCTCTTCGCTTTTTCAGCTCCTGCTTATGCTAAAAATAAAAAAGTACAAATAGGTAAAGGAAGTTGGTATGGAAAAAGATTTCAAGGTAGACTCACAGCCAATGGCGAACGCTACAACATGTACGCCTACACAGCTGCGCATAAAACCCTACCGTTTAACACTATGGTTAAAGTTACCAATCTAAAAAACAATCGTTCCATCATTGTCCGTATCAATGACCGAGGTCCTTATATAAAAGGACGCATCATAGATCTTTCATACTTAGCTGCTAAAAAACTAGGGTATGTAAACAGGGGAGTTGCAAAATTAAAAGTTAAAGTACTTTACAAACAAAAAAAGAAAAAGAAAAGAAAGAAATAACCATACTTAATAAACGTACGGTTTTTCTCCTACTTATTTAACACATTTTCCATTATAAGTAGGACTTGTTCGACTTGCACTCTTAATAATCTCTCTATAACTTTCATCCCTATTAAAACCTTTCTTTTTCATCTTTTTTACTAAATAAAGGAATGTTGGACCATCAGGATTTCCATATTTTTGCGTATCTCTTTCTTCTAGTTTTTTAACAGCTTCTTTATCTTTCATCATATATCTGGCATTCATTCGTGCATTATGCCGTAGGCTATAAGCTCTTGTTGCTCTAACTTCAAGCGATATTCCTTTTTCTACCCAACGCTTATCTATCATTGGTATTGCCACAACTTGATAGTTATACCACTTTCGTACCTCACAATCACTAGAGGGTACTTTTAGATAAGAAGCTTTTATTTCAGATGACATTGTTTTAGCACTAGAATTAGTACATCCACTCAATGAAAAAAGTAGTGTTGAAAGAAATAGATAAGCTAAAAATTTAGCAAACATTTTGAGTCCTTATAAGGTAGAGGTTTATGGCTGTCATAATATCTTAAAAGCATGTGATTTTTCAACACAATAACTATAAAAACCAATTTAAAATAGTCAGAAAATTTATTTTTCTCAGTAAAAAATATTTATAATCCTAAGCATAACTTATGTATTACAAGGAATACACTCATGCTTTATCACTTCACCACAGAACGACTTATAGCCAAAGAGTGGCATTCTTTTGAAGAAGAAGAACTCAACCAACCTGACCTAGTGGATATTATCGAAAATATTTTAGTACCTGATGTTACAAAGACTTTTCCACGTATGTGGCAAGGTAATTATAATAGACAAAGAGCCCAAGGATGGATTGAAGATATTGACTCTGAAGCCAAAACCGTATTGGCTGTAGATAAAGAGACTAAAAATGCCATAGGATTTTTAAATTTCTATAAAGTAGGCAATAGACGTACTGCTACGAACTTCCATGTAGGCTATGTCGTTTCTAGAGAGATGTGGAGTCAAGGATTTGGAACTGAGTTTGTTGAAGGGTTTATAGATTGGTGTAAAAAAAATGAAGTTTCAACTGTCTTAGCTAAAGTAGCCCCTGACAATGTCGCTTCCATACGTGTGCTTGAGAAAAATAACTTTTTAACAGAAAGAAAAGATACAGATGGAGTTTCTCACTTATTTGTGTATGACTGTGTCGAGTAAATAGTTTAAAAACTGCTCTAAGTTCTGATATACTTTGAACATGGACTTTCTCACTTTCAAAAGCTTTATTAGCATCGAAGTTTTAATCATGTTTTATTATCTAGGGGCAGTAGTCATGCCTATAGTAGTGTGGATTATACTCAAGAAGCTAACAAAGAAATATCATTTATCTCCTAACATTGTCATAACCACAAAACAAAAAATCATCTTTATACTCTTTTTTGTCATTGCATTCTTTTTTATGCAACTCTTTTGGAGAATGCTTTTTGAATTTCTAATTGCTTATATGCAGATACGGGATGCGCTTTTACAAGGCTAATAAGCCTAAAACTTCTACTTCTCAATAACCTTAGTATCAATAATCTCTAATTGAGCAACCCTATCTTTATCTTTTTCTATGCGTTTACCTCGCCAATAGTAACCACCCACAACCCCACCAGCTGCTGTCATGGTTAAAAGCCCTGCTGTTACGAGTTGAGCAAATATAAACAATGCACCAACCCCTAAAACACCAGCGAAAGCAGCTCCAACTTTAAAGTTGGCTTTTGCATGGGTAACAGTAGATTGTCTGGCAATATCTTTTTGCGCTTCTTTTACAACTCTGGTTTTAGCTCTTTCAGCTTTTACTTTAAGGTCTTCTCGTTCTTTGGCAAACTCATTTTTCATTTTATATTCAAAATCTTTACGAAGATGAGAAGAGAGAGAAGAGAACCAAAAAGCAACCATAAGTGCCATGAAAAAAAGAGGAAGAACCAAACGTAATAAAGATGCTGAATCATCTAAGTTTATAGGTGAGATATAAATCAAAACGGCTGTTATAATTTGAACCAAAACAATACCCAATAAAAATTTTAAAACTTGCATTTTATATTCACCTTTATTTTAGATCCTCAGACCAAAAGAATTCTATCCATCCTTTTGGCTCTTTTACCCACCATGTAGGTTTTATTATAGCTGTTGGTTTATAAAAAATGGAAGCTGTTTCAAAAATAGTATGAGGATATTTTGTTTTTAAGACTTTTAAAGCTTCTACCAAAGTATCCCCAGAGTCAACAATGTCATCAAGTATTAGTATGCGTTGCTCGGCTTTTAACATGGGTACATTAAAAACTCTAACCTCATCTAACTTTTGTGTATCATCATAACCAATGGTATTGATGGCATAAACTTCACGAATGTCATAAAACTCACCTAACATTTGCCCCATGCTTAGCCCACCTCTTGAAATGGGAATAAGTACATCAAATGTTTGGTCTATTTTTTCTGTAAGAACTTTTAAGTCTGCTCTAAATTCAGCATAGGGATAATAGGTTTTTTGCATAAACTAGTTCTTAGCTTTTAACTCTTTGGCTTTAGTATAAGCATCTGCAATGGCTTCCATCATGGCATTTCTAACACCTCCACGTTCCATGGCAGCATAACCAGCTGCTGTTGTTCCCCCTGGGCTCATAACACCATCTTTAATGTCTGCTGGATTGTCATTAGCAATTAAAGGAGCAAAACCATCAAAAAGACCAGAGACTAAGGCTTGTGCATCAGCCCGTTTTAGTCCTTGTTGTACAGCACCATCAGCCATAGCTTCTGCAATAAGTGCCAAATACGCTGGTCCAGACCCTGCAACACCTGTCGCAATGTCTAACTCATTTTCAGAGCTAAGCCATAAACTTTGACCTATTTGATTAAAGATATCTATTGCTTGTTCTTTTAGAGATTCATCACCTGTAATGGTTGTCATCGACTTTAAATGACTCGCACCCAAGTTTGGCATGGTTCTAATGTATTTTTTAGAATTTATCTGAGACTTTAAACTCTCTATAGAAGTTCCAGCCAAAACAGAATAAAGTGTTAACGCTTCACCTTTAAGCTTAGGAGCTAAATCAGGTAAAGAGTATGGTTTTACACAAAGTACGATGTTTTTGTCTGATATATCTTCTACCTCATTTAGAACTCTTGTCGTAATTTGAGGCAAGCTATCGTGTAAGGCTTTTAAAGACTGTTCATTTCTTCCCAGTACTTCTATCTCATAATTATCTGCTAACCCTACAATGAGAGCATTCGCCATATTACCGTTACCTATAAATGTTAATTTCATTTTTCACCTCGTGTAAAAAGTGTACCTTTATTTTGTGTACCCTCTAATAAAAATTCTCTTGCTGTTTCTAAATTAAACCCACTACATAAAAACATACTTTTACCATGATTCATCATATACTCAGCAGCTTTTAACTTGGTCACAATCCCACCCGTTGCAAATTGAGAATTTGGGGTAAAACCTTGATTTAATTCTTCATCCTTTAAAACACTTACTGTTTTACGTATTTTTGCATTAGGGTTTTCACTAGGGTTAGAGTCATAATAACCCTCGATATCACTCAATATTACCAACATATCAGCCCCAATATAATGTGCTACATGTGCTGAAAGTTGGTCATTGTCACCAAAAAGTTGTTCTGGTGTTGTTGAAATATCATTCTCATTAACAATAGGTAATATATCATTTTCTAAAGTACGATCAATAATATCTTGAAAAATTGTTGTATGAATTCTAGAGTCAAAATCCTCTTCTGTCAATAAAATCTGGGAAATCTCAACATCGTAGATTTCAAATTTATTTTTATATGAGTGCATCAAAATAGGTTGCCCCACTGATGCTAAAACTTTTTTACTAGTTGCTCTGTTTCTGTCTAACTTTAACGCTGTATACCCAGCAGCAACTGCCCCTGAGGATACCAAGACCACTTCGTATTTCTTTCTTGTCTGTGCAATAAGCGTTACCAAATTCATCATTCGCTCTTTTGCAATGGTCGTTGTCTCTGTTAAAACAGAACTCCCGACTTTAAATACAATTCGTTTCAAACTTTACCTTTTTTAGAACTTTATTATTCGTGTACTACTAACTCATTATACAAAGAGTCACGCTCAACAGGCGTAAATCCAGAGCTTTTTATAAGCTCTATAAACTCATCTAACTGCATACCCTTAGAACTTTTTGCTCCAGCTGCTGCTTGTATCGACTCTTTTTCAATGGTTCCATCTAAATCATCACAACCAAACTCTTGAGCGATGAGTGCTAAATTAATAGAGGCTGTTACCCAATACGCTTTAATATGAGGGATATTGTCTAACATAATCCTTGCAATGGCATAAGTCTTTAAAATCTCTTGCCCTGAAGGGAAATCACAATTTTTCATGTAGTTATTCTCACGCTGATACACAAGAGGAATAAAAGCATTAAAACCATTGGTTCGGTCTTGTACATCTCGTAATCTAATCATATGGTCAACTCTATGCGCTCTTGTTTCTACATGTCCAAAGAGCATCGTTGCGTTACTCTCTTTTCCTTTGTTATGCCATCTCTCATGAATGTCTAACCATTGTGCTGAGGTAACTTTTCCTTTACATAAATATTCACGTACTTTCTCATCAAATATTTCTGCCCCACCACCAGGCATAGAGTCTACTCCATTTTCTATCATGAGGTCTAGCACTTCGTCATAAGAAATTCCATATTCACGCGTTAAAAAGTCCACCTCTGCTGCTGTCATGGCTTTAACATGTAAATTTGGATATTTTGCTTTTATCTTTCTAAAAGCACCCATGTACCACTCTACCCCATCATTAGGGTTATGAGCTGAAACAATGTGTACTTCTTTCGCATCAAGCTCCACCGAATGATCTACTATCTCTAAAATCTTCTCATGACTCATGGTATATTGGTTAGGATTTTTTCTAGTCGCAGAGTAAGCACAAAACTTACACACATCAGCACAAACATTGGTAGGATTGATATGACGATTTATGTTAAAATAAGACTTCTTCCCAAACTTCTCTTGTCGAATCTCATCTGCAAGTTCTCCCAAGGTAAATAAGTCAAGCTCATACAGTGCTTCACCCTCTTCTTGTGTTAGTCTCACTCTATTTTTTATTTTTTCAATTAATGTCATCTTTTATCCAAAAATATTTTTTATCATTATACACAATTAGCGTTAAGTACGGCTATCTTACAAGTCATATAAAAAAATTATGAAAATCTATAATATAGATTAATAATAGTTATTATGATACAGTTATGTGAAACTGTTCTATTTTAATTATAAAATAATCTTAAGTAAAGTTTTTACTTGTATAATTCTTGACTTTTTTTATTTCAAAGGAATATTAATGTTAATACAAAAGAATTTTTTAATTTTACTAACAATTATTTTATTTTCCATCTCTTTAAAAGCAAAAGATTTTGACTACTACAAGAACATCTACATTGAAAAAGTAGCCAAAGCACAACTGGGTAAAAAATATGTTTGGGGTGGGAATGGTCGACGTGGCTATGACTGTTCTGGTTTTACCAAAAAAGTTTTCGCCAAAAATGGTATTAAAATCCCAAGAAATTCTTGGAAACAGGCCAAAGTTGGACAGAAAGTTAGCCGAGGAAACCTAAAAAAAGGTGACTTAATATTTTTTAATTCTCGAAAACAAAAACGTGTTAATCATGTAGGAATTTATCTTGGAAATGGACGCTTTATTCATGCAAGTTCTTTTCATAAACGCATTGTTATTTCAAAGTTCAAAGAGTACAAACGCTACTTTAAATGGGGTAGAAGACTGACTTAGTCTTCTAAAAACTCTTCTACTAAATTACAAATTTCATCCACTGCCTCAGTAGCTGGAACATAGAGTTTAGTCTTAAAAGCTCTATCGTGATAATCATCAACATCCAAATTATTCAATACTGAGTGCTGAATACGTTGTGCCATGCTAGCTGTGTCAATTACTTGTCCAGAAGTTCCGATAACCACAACCATCTCAGCTTCAGAATAAAGTTTACTCAAGTGCTGGTACTCTGGTGCAGCTTCTCCAAACATTACCACATTATGACGAATATGAGATGAACCACAATTAGGACAAATAGCTCCCTCTTGTGTTTTATATCCAATAGGAAAAACCGTATCACAAGCTTCACAACGTAAGTCAGTTAATGTACCATGTAAATGTATAATACTTGTACAGCCAGCACGTTCTAACATATCATCTACATTTTGCGTAAGCATTACAATATTTTCAGGGTAAGCATTTTTAAGCTCAGCCAATCTTTTATGCGCATGGTTTGGTTCTTTATGTTCAACATCTGCCCGTCGTGCATCGTAAAAATCAAGTACCAATTGACGGTCTCTGTTAAATCCATCTACCGAACAAACATCTTCAACACGATGTTCTTCCCAAAGACCATTGGTATCTCTAAAGGTTCTAATACCTGATTCAGCCGATAGCCCTGCACCACTTACTATATATACTTTTTTATTGCTCATTGTTTATATCCTTTAGTCTAGTATCTTTTCCTAACATCATAATAGCAAATGAAACCATAGTTCCTACAATCATCATTACAGCAAAGTCTACTTTTAAGTCAATAATATTTCCAATTATATACGGCTGTAAAAGCAGTACGGTTAAAAATCCACCTATTAAAGCCCAAAGTACTGTTTTTTCATTTCCTCTATTTGTAAAAACAGCAGCCCCATAAACCCCCAAAAGAGAAGCATAAGCAAATGCCATAACCCCAAGTGCAAAGTTTAAAAGTGGAAGCTCAGAATATTGTTGCCAATAAAAGGATAACATTCCCATAAGAGAAAGTAACACAGCAAACACAATTACCATAAAACGACTGGCATTTAAATAATGTTTCTCATCTTTAGAGTTATTTGAAATCCAAGGTCGATAAATGTCTTCGATGGCTACCGATGACATGGCAGAAAGTACAGAGTTCGTAGAAGAGAGTGCTGCTGCAATTGCTCCTACTGTTACCAATCCTCTTAAACCTTCTGGCATCTCATTTAAAATATAAAGCATAAAAATTTTGACCGACTGTCCATCTACATTTTGGTCTATACAAGCTGACTTTACAGAAGTGAGTTCTGGATGTTGATAGAAGAGATAAAGTAGTAGTCCAATGGCTAAAAAAAGAAAAGCCACAGGAATGGTAAAGATGATAGAATAAATAAGGGACTTAGCACCCTCTTCTTTATTTTTACAAGTTAAAACTCTTTGTGTCATGTCTTGGTCTAGTCCATAAGCTGCAATGTTAAGTAGAAACCAACCTGTTAAAAGCGTCCAAATCGTAAAACCACCTGAGAATGAAAAATCTACTAATTTTAGTTTGTCATTTTCTGAGAGTGTTGATACTATGGTAGAAAAGTCACTATTTAACGAATAGTATAAATATACTAAGACAGCAACCCCTGCTCCCACATAAGTTATAGCTTGGATAATGTCTGAAAAAATAACAGACTTTACCCCTCCAAAATAAGTATAACCCAATGCACCTATCATCAAAATAGCAATGGAAATTGCAATGTGTGAAGCTAAAATATCTGAAAAGAGTATCATAGAAATAGCTAATGCACCTATATAAAGCCTAGCACCTGAAGCAAAAAGACGACCTATAAGAAACATAATTCCAGCGTAACGTTTTGAAGTTTCCCCATAACGATGTTCCAAGTATTCATAAACAGTAATCGCGTTGATGGCATAAAACCTTGGAACCAATACCTTTGAGACAAAGATTATGGCTAAAAAAGCAGAGACATAGAAACCTAGAAAAGTTAAGTCATGTTTATATGAATATTCTGGTCCACCTAAAAATGTAGCTGCTGACTGTGAAGTGGCTAGCACAGAAATGGCAACAGCAAACATGGGCATTGCATTTCCACCGGTAAAATAATCCCGAGATGTCTTTACTTTTGTTTGACTCAAAATAACAGTTGTTAATATTAAAATCAAAAAATATGAAGAGAATATCATCCAATCTAATGTTGTAAAATTCGACTGCATTATCAACCCTTTATACAATTTTTTTGATTATATCAAAACGGAACTTTGAGGTGAGATTAACTTTTAACAAGCAATACTAATTTATATAATTCTTTACTATATATTGTTATTGTGGGCTTTATAGACTGTTACTAGAGTCAACAACTCATCCTCTTTTTTTTATTCACACAAAAAATACACAATTAAAAACTACCTAAAAGATACAATCTAATATAATTTAACATAAATAATATTCTTTGAGGAAACAGGTCTAATATAATGAAAATTCTATTCACTTTCATGTTCTTATTGCTGAGTATAACTTTTGCCTATGCAAAGACAGACAGTGATAAAAAGAACAAAAAAACTATTGCTAAACAACAAATTCAATGTAACATGACAGTTAAGTACAAAGTACGCCCTAAAAGAGTTGATGATTTTACAAAAATTCTTTCTGAAGGTATTTTCTATGGACGACTAAGAAGTAATACTTTTATGTTTGATGGTGGTCCAGATGATGTGAGTCACTACTCTATTGGACTGGGTGGTAACCTCATCTATAAAAGTGCTAGATACAAAGGATTTTCCTTCACAACGGGGCTATATACCTCTTTGAATCCAAACCATGTTGAAGAAGATGAATTGGGTAACTATCGTTATGGAAAAGATACTTTTTCACGTCATGCTGTAGCAACAAGTGACAGAGATACTATGCTGGCACTTACTGAAAACTATTTATCTTTTAAAAAAAATCGAGCTGAACTCAAAGTTGGACGTTTCTTACTTGAGACTTATTTACTAAAATCTCATGATACTAAGATGATTCCTAATGCTTTTGAAGGTGCTAATTTACGTATTCGTACGCTCCCTAATACCAAAATACAATTGGCATACATTACCAAACAAAAACTACGTGATCATGAAAGCTTTCATAATGTTTTAGCTTATAATGATGACACAAGTGATCCTTATGCAAAATGGACAGGAAATGATGATGGAGCCATGCACAGAGGACTTACTTATTCAAAACTAAATGCCAAAGGCATAGATGATAATATTATTGTATTTGAAACAAAAAATACAAGTATTGAAAACACCACACTTAAAGTAGGATATACAGCTGTTCCAGAGCTTGTATCATCTATGGTTCTAGAAGGAACCTACAAATATAAATTAGACAATGGATTAAAGATAAAACCTGCTTTACTTTATATGCAACAGTTTGATAATGGTGCTGGAGCCATTGGTGGAGCGAACTTAAAAACCAATACCACAGGCTATGATAATCCTAATAGTGTAGACAATTCTATTCTAGCTTCTCGACTTGACCTTATTTATGGAGCAGGTTCTTTACGTATTGGATATTCCGATGTGAAAGATGGTGGAGATATTATTGCTCCATGGCATGCTCAACCTACAGCTGGTTATAGCAGAGCCATGTCTCGTATGAACTGGTTTGCAAATACAAAAACAACCATGTTCAGAGCCGATTACGATTTTTCAAGAGCTGGATTGGTAAGTGGTCTACGTGTTATGTCCCGTTATGCCATGCAAGACTTTGATGACAGCAAGCCTGGAACGACTTCTGACTTAAATATCTTTACTTTTGACATCGTTAAACGCTTTGAAGAGCATCCTAACTTCATGATGAAAGTGCGTACAGGTTTTGTAACAGAAGACCATAAAGTTGCTAACTTAGATGGTAGCTTTAAAAAAGATCCAACTTACAATGCTGTACGTTTAGAGATGAATTACCTTTTCTAAACCTAAGTCCCAACTACTCAATGTAGTGGGCACCTAAACTCTCTTTTCTTTTTAATGCTGCATCAACAATAGCAGAAGCTGTATTTAAACGTAACTCTAAAAGCCGTCCAATGTCTCTATTTTTCATATCAAAAATTTCATTCTTTGCTTTTAATAAGCCTTTTTTATTACGAATAACACCCATTTCTTCCCACATTATTATTCTTAATCGCTTTTTATAAGCTTCATCATTTTCATGGTGAATAATTTTTTTATATTCTTTAGTAAACGTTGGAATTTCAACTACTTCTTGTTCTTTTGCTAAAATATGCTCTGCAATCCGTTTAGCAAATACTACCCCTTCAAGTAAAGAATTAGAGGCTAAACGATTGGCTCCATGTACCCCAGTGGAAGAAGCTTCACCTACAACATAAAGTCCATCAATACCTTCTACACAACCATCAGTATCACACTTAATTCCTCCAACTGCATAATGAAAAGCTGGAGAAATTGGTACTTTGTCATGTGGAAAACTATAACCAATGGCTTCAAAAGTTCTTGTAATATTTGGAAAACGTTTTACAAACCACTCTTCTTCAAACATAGAGAAATCTAAATATACTTCTTGCCCTGTCTTTCGTTTATAGTCAAAAATAGCACGACTAACAATATCACGTGAAGCCAACTCTCCTCGTTCATCATAGTCAAATAAGAAACGTTTTCCATCTTCTCCAACAATATGTGCCCCTTCCCCTCTTAACGCTTCAGTTAAAAGTAATTTTCTGGCATAAGGCGTTTTAACAAAAACAGTTGGATGAAACTGCATCATTTCCATGTCTGCTAACTCTATACCCTTTTCAACACAAATTCCATGAATATCTGCCGAGACAGTTCTTGAGTTGGTATTGTATTCATACATAGAACCTACTCCACCAGAAGCAATAATAATGTCATCAGCATAAATAGTTTCATGCTTACAATTTACCAAAGCGTTCACCCCAAAACATCTTCCATTTTGAATGAGCAAGTCATAAACCAAGGTATTTCTTTGAAGTTGATGTATATTTTGAACCATCATAAAGTAATGCATATAACGACCTGTTGCATCACCACCAGCATGAATAATTCGTTCAGTAGAATGAGCAGCTTCTTTAGTATAAAGTAGCTCTCCATTTTCATCTACATCAAATTCCATCCCCCGTTCTAAAATATCGGCTGTCGTTTCCAATGACATCTTAGACATAATCTTAACAGCTTCTTCATTATTAAGATAAGATCCAGCTGCCATTGTATCTTCAACATGTGAAGGAATATCTGCTTCATTTAATGCTGTAACCATACCACCTTGAGCGTAAAAGGTATTACATTCCCAAGGAATATCTTTACACACTACCAAAACTTTTTTTTCTTTTGGAATATTCATTGCAGTATAAAGTCCTGCAATGCCTGCCCCAATTATTAATACGTCATATTTTCTCATGATTAGATTATATTTAGTTTTATTTAAAATTAGGACAGAGTTCTTTTTCTTCCTCTTAGGTTCCATATTTATAACAAAAAATAACCAAATATTATAATTAATTGTTTCATCATAAGAATAATTATATAAATCCTAAACAGGAATAGTCTGACCCATTAAATATATAAGCATCATTTGGTTACCATGTACCATAAAACAATAAAATGGAGAATAAAAATGGCATTTTTTTCAAAAGGGAAAGAGATAGATGAGGCTCAAGAAGTAACAATAAAAGAAGAACCCAAAAAGGCAGCACCAGTAAAATCATCTGCTGCGACTGAAATTTCAAAAAATATTACGATTGAGGGTAATATTTCTGGAACAGATAGCATTAAAATAGAAGGAACACTTCTTGGAAATATTGAAGTTAACAATGTAACTATTGGAAAGAACGGTTCAGTAAAAGGTTCTATTCGAGCACAAAAAGTCTCTAATTCTGGTCGGGTTGAAGGAGATATTACTTGTAATGATTTAAATATTTCACAAACAGGTTATGTAAGTAATAAGATTCACGCTAATGTTATTATATTAAGTGGTGAAATTTTAGGAGAAGTTTTAGCTGAAACATCAATTAATATAACGCCTACAGGGAAAGTTCAAACAAACTCTTTAAGTTCTAAACGTGTTACTGTTAATGGAACCATTGAAGGAAGAGTAATTGCCTCTGAACTTTTAGAAGTAGGTTCAAATGGTCTGGTAAATGGTGAGATTTCAGTTAAAAACATCAAGACTGATGAAGGTGGACGAGTAATAGGATCTATGGCAATGTACACAGCCCCTACTAACACTGTTGAGCAAAAAAGACCTGAGGTTATTGAAGCTACTATAGAAGAAAACTAAAGCTCCTATTCTTTCTCTGTACGAGGCTGATTTTCCCACTTTGGATCAGCCTTGAATCCACAACCCATCAATACAATACAGCAAAGAGATGATATAATCATCTTATGAAACAAGCTAATACAATTCTTTCTCATATTCAAAATCTTCCTCAATTTAAATTACTTAAGAGTCACTACTGCTATCAAAAGTTTATCTCACTTTTAAGCCCAAAATTTCAAAAAGCAATTGCTTTCGTCTTTGTAAGAGATGACACACTTTTTGTTGCACTCTCTCATCCTGGCTTTAAAATGGAGCTGAATTATAATAAAGATTTATTAAAAAATCTATTAAGTATGTTATCAACTACTGACAAAAAGTGTCAAACAATGAACGCTTCAAAAGTTGTTCTCTTTAATTCTAAACATCTTTCTATTCTCAAAGAAAAGCCTATAGAGTCTACCGTACCTTACTATCAAGAGATGGCTGAAGGTCAATTCACTATTCAAAGTGATGATGAACAGCTTCAACAAGCTTTTAATAAAATAAAGAAATCTATTTCAGAGCTATAACTAATAAAAAACAGTTATATAGAACCCTCCCTCTTTTATCAACCTTTATCGAATCATTTTTCTTCAATATCTTATCTAATTTCCAACTTTATATAATAAATTATAATATATAAAAGTTGTATTTTGCAACACTTTTTGTTGTAAATAGTTATTTTTAATGCTATACTTCAATCGGAGAAGCTAACAGTATGATTCAATATTTTGAATACTTCATCCAAAAAAATTAAATTAATAGCTCAACATTTTAGAGCTTAGGAGCAACAATTATGTATAGATTATACACTACTATCGTCATATTATTTTTCACCTCTACCCTATTTGCCAATGCTAGTATTTCCCATTCACAATACACAGAACTTACAAATATTGTAAAACAACAACAATTTTTAGCTAAAAATATTTTAGAAGAGTATATCAATTTTCAAGCTGATCAAAAAAGCCATCCAAAAAAAGTAAAAATGCAAACAAGTATTCAAAATTTTAATACTAATCATAAAAAACTTATTAATAACAAAAATAATACAAAAATAATTAACGATAAGTTAGCCAAGGTAAGTGCACGATGGAAGGTTGTTAATAATCTTTCTGAAACGAAAGAACTCCCTTCATTTGTTATTGCAAGCATGAAAAATATAAATAAAAAACTGAAAGAGCTAAGTAAACTTTACAAAGCTACTAATCGCTAATAGCAGGAGGTGAAATGAAAAAAAAACTTTATATTATTTTTATTATAATAACTTACGTTACGAACTCTTTTGCTTTAACAAGAGGTGATGTCCAAATTATTGAGGCAACAGAGAATATTCAGTACCTAGGTGAAAAAATTAGTACCAATTACTTTTTACTCTATAAAAAACCAAATAATTTTATTTTGCAAAATAAATTTAGAGAAAATATAAAGCAACTTGAAAAAAACATTGAAGACATCTCTAAAACTACTAAAAATAAAAAGACTACTAAATTTATATTACAATTTTATGTTCTTAGTTTAGAAGACATAAAAGAGCTTATTCTCGAAACCCCTAATCATGCAGATGCCCAACTTATGTTAGATGCGAGTAAAGCCTTTTTAGAAGGTGCTAGAGGTATCGCAAATGAGCATCAATATGAATCTTCAAAAGAAGAAGAGATGCTTGTACGATGTAAAGAGCTTATATATCTTATTGAAAGTGTCAGCAAATATTATATGGCATTTCAGATTGGACTAAAAGATAAAGAGCATGATAAGTCCCTGAGTGATGTAATTCAAAAGATTAACAAGGATTTAAAATATATTTCGAAATATCCTTATAGCCAAGTAGAACATCGAAAGTTAAATCAAATTAAAAATATATGGAGTCATAACCAATACTTTTTTATAAACAGAGAAGAGGCTACATTTCCTAACCTTCTATTAGCTTCCAACGAATACATTCAAGAATTACTCATCAATTTAGAAAAACACCATAAAGAAAACCTATAAATAGGTAGAGGCTAACATGAAACTATTTTCTAAACAAACGATATCAACATTACTTATTTTCATTACAACTATTTCTCTGGTTATTTCACTTTATTATGCATTTCAGAAGTATTTACTTTATAAAAACAGCGAGCAAATAATTACAAAAAGAGAAAGTTTTGAAAATGCAAATAAGTTTTTACTCTCTTTAGAAAAAGAAAGATTAAAGTCTTGCCTCTACCTAAGTAGTCCTAATCAAAAAAACTTAGATAAGCTCAATAAACAACGAATAAAAGTAAACACTCATATTAAAGAAAATAACAAACTAGAGCTGACTCAAGAGATAAAGAATTTACTTAGTATACGCCAAGATTTAAATACTCTCTCCTCGGATTATCGTTTGTTAATTTATGAACGTTTTCATTTAAATATTATTGCCCCTATAATATTAAAGATGGAAAAGTTAAATCTTCTCCAAAATGACAAATATGAACTTGCATTTATAAAATTACGAGAAAATTTTAATATGGAAAATAGTTTTTTAGCGTTCACTTTAACAAAACAAAATGTGATGACTGATAATGATGTATTGTTTTGGGAAAAAATTATAAATCTAAGAGAACTTCCTATTTTTGATATTGAAGAAACTAAAGCGCGCATAAGTAAAGAACTCGATGAGAATACCATTCCTTTATTCTCTCAAATTCAAGAATTCTATAATATGAAAGATTTTTCAAACATGGGTCAAAAGGAACGTGTTGAACTTTTTGTCTCTGCAAAAAAAGGTATATATAGTATTAGCTTTGCACAATGGCTAAATAAAATGCGTCCACAACAAACCAAACTTAGACGAATTCAAAATTTATATAATACTCACATAATGAATACTTTAAAAAACCAGAGTAAACTACACTATAAAAATATGGATCGATACACAATTATTGCCTTACTCATGTTTATAGTATCAGGTCTTATCTTTGCCATACTCAATATTTTAAATAAAGACCAAGTCCTACTTAAAAATGCAGTTAAAGAGATAGAGGTTGACTTAGATGAAAATAAAAAACGAGAAATTAAAGAGATACTCACACATAATTCAAGTTCAGAAATCTATGAATTTCTTGCTAATGAAATTAAAGAACCTAGCCGTGCCAAAGATCTTTTTCTTGCCAATATGTCTCATGAAATACGTACCCCACTCAATGGAATCATTGGTTTTACAAAAGAATTAAAAGAAACAAGACTTTCAGAAGAACAGACAGAAATTGTAGACATTATCGAAGAAAGTTCTGGAAACTTAATGCACATTGTTAATGATATTTTAGATTTTTCCAAAATAAAAGCTGGTAAAATCCAATTAGAAAATATTCCCTTTGATCCTATTGAAAAATTTGAAGCTGCCATTGATACTTATATTGCCAAAGCACGTGAAAAAGAGATTGAATTAAAAATTTGTATTGATCCTGAACTTCCAACATCTGTACTTGGTGACCCCACAAAAATAGCCCAAATACTTAACAATTTAATCTCTAATGCCATTAAGTTTACGCCTAAAAAAGGTTATGTTGAAATTAAAATTGAAACAACAAAAAAGCATACAGATAGTAAAATCAAACTACAGTTTTCAGTTAAAGACTCAGGTATTGGTGTTACTAGTGAAGAAAAAAAGAAGATTTTTGAAGCCTTTTCTCAAGCAGATGTGAGTACAAGTAGAAAATATGGAGGTACAGGCTTAGGGCTTAGTATCGCCAGCCAATTTATTAAAAATATGGGTGGAACATTAAACCTTGAAAGTCAAATAGGCGAAGGCTCAAGATTTTTCTTTTCTATAATCTTAGAAAAACCTCAAGAATTATCAATGCGTTTTAAAAATGATTTAAGTGCTTATAAAGTAGGTTATATTCCTCCTGTACATCATCAAAGCTTAGACAAGAATTTAAAAATTTATGTAGAGTACCAGTCTGCAAAGTTTGTAACATACTCACAACGAGTTCTTCTAAATTTAGAAGAATCCGAACTTCCTAACTTATTATACATAGACTACAAATGTTTTGATAATGTAGAGGATTTAGACTACTTTCTTGATTTACCACTAAAAATTGTACTTATTGTTGCAGATAATAGAGAACAAGAACTTTTACCCATAGTAAATAAAATAGATAAGATATTACATAAACCTGTTAACTTGACACGAACATTAAAGTCTTTAGAAATACTCAAAGAAGAAATTAAAAAGTCTCCTACGGAAGTAAATATTAGTAATCCCACCTTTAATAATGCAAGTGCACTGGTTGCCGAAGATAACTCAATCAATCAAAAACTCATTAAAAGTATACTTCAAAGACTTGGTCTTAATGTTACGGTAGTCTCTAATGGTAAAGAAGCACTTATGTTAAGAAAAAAACATGAATATGATATTATATTTATGGATATACAGATGCCTGTCATGGGTGGAATAGAAGCTTCAAAAGAAATCATTTCATTTGAAAAAACCTCAGCTAAAAAGCATATTCCCATTGTTGCATTAACAGCTAATGCCTTGACGGGAGACAAAGAAAAGTATATGGCAGAAGGAATGGATGCATACCTTTCTAAGCCAATGGATTTAGAGAAATTAAAGAAAGTTTTAGTTGACTTTATTGACTAAAATTTCTAATCAAAACATTGAATTCTACTGATATTAAGCTACAATACATGCATGATAACAACCATTCAAAACCTTCCTGATGATCCAGGTGTTTACCAATATTTTGACCAGAATGATAGACTTCTTTATGTCGGAAAAGCTAAAAATTTAAAGAATCGTGTTAAGTCCTATTGGCGTTTTACTCCAGAGCTTCATCCCAATCCAAAGCAAGGTTTACGTATTTTACGTATGTTAGAACAGGCTGTCAAAATTGAATACATCATTGTTGAAAGTGAAGATGATGCACTTATTTTAGAAAACTCCCTCATCAAGCAGTTGAATCCAAAATATAATATTTTATTACGTGATGACAAAACTTACCCTTATATTTATATAGATGAATCACAAGACTATCCTCGTTTTGAACTAACCCGTAAAGTTGTTAAAGGAAAAAATATTTCTTACTATGGACCATTTCCTAATGGTGGTAAAGTTTTACTTGACACCCTTTATGAACTTTTTCCTTTGGTTCAAAAAAAATCCTGTCTTCGTGAAGGAAAAGCCTGTCTTTTTCATCAAATAGAAAAATGTCTAGCACCTTGTGAAGGAAAAATTAGCCCTTCTGAGTATCAAAAAATTGTAAATGATGTCAAAAAATCCATCTCCAAACGCTCTATTTTAATTGAACAACTAAATGGTAAAATGGTAGAGTTTGCAATGAATGAACGTTATGAAGAAGCAGCAACCATGCGTGACAATATTAAGACCATTGAAGCACTTAGTATAAGTTCAAATATTGATTTAGCCAACAATGAAAATTTAGATATTTTTGCCATTATTAATACTGAAAGTCGTGGTGTTATTGTTAAACTTTTTATGCGTGCTGGACGTGTTATTTCTTCTTCTTTTTCAACTTTTAGAGCTTCTGATATGTATGATGAAAATGAAGCTTATAAACAAGCCCTTTTAGAGTTTTATCATGTAGACTCTCCTCAAATATCTAAAACTATTTTAGTAGCCCATGCCTTTGAAGATCAAGAAGAAGTTGCTACCCTACTTTCTAAACGTCTTGAACGAAAAATAGAAATTCTACATCCACTCCGTGGGGCTAAATCCAATCTCATTACCCTAGCACTAAAAAACGCTGAAGAAGTACTCAAAAAAGACATGCAAAAAGAGAAAATTGAACCTAACATAGCTGAACTTTTTGAACTTTCAAAAGTACCTTATCACATTGAATCTTTTGATAACTCACATATGATGGGAGTAGCCACTGTCGGTGCTATGGTAGTTTGGTCGGAAGGACAATGGTCTAAATCAAATTACCGACGTTATGCTCTGGAAGCAAAAGATGAATATGGTCAAATGAAAGAGATGTTAAGTCGTCGAATTGAAAGTTTTTCAAAGAACTCACCCCCTGATTTATGGATACTTGATGGAGGAGAAACCCTAAGAAGACTCGCCGTCTCACTACTTGTCACAGCTAAGGTACATTTAGACGTTATTGCCATTGCTAAAGAAAAGTTAGATGCTAAGGCACATAGAGCCAAAGGTGCTGCCAAAGACATCATCTATACAGAACAGTCTGTTTTTGAATTAAAGACCACAGATAAACGCTTACAGTGGGTACAAAGACAAAGAGATGAAGCGCACCGTTTTGCCATTACCTATCATCAAAATAAAAAACGAAAAGACGATACTCAAAATTCTTTACTTCAAAAAAAGGGTATAGGTCCAGCTACTATTAAAAAACTACTTAACTATTTTGGTACCTTTAAAGCCATTGAAACAGCTTCACATAAGGAGCTTTCAGTCGCATCTTCTGAAAAAATTGCTAATATATTAAAAACAGATAATGTTAAATACTAATAATTATCTATGTAACAGAACATACCCTATTATATACTGTAATTCATAGCTTATCTATTTAAACTAATTTTACAAAATAATATTAGTTTAATTTTAGTCTTAGTCTTTTTATAATAAAGTTATTCATTAGTTAAACACTATAACTTTAACCAAAGGGAGTCATGTGCATCGTCCTATAGCATTAGATGTTGAATATACATTTACTAACAACTTAATATATGAAACTGATTCACAGGGTATCATCACATACGCAAACCAAAACTTTTGTGAGGTATCAGGCTTTAGAAGAGAAGAACTTATTGGTAAAAATCATTCAATTTTTAAACACCCTGATGTTCCAAATAATTTATATGACAACTTATGGTCAACAGAAAAGCGCCTAAAGCAATGGTTTTCAGTACTAAAAAATATGCGTCGAGATGGTATGTACTTTTGGTCAGACATTCATTGCACAATTAAATATGATAATGATAAAGAAGCTGGTTTTTTAATTGTTCACAAACCAACATCTTCATTAAATGTCGAAGAAGAAACAGAGCGATATGCTCAATATAATATAGAATAAGCGAGGCAAACACATGTATTATGGATATAATGATGATAGAGAGCTAGTATTAGCAGATGAAGCATTTATTGAACTTTTAGGGTTTAGCTCATTTAAAGAATTAAGAGCTTCAAATATCATGGATAATCTCAAATTTGAAAATAAACAAATAATTATTAAACAAAGCAATCAAATTATTAATTCAGATTTTTTACACCATGAAATATACGGTATAAACGAAGAATTTTATTTAGTGGAGCTTCAAAATACTCAAGTAGAGTCACTAGGAGGATTAGCTCCAAGTAAAAAGGCTCTAATCACAAACTATCAAGCAATTTATCTGGATGTTAATAAAATTTCAGAAGATATTGGGCTTTCAGTTAACGACTATAAACTCTATTTAGATAGTTTTATTGATCAATCAATCATTGATGAAGAACGTCTTTTAGAGGGTAATGATAAAGTTGTAAAAAATCTTTCTAACTTAGCCCTAACACTAAAAATACCACAAATTAATATTCTACTTTTAAAGATTCAAAAGCTTTCTCATCGTGAGCGTATGCCATTAATTGACCAATATTACACTAAGTTGGCTCTTTTGACTCTAGAAAGACCAGAGAACTATGAAGATGATGAAGCTGACAATATTGTTGAAGAAGATAAAGGTGATAACAGAGACCAAGAAGAAGTACTCAATGCTAGATTCTCTGATTTACTTAAGAATATAGATGATAAAGAAGAGGGTACAGATGAGTTTAATCTAGATGAACTTCATGAAGACGTTACAGCTAATCAACCTAAACAAAATAAAATAACCAATGACTTTATATCTCCAACGGAGACAAATAAAGGTCAAGAAGTAGGTACAGTCTCACTTGAAAATGTACCTGTATTACCAATTTCATACAATCCACAAACAGCAGCTGATGAACTCAATTTACCAGTTGTTCTTATTGAAGAATTTGTTGATGACTTTATTGAACAGGCACGACAAGACAAAGACCACCTTTTAACTTCATATTACCAAAAAGACATGGATAATATTCATGAATTGGGACATAAACTAAAAGGCGCTGCTAGTAACTTACGTATTAACGAACTTTCAGATATTCTTGAAGAAATTCAATTTTGTTCTGACCATTCACAGTTAGAAGAGTTATTTATAAAATACTGGGGTCATTTCCTCTCACTAGAGAGCTACATGAACCAGATTAAAAGAACTTAGGGATAAAAAGTGCAATTAAACCATAAAATTAAACTCGTTAGTATCGTACCACTTATCTTGTTACTTATTCTTAGTATATATGAAAGCTATACTAACTATAATCCTTCAATAGAAAGCTTTTTAGAGCAACCCATTAGTTTTTATCTTTCTCTTACCCTCATGCTTTTTGTATTTGTGCTATTGTTTATTGGTTACTCTGCTGGGAGAGAACTTAATCATAACTCAGATAACTTTCAAGAGATACTTGAGAATTCCATTTTAGATGACGAAAATATTTATGATGAATGTGGTCTTAGTCTTGACCAAAATATTGACCTTAAGACTAAGGTAGGTATCCAAAATGCTTACAAACTCATTCAAACACTTATAGAAAATGCAAAAGCAGATAAGCTCCAAGCACTTGAAGCAAATGCTTCTAAGTCACTTTTCTTGGCAAATATGTCTCATGAGATTCGTACACCTCTAAATGGAATTGTAGGTTTTACAGACCTTTTAAAAAGTACAAACTTAGATGAAGAGCAAAAAGAATTTATTAACATCGTAGAGAAAAGTTCTGAGAACCTTTTAAATATTATTAATAATATTCTTGATTTATCAAAAATTGAAAGTAACAAAACAGAACTCGACATTACAATTTTTGATCCAATTATTGAATTTGAAAATGCTATAGAAACCTATGGGATTAGAGCATCAGAAAAAAATATTGAATTAAACTTCTTCCTTGATCCAACTATCGATAAAAAATTATTAGGTGACTCTGTAAAAATAAAAGAGATACTTATTAACCTTCTCTCAAATGCCATTAAATTTACAGACTTTGGTGGTAAAATTAAAGTAGAAATTAAAAAACTTTCTACTGTTGAGAACCAAAGTGAATTAGAATTCTCCATAGAAGACAATGGTGTCGGAATGACAAAAGAGCAACAGCTCAATGTCTTTGCTGCCTTTACACAGGCTGATGTTTCTATTACCCGTAAATATGGTGGTACAGGTTTAGGATTAACTATCTCCACTAAATTCTTAGAACTAATGGACTCTGAACTAAAACTTGAAAGTCAAAAAGAAAAAGGTACAAAATTTTACTTTAACGTAATGTTTGAAGAAGTTTTAGAAGATACTCAGCTATCTGCAACCCCGAGACTTGAAAATCACACAATCTGTAAATTTAAATATGATCTTCCTGAACAGCAAGATATTTACATCAGTAAATATTTAAAACATTATGACATAGAAGAAAGATCATTTAAAACTATGTCTGATTTAAAGAAATGTAATGAGAATAAGAACTTAAATGCTATTTGGATTGATGTAGATAAAAGTGATGATGATTTTTTAAAAAATATTTATAAACTAAATTCAAATAAAGTCATTTTACTCTCTAGTTTTTCAAATAGAGATCGACTAGAAGAGCTTGGGATAAATGTAGCAAAAATACTTTATAAACCTCTAACACCAACTAAAGTTGTACAAGGTGTAAATGCAACAGACATTAGTAAAATTGAGTCTAAAGAAATAAATGTATCTAATGCTTCACCATTTCAAAACATACAATTTCATGGGAAAATTTTAGTTGCTGAAGACAACTTCATCAACCAGAAACTAATTAAACAAGTACTTCTACGCTATGGTGTAACAGTAGAACTTGCAAACAATGGATTAGAAGCGTTTGAAAAACGAAAAGGTGAAAGCTATGACTTAATCTTTATGGATATACAAATGCCTGTTATGGATGGTGTTGAAGCAACGCATGAAATTATTAACTATGAGGTTGAAGAAAAATTAGATCACATACCTATTGTAGCATTAACAGCTAATGCCTTAAATGGAGATAGAGAAAGATTTATATCTGAAGGTCTAGATGAATATATTCCTAAGCCTATTGAAACCAATGAGTTATTATATATCTTGAAGAAATTCTTAACAACCAAAACAGAAGATGATTTAGACGCCACCAGTGAAGAGAATCAACTAGACGATACTAAAGTAGATATAGTAGAGACAAATACAGATAAAAAAACAGAAGATGGTCTTGTTATGCTTTTAGAAGAAACTGAAGAGTCTAAAGACATAGATATCACCCCATTGGTACTTGAGGACTTTCAAGAAGACACTACGGCAGAGATACCAAAAGATAAAGAAAGTAAGAAAATTCTTATTTTTAAAAAGAATCCTCTTGAAGCACAAATACTATCAAAAGTAATTTCAAATTTAAACCATAAAATTGAGATTGTTAGTCAAGTTAATAAATTAGATGAATATATTCAGGACGAACAGTACGATATTCTATTAATTGATAAAGAAATAGAAGAATTCAATCAAGAAGTACTAGAAAAGCAACATCAAAAAATGAATATTATTCTCCTTGCACAAACAAAATCTGAGAATAAACACTACAATACAAAACTAATTAAAGAAGTGCATATTGGCGTTATTAAACGTGATAAGATTGAACAACTAATTCAAAAGTACAGAAGGTAAATAATGGTCTTTAAAATACTAATAGCTGATGATGATTATATAAACCGTAAACTTCTTATTTCTCTTTTAAAAAAAGAACTTTATAAAGTTGAGATTTTAGAAGCAGTAGATGGGAAAAGTGCCTTAGACATTTGCCATCAACATTTAGATATTCAGCTTATTTTACTCGATGTAGAAATGCCTGTAATGGATGGTTCAGAATTTTTAAAACATTATATTAAAGATAAATCTTTACCGAAAATTCCTATCTTAGCTATCTCTTCTAATGATTTGCGTATTAAAGAGATACTCAATGTAGGTGCAGATGCATTTCTAATGAAACCAATTACAGAAGAAAAGCTCTTAAATGCTATCAGAGAATCACAAGTACTTTAAGATCTTTTTCTTCTTGAATCTTTCTTTTTTACTTTCTCTTTTTTCGGCTTAGCAGAGTACATATCTCTCTTAGTCGTTTTACGTTTTTTACCTGTACTCTCCTGTGATTTTTTACGTCCAAAAGCACCATCGGTTTTTTTCTTTGTATCCACTACTTTTCTCGCACCACGTTGAGCTTTTTCAACCTTTGGCGTATAACCTTCAATCTCTTCACGCATAATTTGTTTGCCCATTAACTGCTCAACATCTCTTAAAGCTACTTCTTCTTTAGGAGAAACAAGCGTAATAGCAAGCCCTTCTTTTCCAGCTCTTCCTGTTCGCCCTATTCTATGAATAAAGTCTCCCGTTACATGAGGAATGTCATAGTTCATTACAACTTCCAAGTTAGGAATGTCTAAACCACGTGCTGCAATGTCAGTAGCTACCAACACGCGTATATTTCCCTCTTTAAAAGCAGCCAAGGCACGTGTACGTATGCCTGAACTTTTATCACCATGAATAACGGATGTTTTTAAACCACTTAAATTTAACTCTTTCCCAACTTCATCAGCCTCTTCTTTTTTACGAACAAAAACCAGTACTTGTTTATAATTTTTTGAACCTATTAGATAAGAGAGTAATTCCATCTTACGTTCTTTAACCACAGGATGAATAAGTAACTTTACAGTAGATGCTGAAGTTCCCATACTGTCCACTTCTATGAGTTTTGGTTTATTTAAAATGTCTGTTGCCAAACGCTTAACCGAACCCGAGAGTGTCGCTGAGATTAAAATATTTTGTCGTTTCTTAGGTAAAAAATTAATTATCTGCATGACCTCATGCATGAAACCCATGTCCAAAATAGTATCTGCTTCATCAAGCACCAAATAACGTACGGCTTCTACATTAATATTTTTTTGAAGTACATGCTCTAAAAAACGTCCAGAAGTAGCCACAATGATATCGGTACCAGCTTTCAACTTGTTAGCCTGAGAAGTCATGTTTGCACCACCATAAAGCAACACAGACTTTAAAGGTAAATACTTAGCATAAGCTTCAAAACTCTCATGTACTTGTCGTGCTAATTCACGCGTAGGAACAATAACAACTGCACGTAAATGATGTCTACCTTCTGAAGAAGTCTTATTTAAATCATAAATAATAGGCAGGGCAAAACCAGCTGTTTTACCTGTACCCGTTTGCGCACCAGCCATAACATCATGTCCATTTAGAATGGTAGGAATCAAAGCTTCCTGAATGGGTGTACCAGAGGTATAACCTTTGTCTTTTAATGCTTTAATAATTTCAGATGATAATCCCAAGGTTGCTAATGACATTTGTACTCTTTATTTTTTAGGCATTATACTATATATCTAAACGATAACTATCATAAGCCAATAACTCATTTTTTTCTATGGTATTTTTCAAATTTTCAATATAGACTTTACCAAGTTCCGAATACCTTCCCAACTCCTCTATTAATACAAAAGGGTCTTGACTCTCTAAGCGTCTTTCTCGAAATTCTTTATAAGCATCTTTTGTAGACAAAACTAAAAAGTAGTCATAAACAGATTCTTCCATACTTTTATATTTTTTCAAAAATACTGTTTTTTCACCTCTTTTTTCTGATGCTGCAATACGTGATTCATGTTCATTAAAAGACCAAATGCCAAAGACATTATTAGCTTTTTCAAAAAAACGTGAAGTTCCCCATCCACTCTCTATAATTGCCTGAGCAATAACAATACTAGTAGGATGTAATTTCATTTTTGCATACAGGTCATCTATATCTGATGCTTTAAATATATGTCTTTTCTTTGTCAACCATAACGACTCTTTGGCTGAAAGTTCTTTTACATTTAAAAGCTTGGCCACTTTTTTCCGTTCTTTAGAAATTCTATGTTTTGCCACAAGTATAGAAGGTATTAACATGTCAATAAAAGTTTCTTTTTTGTGTTGAATACTTAGTTTATCTAGCTTTACACTCTTTGTATAGATAATAGGTTTGACAACCTTATTATCTAATCTTACAATATCATCTTTCGAGTCAGGAGTTATATGTACTAAAGCATCTTCTAAAGTATTAATACTTAGCTCTTCTACTTTTATATTTAATAATTGTGATTTTATAATAGGCGTTTCACTCTTAGTACTTACTGCTACATTCAGAGGAGCTACTTTTTCTTCTTCTGAAAAATTTTCAAAAATCATGAATATAGCTAATACACCAAGTTGCACCATAAGTGCCATAAGTAGATAGTAAATTACTTTATTTAAATTAAACATTCTCACCCTTTAAGAGGTAATATTAAATTACATTGTTCAACTATAGCTGACTTTAAATTAAATATTAATAATAATTAAAATTTAATAATAAAGCATAAAAGGGTTATAATATTCGTCATGAAAAATTATGCTAAACGAATTAGTGGATTAGATATTTTTAGAGGAGTGGCTATTTTATTAATGGTTACTTATCACTTTATTTATGATCTAAACCATTTTAACCTTATTACTATAGAGATTAATCAAAACCCTTTACTTCTAATTTTTCGTTATATCATCATGAGTATGTTTATTCTTGGAGTAGGAATGAGTCTTGTTTTAGTACATCAACACGCTGTTAATTGGAAAAGCCTTCGTAAACGGCTAATTCAACTGGGTCTTGCTGCTATAGCTGTAAGTATTTCAACCTACATTGTTTTTCCAGATTCTTGGGTTTATTTTGGAATTTTACACTTTATTTTACTAAGTTCATTTCTCGTCTTACCCCTCATAAAACTTCCAAAAATCACATTATTTTTAGCCGTCGTAATTTTCATCGGTTCAAGTACGCACTATTTTCACTTACACGATTTATTTGCACTACTCAAAGAACCCTTATGTTTACCCTCACCTAGTTCACAAGACTTGGTTCCCCTCTTTCCATGGTTAACACCCTTACTTACAGGTATGCTCATCGTACAATATAAATTACATGAAAAAATATTTAATCATAAAATTTTCAACATAAATTTCTCAATCAATAAAATACTTAAAAAAATGGGTCAAAATTCGTTAATAATCTACCTTATTCATCAACCCATTCTCTTTCTTTCTTTCGATTTATACTTTAGATTTTTTTCAAAATAACCGACTGACGCACAGAATAATAATCATAAACTTTTTCCCATCCTAAAGAAGAAATAGCTTCGGTTCCAGCGTCCCAAGATTCATTCTCTTTCAATGCTTCAGCATGTCTGTTTTTAGCATCAAAGTTTGCATAGAAGAAGTTAAACCAATGATAGTCTTTTCCTAAACTTTCAGCAGCAATGGCATCATACATTACTTCTAAATAATCCTCAGGAATCTTGAAATTCTCTTTAGCATTTATCACACCATAGTCACCAATAAAGGCTAAGTATCGTTCGTCATTAAGCTCCCAAGTATCTATGGAAATAGTGTCAGAATCATAACCCCAAAAAGCAGACAAATAAAGATGTAAAGCATTCTTAATAAAATTTTCCAAAGCAGACTCAAACTTTTTCTCACCAATTCCAGCAAAACTCTCTACCACTGTTGTCTTCTCATCAATGAAAATCTCAATGGTCAACTGCCCTACTGTCTCTGTTGCTTCTGGGTACCAAAAAGCTTTTACAGCTGGTGCTGTTCCTGTAGGTAATACCCACCCGTCTTCTACTTTTGCATCAAAACCGTGGGTTCTAAAAATTGCCTCAACTATCTTAACCATTTTTTCATCATCTACTGCAATCACTCATTTCTCCTAATTTTCAACTAGATTTATCAGAAAAGAATAATAACGAAATTTATTAAAAAGAATAATGACTATTCTCCTAGTTTTAGTAGTAAAATCACATTTTTACCCCAATTTTTTAATATAATATTAAAAATAAAATATAGATTAAGGATTAAATAATATGACAAAATCACTAAACAACAATTATTATAATAGAGAAGAAGATGAAGAAAAATTAACCAAAGATGAACTAATATTTTTTAAAGAAGCCCTAGAAGAGAAAAAAGTAAAAATAGAAAAAAGTTTAACTAAGACAAATCAAGAAGCGAGTAGTCATACTCAAAACAGATGTAACGATGAAGGAGAAGATGCATCATTTGAAATCACAAATAATGTAAATACAACAATCGTTCGAGAACAAACCAAAACCTTAAATCAAGTTAACCGATGTCTCAATAAAATTCAAACAGGACTCTACGGTATTTGTACACTTTGTGAAGAACCCATCAACATTGAACGTCTTAAAGTTAAAATATTTACAGAGCATTGTATTACTTGTCGAGAAATCATTGAAAAGCAACAACAATACTAAAAACACCTACTAAGTCATGATAGATAAAAATCATGACTCCTTCAACGCATCGTCTACCATTAAAAGTGCTGTCTCTTGACTCTCTATAGTAATCAAAAGTCTTACCCTATTCCATTCATAATTCAAAGATCCAATTTTTAAATAATAAGTAGAAAAAATCCCATATCGTGAGTCTAGCTTATTAACACTTAGCATAAGTAAACGTACTAAAGAAAAAAAATATGACTAAAAAAACTTCAACTGTTTCATGATAAATCCTTTATGTAAAAGTCTAAGTATACAAAAACTATCTATAGTAATTGTGAAGATACAGTAGTATAAGCCAAGTCATCAGAGAAGTCAATAATTAACCTTTTTAAGAAATAAAGGCTATACTTGTACAATAAGCTGAACATAAAAGGAATTCTCATGACTGTCATAAATTACACAGAAGCTAGAAATAATTTAAAGCATGTACTCGACTCAGTAGTAGAGGATGCCGACTATACCATCATAAACCGTCGTGATGCAGATGATGCTGTGGTCATGTCCTTAGACTATTTTAATGCTATGCAAGAGACACTACACTTACTTCGTTCTCCTAAAAATGTAGCTCATTTAGAAAAATCTATAGCCCAATACCAAGCAAGTAAAGTAGAATCTCATGGATTAATTAATGAGTGATAGACTCCTAACATGGACAGCTGAAGGCTGGAAAAGTTATCTCTATTGGCAAGGTCAAGACAAAAAAACACTCAAACGTATTAACAAACTCATCGATGCAACCCTACCTGATCCATTTGAAGGCATAGGAAAACCCGAAGCCCTCAAAGAAAATCTATCAGGCTTTCACTCCCGACGTATTGACGACACACACCGTTTAGTTTATGCTGTTGAAGAGTTGAGTATTGTTATTATTTCTTGTCGGAATCATTATTGAGATTTACAATTTTTTCATATAAGGGTCTATAAGGGTCAGTCGCCACCTTAAGAAATCATAAAAATCCGAACAATTTTACCAATAATTCCTAAAAAAGAGTATTAATCAAATATTTGATACTCCTGTTGAACTTAGGTATTTATCTTCATCATACATCTC
>CACVAP010000060.1 GCA_902727895.1 uncultured Sulfurovum sp.
CTTTGTTATAGACTTTCTCTACTACTTTACTGTTAGGGAGTTCTTCTTGTTCTACTCTTCCTTGTTTATCATAACTGTATTGGGTTTGGTTTTTTGTGGGGTCTATTATGGCTTGTAGTTGGGCTTTGTTATTGTATTTATAATTTAGCTCATTGTTTATAGCATCTCTAGTGCTTGTAACTCGGTCTAGTTTATCATAGAAATATTGGGTACTTTGATGATTTGGGTTAATATAGCTTTTTACTCTTCCTTTTTCATCATAATTGAGTATAGATGTTTGGTTTAAAGCATTACTTCTACTTTTTAGTGCTTGTTGTATTGTTGTTAGCATCTCTTTTTTTAACAAGGTTTCCGTGTTCATCGTACTCTAGGATCGTTTTTCCTTTGAGAGGATTGATGATGCTCACAACTTCTCCTTGCTTATTATATTCATAACTGGTTTCGGCGCCATTGGGGCTTATGGTTTTTATAAGCTGACTCTTTTCGTTATGTATCAATCTTCTCCATAGCTTATAAATTTACTTGAACCTAATAGTCCCTGAAGAAGAATGATAATTAATAACAAGCTCTTTATAACTACCATCCTTATCTTTAAAAGACTCTACTATTTCTTTAGTTCCTAAATTAATAGTTTTCAATATTTTACTATTATCCATATATAATATTTTTTCCAATCTCTCTTTTTTAAAAACTTCTATTTGTACTAACTTTTCTTTTTTAAAATAAACTTTTATATACTCTCCTCTATTTATTAATTTATCTTTTTTTATTTGTTCTATAAGGACGATAGTGTCAAATCCAATATTATTCATTTTTTTAAAAAATTTTATTTTTAGTTTAGAGGATTTAACTTTTTTTTTAGCTTCATTCAATAACAACTTCTCTGTAAGATTCATTTGTTTTTTAGCTAAAAGCCTCATATATTGTGTTTGAAGTAATGGTTTAAATGGAAATTCTTTATATCTATAATATTGGTCATCCATCTCACGACAATTTGTATAAGATAAACCATTTAGACTCAAATATAACTCTTTTTTTCTTAAGTCAAAAGAGTAATGATTTACAGTTTTATCTTCATTATATTCTCTTAATATAATCCTTTGATTGCCATTAAGATGTTCTTCCCTTATAACTTTTCCATTTTCATCATAATAAAAAGAAATAACATTTTCATTAGTTTTGGGATATATATAGACTACTTTAACTATTTTATTATTAAAATAACTAACTTCATTATAACTGTAAAGTTTTACAGCTTCCTCATAGCTTACTGGGTTCAAAAGCTTTCCATCCTCAGTTCTGCATGTATCCTCCTCATCAAAGTATTCAAAATATTTTTTTGTTATATTTTCATATTTTTTAATATTCATAACTTCATAATTCTTATATGCTTGTTTTAATTTAGCAGTTAACGTTTCTATATCCAGTGCTTTAGCTTTATATTCATTTAACTCAAACCTATAAACAAGTTCACCAAAGGTATAAGAAGAGACTAATATTATTAGCAATATATATTTAAAAAAAATCATAATTTTCCTTTTATTATTCAGTGAGTTTCTCATCAAGAGTATATGGTACTCATTGTTAATTCTTAGATCTATTAAACATAGGTAATGTATCCGATCCATCACTATCCATAAACCATTCATCATATGGATTCTCTATATTATAATCTATATCATCATTAGGAAGAGCAACATCTTCACTACCTATACTTGATGAACTAATATCTCCATTTACATTTATAGATTCAGGTACTGGTAAAGTACTGATAAACTCTTCATTAAAAGTAACATTTATATCTGAACTTGGAGAATAGTTTTCTATATTACTAGCATCTAATTCTTGTTCTTGTAAAGGAGGCCACTCATTTGTAAGATCAGGATAGGACTCTTTAAAGTTAGCAAGTTCTTGATCTACAGCTTCTTCAAATGCTTCTGAATGTTGTCCTTCTGGCCAAGGTAAACCTGTTTCGCTTTCCCATGCTGCTTTTTCTTTTTTACTTGGAGTACCAAGACCTTCAACATATCTATTATGATAAGCCTCATGTAAAATAGCTTCAATATTACAATCTGTCGCATACCCACACCTTTGACTGTGGTCTGCAGGGTTTGCCAAGTTTTCGTTAAATGTTAAACTTGTAATTTCAATTCTTCTCCCTTTATGTCCTGTAATATGTGTAGCATTATTGGTTCGATGAGCTCCACTATAAGATGCATTTGGTCGACTAGAATATAAACCTAATTTAGGATTATCTACATAAAATACTTGACCCTGACTATTCTCATTATTTTGAGGAGTCTTTGCCCTATATTTATTATAAACATTTTTGACTCTGTCACTAACTTGACACTCAGGAGCAACAATTAAATCAATAATATAATTTAATTGTGCTTCTCTTACTTCTATCTCCTCTGGAGCAGATGGTGTGTATTCCCAAAGTCCTAAAGGATCCCTAAACCCAATTGGACTATTCCCAACATACCGATAAAAGTTAAAATCCCCAGAGCTAAACCCAATAGGGTCAAGGCTAAGAAACCTCTGAGTAGAAGAGTCATAATACCTAGCCCGATAATAATAAAGGTCGTTCATCTCTATCTCCCTACCCGTATACCCATAAGGATTAAGTGTTTCATTGTTGTTTCTTCTCTTATGTTCTAAGATTGACCCATAATGCTCATCATACGTTATGGTTTCAATAATCTCTCCATGTTCATTGCTTAGAGCTATGATACTTCCTTGATGGTCTCTATGATAATAATAAGTTCCATGAATGGTTGTTATACTAAGTGGTGTATCTATCTTTGTATCATGATGGGTAATGGTAGCTAAATGATGTTTGTCTTTATCTAATATGGCAATAATGTTTTGATTGTCATAAACGTAATAGTGTCGAGTAGTCTTATGATTGTTTTGTGCATTGTAAAAATGTTTACTTATTCTTCTGCCTATTGCATCATAAGTATAAAGGAAAGACTTTATGGTTTTTTGGTTTTGAGTAATGCTTATGCCTGTTACTTGGTTAAGAGCATTAAAAGTATATTTTGTTCTTAAGTTTCCTCTAGCATCATAGCTAAAGGTATGTGTACTGTTTTCTAAGAGTTGATTGGTTTCTTTATGGTATTTGGATTGATTGTTTAAGTTGTTTCCTGCTTTGTCGTAGTTAAACCTAGCCGAAACGGTGGCTGAACTTTTTTTAATTAGCTTTCCATGAGCATCATATACTAAGGTGCTTCTTCCTTTTCGAGGGTTTAGGATGCTCATAAGTTTCCCTTGTTGGTTGATTTTAAATTATAACTTTATTTTACTAAAGTTATTCGCGTATGCGTATCCCATGAAGGATGGAGTGGGAAGTAGTAAACTCAATTTGATTTAGTAGATATTCAACGACCGATCCCTAGGTTTGGACGGTTGGACAGGACAACATAACATTACTTTTTAAAATCTTTAAGATAAACACATCCCTTATCATAATGGTTGTTTTTATACACCTCATGAGTTGTACCATTTTTTACATTAACAACCCAGTAATCCATTAGATCTTCTTTACTTTGTTCTGATGTCCAGTAGTATTGAAAATCTTTCTTCTCTTTTTCAAATAAATCAATAACACTTAAAATTTCTTTTCTTGTTGCTAGTTTCCAATTACCATCTTTTGGTATATAGTCAGTACATTTTCCTCGATACATTTCTCGCACAGTATGAGCTTGATATAATTTTTTATCTACACCTATTTGCCAAATTTGTGCTTGTTCTTGGTCTATATATCTGACCATATCTCTACTTTGAGTACTTTCCCTATTAAGTTCATCATAATTCCAATAAGGAACCAATAAACTCAAATCCAATTTAGAAGCTCTCTCTTTCATCCATAATATAGGTTTTCCATAGTCACCATCACCTTCTATTCTGCATGAGCTATCATCAAAATCATATAGGCAAGAATAATACTGATAGTAATGAGCCTTGGTCTTATTTTGTTCAACTAATAAAAAATATGGTTGAAACATATCTTGATAGTCATAATAATAAGCCAATTCTGAACAGGCACTTCCATCTTTCTTTTTTATACAAATATTATCTAGTTTTACTAGTTCATTCTGTATCTGTTTATAACGACTTACTGCATTGATTAAAGGATTTACTTTTTCTTTCTTTATACAAAAAGAATTATCTAACTTACAAGCCAGTTTTTGATATTTATTAAATTTTTTTTTATTATGTAGAGCATAACTATAACAAGACTTAGCATTGTTTTTGTCACATAAATCTAACAATAAGCTATGACCCTCTTTAATCATTTTATCATTTTCAGTAATGCAAGGATGTATGCTATAAATATTTTCTAAAGCTAACACACGACATGATTCTTGTTCTCCTCTTTCACACTTTTTCTTCAAAAGTTTTATTTTTTCTTTACGAATATAATAAGCTTCTAATTCTTCTTGACCATATTCTGCTTCTTCTTTGTTTGTACAAATGTTTTCTAATGCTTCTATTTTTAAAAGAAGCAATATTAGCAGTAGTATTATTTGTTTAATCACTATTACTCCTCGTATCATAATGGATTTCCATTCATATCATAAGTTTGAGCCATAGGAATTTCATCATTAGGTTCATTCATACTTTTTAACTTTCTCTCAAACCATACTTGTTTTGACTTCAATGCCTTGTTCCTTCAATACATCAATAACCTTGAAAGGTAGCCTATATCCTCTCATATGTACTTTTCTCAGATTAGGAATTTTTAGTAAAACTTCATATCCTTTTTCATTTATTGATGTTTCAGAAAAAGAAATCTCTTTAATAAATTCTAACTTACCTTTGTGTAGATATTCATTTAAAAAATCATCATCTATATCCTCTCCATGTAAAGATATACTATCTGCTAACTGCATATCTAATAAAGCATTTTTAGTTAGTAAAATTTTAAATTTAACTTTCTCTTCTATCATTTTAAACTCTTCAAAATACTCATCAAGGTATAACAATATTATCTTTCCATCCTCCGTAAAATTTAAATCTGCTCCAAATGTATAACAAGCTTCGGTACTTTCTCCTATATTTATAGATTTAATATTACCATTTTCATACCATTCAAATTCCTGTGAAAAATTTTTGTCTTTTCGTTTAAACTCTTTTATTATTCCTGATTTAAAATAAGACAGACTAGTTAATCCTGAATAATCTTTATCTTCATCATAATCAATATTGTCTGCACCAGCACTGTTTTGATATTCAGTTTCCTCTATACAAAAACCATCTATAAATTTATAAACAACGCCTGTAAATGGTTTTCCCTTATAATACCTTGGTATTTCATTTCTATAAATTTTAGGATTAGGTATTTCCAAAGTATCTTTATCAATATGTAAAATAAAATTATTATCAAAATATTTATTGAGATAGTCACTTACTATTTGACCATTTTTACAAATTTTTTTGATTTTAATGATAGAGTCTTTAGTAAAAAATATTACTCCATTAAAAAGCTCATTATTGTAATAATATTTATTATCTTTTTTTATTAATTTCTCTCTTCTAATTTTTAACATTATTACTAGATGTTCCTGTAGTTATTTTATTTACATGACCATTAAGTATTCCATCACAGTTTTTAAAATTTTCTTTAGTTATTAAAAATTGAATAACATTTTTTTTATAATAATAAATTTTTAAAAAGTTTCCATCATAAACAATAGAAAAATTATTATTTAAATTCATTTTTCTAATTGCTCCTTTCCTAACTAAGACAATAATATTTTTTTCAGAAAGGAAAATATCTCCAACAAAATATTTTCCTAAATAAATATTAAATCTACAAGTAGTTAAGTCTTCTTTCTGAAAATCATCTAATTTAAAATCTTGAAATAAAGATTTAAAAAAAAGAAAAATATGCATAATCATTATTCTTTCCTCTCATTTTTTTTAGTGATTCTTTTATGTAATTTTTTAGGAGTTATCCACATATCCCAAGGTTTTATTACATCGTTTACTCCTGCTGACTTGACACATCCATAAGCAAAAGAGGCACACTGCTTATTTATTAGACTTCTTGCATAACCCATCAAGTAACATTAAAACCTCTATCCCAATTAATCAAAGCACAAATAAGATTAAAACGTAAGCCAAATCTTTTACGTCTATTTCTATACTTTTTAGCTAAAATTTTAAAAGTTTTAATTTTAGCATTTATGTGTTCAATAGGAATACGCTTTGAGGACTTTGTTTTGTTCGCTAATTTATACCCTCAAGGGGTAGCTCCTCTTCTTTGGAAAGAGGGTTTAGCTTTGTTTCTTCTTTGGCATCTCAATATTTTTATGAAGTTTCTTAATCCCTAGATACCCAGTATCAACACAAATCAAAGTATCTTTTTTAATTGGTAGTCTTGATTGTTTAAATAACTTGAAGTCATCTGTATTACTCATAGCAATAGTTGTATAAATAATTCGTAAATTTGAATCTAATACGACTTGACCTTTTACGGTATGTTGCTTCTTTTTCCCACTATAGCATCGTCTTTGCTTTTTTTGGGTCGCTCCACTGGACATTCTGTTGCATCAATTAAAATGTATTCTATTTCAATACCATCATCTTCATACAGAGCCTTCTTACTTGGTAATGAAAATTTACCTGATTTTAACAAGACACTTTCTATCTCTTTTATTGTTCTTGATACTGTAGCTTCACTTACTTCATAATCAAATGCCATATGTATCATTGAACGATATTCTCGATAATACTCCAACATCAATAGTATTTGCATTGAAATACTTAACTTATTTGGCTTTCCACCTCTACTTTTCTTTCGCTTATCTGCTAACTCACACTCTGCTAACATAGCTTTGAAAGTATCAGATGTTACTCCTGTTAATCTTTTAAATATCTCTGGTTTTAGCTTTTTTAATCGTTCATATCTTTCCATCCATAATTATAGCCTCTTCTTTTTTATTTGGGTTATGCAAGAAGTCTATTAAATTATAACCATTATGTGTACCAGAATTTTTTTCTGAGAAATCATTTACATATGAACTTAAATCATTATATTGCTTGTCATTTAACTTATAACTTCGAGAAACAGTTCCTCCATGATTTAGATATTAAGTATCATTTAGAGATAATTGACTAGACATACCAGTAAAGGCTTCTTTTAAATTTTCTTTATTAAATCCATCTCCCCTGTCTGAATAAGTGTTAGCACATCACGTTCGTCCTGCATCTAATACTCGAACAGGAAAAGTTTCTGGAACACTACCTCATTATAATTTTAAAAAATAGGAGAGCATTGTATGAAAAAAAAGCATTGGATAGACTTTTTAGAAGATTCTATGGCAATTAGCCATATTTTTAAAGAAGACAAGATAATTCCAAATTTGAATTTAATTGTGATAGAAGATATAAGTACTGGTTTTAATTTAAATTCAATAAAAGAATTGCTAGAAGGTTTACCATCACCTCTACCAACAAGACAAACTAAGTAAAGTTCTCTACCCCAACACAAAAGAAGTAAGTTACGCCTACAATGAACAGGGAAAACTCACAAGCTACACCGACCAAGCAGGTGTTCTTACCCACTACCACTATAACCAAAAAGGAAAACTCTCTAAAAAAACAGATGCCCTTGGAAATAGTATGGGGTACGAGTACGATGAGATAGGACGACTGGAAAATTTCATCAATGAAAATCAAGAAAACTACCACTTCGAATATGACCCACTAGACAGACTAAAAAAAGAGCAAGGCATAGATGGACTCATCTCAGAGTACCACTACGATGAGATAGATAACTTACTTAAAAAAGCAGTTACCAGTAAAGACAATCAAACCCAAGAGACCTACCTAGAACATAACCCCATAGGAGACTACAGCTATAAAACAGTTTAACTGGACAATAAACACAACCAATCTGCTTACAAATATGACCTAAGAGGAAACCTCATTGAGGCTCTTACTAGAACCAATAAAATAAACTTTGAATACAATGAGTTAGGACTCATAACCAAAGAGACCACAACCCTAACCCAAGATGATGAAGAAATAGAAAAAACCCTAGAACATGAGTATGATGATTTAGGTAATCGAGTAAAAACCATACTGCCAGACCAAAGAGAAGTTGAGTATAGCTACAGTGAAATAGGGACAGTAGAAGCCATAAGCATAGATGATAAAACCATTACCACCATACAAAGAGATGAACTCAACCGTGAACTAAGTAGAACACAAGGTCTATTAGAGAGCTTTAAAGAGTACGACAGCTTAGGAAGACTGCTAAACCAAAGTACCTATAACAAAGAACAACTAAATGATGTCAATACCCTAAACGCAGAAGCTGAACTGCTCCACAGAAGTTATAGCTATAACCAATCAGGAGAGTTAGAAGAGATAAACGACAGACGCTTAGGAAAAACAACTTATAATTATGATGACATAGGTCAAATACTCCAAACAGTCTCTGCTCTACAAACAGAAACCTTTCGCTTTGACCCAGCTCATAACCTGCTAGACCCTGACAATAAAGAGCAGACAAAAGTTAAACACAACCGAATAGGAACTTATGAAGATAAACGGTATAAATACGATGGCTCTGGAAACTTAATAAATAAAAAGATAGGTAATCATACCAATATTAACCTAGAGTATGATGCAAGTCATCAACTAATAAAGTCAGAAGTTACCAAAAATAATGAAACAAACGTATACCATTATGACTATGATGCATTTGGAAGACGAGTACGAAAAAAAGATGAAGAAAAAACAACTTTTTTTATTTGGGATGGAAACAGACTACTAACAGAACAATGTTTCGACAAGCTCAACAACCGTTTATCAGAAAGTCAAACCTATATCTACGAACAAAATAGCTTTGCACCTTTAGCACTCATAGATGAACAGAGTAACATAAACTACTATCACAATGACCAAATAGGAACACCAAGAGAACTGACAAACGAAAAAGGTAAAATAGTTTGGGAAGCTCAATATAAAACTTGGGGAAATGTAGCCAAAGAGGTTTATAACGAAGAAGAGAGTAAACTAACCCAATCTTTTAGGTTCCAAGGGCAGTACTTTGATGCTGAGACTGGATTGCACTATAACCGTTTCCGTTACTATGATGCTGATGTTGGGAGATTTATAAGTCAAGACCCTATTGGACTTCTTGGTGGTAATAATCTTTATCAGTATGCTCCGAATCCTACGGGGTGGGTTGACCCTTTTGGGTTGGCACCAAAATGTGTTTGTGGAGAGAATGGAGAAGTTGCAGGTATTGACCTTGATGGGAATGGGAAGCTTAGTGAGGAAGAAAGTGTTCTTTATTTTAGAGTTCAAGGTGGTACAATGCCAAATGCAAGTAGGGAATTACTAACTCCAATAGAAAATGGAAAAATAAAAGTTAAAAAAGATACAAATTTAAATATTAGTACTGGTGATATTAAGCACGCTGAATATTTTCTAAAAGAAAAACGTCCAGGAGGGGAGATTGTTTCTTTTGAAGTTCCAAAATCTTTGGATGATTTGGTTAAAGAGACAGCTATACCTCAAAAGAATTATAAGAAGAATCCTTTAAATCAAGGAGGAACAGCACCTAAAATAGTAGACCCTACTACTCCAGGTACATCTTATGAATTCCCTCCTGATTGGGCTGACTTATTTGAAGAACATGGAAAAAATACAAAGGTACATAAATGATGAAGAAAAACTCTGTAACATTAAATATATCACATCACACAATGAGTAATAACCAATGGGATATTTTAAGTTCTCTTTATAAAACATGTAGAGGATGGATTGGTTACTCTTCAGATTCAATACCATATTGGTTCTCTATGGATGAAAATGTTAAACATATTAATGCATCAGCAGAAATGCATGGATTAGTTTTTGATGGGTTAATGGAAGACGATGAATGGGAGAAGTGGTTAAAGGAATTTATTTCTGACTCATCTGATAAATTAGGTTTTAAAGTAGTGGATATGGAAGATTAGAAAATTTTAAAGAAAAATAAAAGAAACCAAAGATATATATGGGAGTCTAAATAATTGATATCTCAATCTTCTCTTGAATCTTTTCAGAAGGGATATAAGGTATCTCTTTTGGAAGTAACAGTTTCGCCTCTTCTATATTATTATCTTGAATTAATGAATGTATTTCAGAAGCCAACTCTGTAACCTCTGTAATATTTTGAATCCACTCATTTACATACAAAGGAACAGCTTCATTTGAAAGACCAATCTGTATGGCACGGTAGTTTAATGGTTCTAAAAACAAATCTCTTTCTGGATCCCATTGAATTCGTACAGGAGTAGTTTCTTTTAATTTTTTCCACTCCTCTTTAGTGTATTCTGAAGTATGATTACTCATAAGACTATGCTCTAATGCCCACTCAAACCCTTCTCTTGAAATATCAATAGCTAAGATACGCTTTTGATTATCATCTTTTTTTCCCCATCCTGCTCGATACATCATCCATAAAAATGAAGGTTTTATCCAAGTCATTCTCTCTGTCTTAAAAGGAGGAGATATAAACTTTCCATGAGCAAGTGCAGAATCTGCAATAGCATCACTATATGCTTGATAAATACGAATAGTATCATCTGTATATGTAGCTCTAATTTCTTTAATTGGTTTATTCATTTTGTGTATTTCTTTTTTACTTGTAATTATATCAAACCATCGCTAAAAGAGGTAAATGACAAACGCTTAGGTAAAACAACTTATGCTTATGATGATATAGGTCAAATACTTAAAATAGTTTCTCCACTAGAGACAGAAACATTCCAATTTGACCCAGCTCATAACCTGCTTGACCTAGAGAATCCAAAACAAACAAATGTCAAACATAATCAGATAGAGACGTATGAGGATAAACGCTATAAATATGATGGTTTCGGAAACTTAATAAATAAAAAGATAAGTAATCATACCAATATTAACCTAGAGTATGATGCAAGTCACTAACTAATAAAGTCAGAAGTTACAAAAAATGATGAAACAAGCGTATACCATTACGACTATGATGCATTTGGAAGACGAGTACGAAAAAAAGATGAAAAGAAAACAACTTTTTTTATTTGGGATGGAAACAGACTACTAACAGAACAATGTTTCGACAAGCTCAACAACCTTTCACTAGAAAGTCAAACCTATATTTATGAACAAAATAGTTTTACCCCATTGGCACTCATAGATGAACAGAGTAACATAAACTACTATCATACAGACCAGATAGGTACACCAAGAGAACTTACAAACGAAAAAGGTAAAATAGTTTGGGAAGCTCAATATAAAACTTGGGGAAATGTAGCTAAAGAGAGCTATAATCAAACAGATAGTAAACTAACCCAATCTTTTAGGTTTCAAGGGCAGTACTTTGATGCTAAGACTGGGCTTCACTATAACCGTTTCCGTTATTATGATGCTGATGTTGGGAGATTTATAAGTCAAGACCCTATTGGACTTCTTGGTGGTAATAATCTTTATCAGTATGCTCCTAATCCGACTGGGTGGGTTGACCCTTTTGGGTTGGCTAAGAGTAGTGGTTTTGGGTGTGGATGTGATTTAGATGGTGATGGTGAAATTAGTAAAGATGAAATGTTTACCCTGTATCATGGTACAGATTCAGAAACAGCAAAACTTATTATGGAAAATGGACAAGAATTAAAATATAGTAGAAATAATTTAGACTTTGGAAAAGGTATCTATACTACAGAAAATAAAGAACAAGCAATTGAGTGGGCAAAAAAATCTGGAAAAAGGAATGGAACTACAGGAGCAGTAATAGAGTATAAAGTACCAAAAGATAAAATAGAATCATTAAATACAAAAGAATTTTCAATGAATAGTAAAGATTATGAAAATAGAATAGTTACACCAAATTCTGAATTAGATTCTATGTATAGAAATGAGAGAACAGCATATAATACAACAAAACGAGGAAAAGAAATACACCTAGAGAAGGGTATGAAACTCATGATTATGACGTAGTCAAAGGACCAATGTTATCAGGTACAACAAAAACTGTACAAAATCCAAAACCTCTTAAAGTAGTTACTGATAAAGATGAAAAACTAGGTGACCAAACAACTTTTAATACACAAGAAGCTGTAGATATTTTAAATGATAGTGATAAAACAGTAAGAGATGTAGGAAATTAATAATGAAAAAATGTGAAAATTTTATAAATGAAATAGTGAATTTTATAAAAAGTAATCCTGTAGATGATTTTGAAATGACTGAAAAGGATACTTTATATTATATAGATTGGATATGTGATGATAATGAATATGAAGAAGGAGAAAAAAAAATTTATGATGAGAAGTATGTTAAATTTTCGTTTGGACATAGTAGTTCAAATCCTGATTTATTAAGATATGATACATTTGAAGAGTTAGAAGAAAGTTTAATTGATATGATGGGAAATATGTTTTGTTCTTATAACTTTCCCATTATTAATGGAAAAGTACCTTCATATACAATGCTTTGTGAAGAGAATGGTGAGTGGAAAGTTTGTCATCATAATACATTAATCCATGGAGAGAGAAAAAATAAAAAAATAATTTGGGAATTGTGATGTGGCTACACTAATTAGTACAAAGAAGGTGTAAGAACTAATGATAATTAGGAGGGTTACATTAGTCATGCTGTAAAAGAGATGAGAGTAGATTCCCTGTAATTACAAAGATTATAGTTATAATAAAGCAGGAAACCGACTAGAAGAAGCTTGGGAGTATAACCATAAGAACCAATTAATCAAAACAGATAAATACCAATATAGTTACGATGCGAGGGGAAACTTACAAAGTAAAGAAAACAAAGAGACAAAAGAAGTAACAACTTATGGCTTTAACCTTTTTAACCAACTTACAAAGATAGTAACTGTAAATGAAAACCAAGAGAGTATAGAAGAGTTTCATTATGCGTATGATGCTTTAAATAGAAGGGTTAAAAAAAGATATATTAAAAACAGTGAAGAGACAAATCATCATTATCTTTATGACAATCATAACATCGTAGCCATACTTGACCAAAAGAGAGAATTGTTAGCCAGTATTGTACATGATAAAAAGATAGATACCCCATTAAGTATTACCACTCATCAAAACCCACTAAAAGAACTAAATGAGGTAGAGCAGTCATATTATTATACTTTACCAAAAGAAGAACGACGCTTTGTAGACAAAAAAAGAAAACAAAGAACCTATTATTATCACCGAGACCATCAAGGAAGTATTCATAATCTTAGCAATGAAGAGGGAGAGGTAGTAGAGCATTTTAGATATGATGAGTCATATGGAATAATCAAACATCACAGCAAAACAGAGGAGACTTTAAATCCTTACTGTTACACTGGACGTGAATTAGAGAGTCATGAATTTTACTACTATCGTGCTAGGTATTATGACCCAAGTATTGGTCGTTTCATCTCCTCTGACCCTATTGAGTTCTTGGCTGGGGATTTTAACTTTTATCGGTATGTTGGGAATAGTCCTGTTGGGTGGGTGGATCCTAGTGGGTTGGCTAAGTGTGATGATAAAAAAGATAAAATTAATAAGGCAAAAGATAAATTAGCTGATAAGAAAAGTTTTAAATGGAGTAAATTTTTTAAAGGAGCTGCCAAAAAAGTGGGTGCAGGTGTATTGGTTGTGATTGATGGACCAATTCCAATAGGAGATATTGCTGCTGCAGGACTTATTGCAAGTGACATTGCCGATGGAGTTCAGACAGCGCAAGAGATAGCTGATGCTACTAATGAACTGAAAGATGCTAAAGATGATTTAGCTGAGTGCAAAGAGATGGAAAGTAAAAATGGTGATGGAAGTGTTAAGATTAAGGGAAATGAGGAACCGAAAAAAAACTCAAAAAAAGCTAATCCGAACGATTCTAACTCCTTTGATGGAAAATCAGCTAAAGAGATTGGTGATGATTTAGAATCACAAGGGTTTAAGAGGGATTCAAAAGCAGAAAAATTATATAAAGACCCACCAAACCCTGGGAAATCTGATGTACAGATTTATACTAAAGTAGATGAAAATGGCAAAAAATCAGAGATAACAGTAAACAATGGAGGAGGAACACATACAGGACATAAACAGGCCGATAGGCCTGTTTATGTTAAAATTAACCAACCTGTACAAACAGGGGTTAGTAAAAAAACAGGTAAACCTACTTATCAACAAGAAAAGAGTAAAGTTATTACAGACAAAGATAAATATGTTATACCAGAAAATAAAATTAAAACTGAAGATAAAAAGTCAATAGTTAATGATTCAGAAAGTGGAAAAGTTATTACAGAAAAAAATCAGTCTTATCCTGAATCTAAAGATTTTGAACTCACTGATCATGGTACATTACAGCCTAAAAAAAGGAAATAGATAAACATGAAAAAAATAGAAAAAATACTTAATTATGAAATTAGAGAAAACTTTGGTATTGGGGGTGATATTGTTTTTGGTATGAAAAAAGAGGATTTCTTAACTGAATATATTACTCAAAATGATATAGAATCTGGAGATGTAGAGTTTAGTTATGAAAATCAATTTTGTGATATTCTAGGTGGAGTGGAGTTGTTTTTTAGTAATAAGTTGAACAATATTTTAACAGGAATAAGACTTTATGGAAACTTTAAAGGAAAATACTTAAACAAGATTACAATAGGAACTAAGTTTAAAGAATTATATGAACTAAAAAGAAAAGAAATACACTTTGATGATGACCTATTTTTTATAGGACAAGGTTATAGATTCCAAGTTGAGTTAGATGAGTCAGAATTTCCAGAGGAGGGGTCATTAAATTTTTTATATTTCAGAGAGAAGAAAGTTGATAAGTTTAAAATTGAAGCTATACATTTGTCATTAAGTGATTTTTGATGATGTAAGAAATAGGGTCTGTTTTTGCCATTCTCATAAAAAACAATAATTCAAGTACTCAAATAAGTTATGATGATGCACATAAACTTCCATGTGAAATTATAGATGATGCAGGAAACACAACTAAGTTGGCGTATGATAAACACGCTAACCTAATAAAAGAGACGCTACCTAATGGAAGTAGTACGGAGTATACACGAGATAGCAGAGGATTCCCAATTGCCATCAAAGATGCTTTGGGAAATGTTTCCCATTTAAACTTTGATTTGAGTGGAAACTTAACAAAATATACTGATGCATTAGAGAACAGCACTAACTATAGTTATGATAGGGAAGGAAAACTTCTAAGCCTAAAAGATGCTTTGAATAATCAAACACATTATAGTTATAATCATAAAGAGTTACTAGCAAAAATTGCTTACCCTGATGGAACAGATGAGCAGTTTGAGTATGATGAGAAAAATAGACTCATCAGCCATATAAACCAAGAGGGAAGCCAAACTAAATATGAGTTAGACAATCAAGGACGAGTAGCCAAAAGAGTCAATGCCCTAAATCATACATTAGGCTACAGTTACGACCAAGCAGGAAGAGTAAAAACTCTTATTAACGAAAATGGTTCAAGTTATAACTTTGAATATGATGCTTTAGATAGACTGATATCAGAAACAGGGGTTGATGGGCTCATCACAGCTTATGAGTATAATCCATTGGGAGTAGTTACCCAAAAAACAGAAGCTGTAGGTACAAAAGATGAGAGAGTCACCCATTTTAAAAGAGACAAACAACATCAACTCATAGAAAAAGAGGTAGGCGTTAATAGTCCACTAATCACAAAAACAAACTATGAATATGACATCATAGGACAACTAAGCAAAGCCATCAACGCAACAGCTAAAGTAAGATTAGAATATGATGCACTAGGACGTATAAAAGAAGAGCGAACAGCCATAAAAGGCTTAGAAGAAGCAAGAGTACTTCAACATGAGTATGATGCTTTAGGCAATAGAATAAAAACCACCTTACCCACAAAACAAAGCATAGAGTGGGAATACAATGAAATACAACAACTCACCCAAGTAAATCTTGATGGTAAAGAAGTTACAAGCTACCAAAGAGATGCCCTAAACCAAGAGTTAAGCCAAACTCAAGGAGCATTAGAAACCTTAAATGAGTATGACAGCTTAGGCAGACTAATAAGCCAAGATGTTTATAACAAAGAACAACTACACAACGTAAACATACTAAATGATGAAGCCCAACAACAAAGTAGAAACTACAGCTACTCAAAAGTAGGAGAACTCCTAAGCATAGAGGACAGTAGAAAAGGGAAAACAAACTATAGCTATGACCGACTAGGAAGAGTAAAAGAGACCCTAAAACTAAATGGTTCAAAGGAAACAAAAGAACTTTTTAACTTTGACCCAGCTCATAACTTACTCAACGATGAAAATGATAAACCTTTAAAAAACAACCAAATAGAAACCTATCAAGATAAACGGTTTAAATACGATACCTTTGGAAACCTAATAAACAAAAAAGTAAGTAACCACAGCAACATGGATTTAACTTACAATGTAGAACATCAACTCATAGAAGCCAAAGTTACTAAACATAAAAACACTCAAAAACCAATAACCCAAACCTATAATTACACCTATGACCCATTTGGAAGACGAGCGACCAAAACAGATACCTTTGGAATAACCTATTTTACTTGGGATGGGAACAGACTACTTACCGAAACAAGAGGAGAGAGAAAGCAAAGCTATATTTATGAGCAGTTTGGGTTTACGCCTATTGCTTCAACTAACAGTGCTAACAATATAAATTACTACCATACTGACCATTTAGGAACGCCACAAGAGGTGACTAACAATCAAGGTGAGATTATTTGGGAGGCTGAATATGCTACTTGGGGGAATACTGCTAAAGTCTCTTATAAACAAACAGATGCTAACATTCAAGAAGAAGTTGCGTTTCAACCACTTAGGTTTCAAGGTCAGTATTATGACCAAGAAACTGGATTACATTACAATAGGTTTAGGTATTATGACCCTGATATAGGTCGGTTTATTAGTCAAGACCCTATTGGGTTACTTGGTGGAACGAATCTTTATCAGTATGCGCCGAATCCTGTTGGTTGGGTTGACCCTTTGGGGTTGGCAAAAAGGGGAGATGTAGAAACAATAAGTGGACCAAATATTGGAACTGTTTCAGGACGAAGTACTGGTGCTGGTGGTTCAGGAGTTACAAATCCTATTGTTCAAGAATTATATGATGATGTTCCAATTGATAAACAAAGTATATCTCATGCTAAGTGTGTTGAGGGAGAATGTCTTAGTAAAATTGCAAATGATAACAATGTCAAAACAAAAGAAGAACTAAAAAAAGTATTAGAGGGTAGTGAGTTAGAAGTTCATCATAAAAAAGGTCACTACCTTAAGCCATGTAGTTCTTGTGATTGTGTATTGAATGAATTAGGTGTAAAAGCAAAAAAAGATTAGGGGATAAAATATGTCTAAAGACTTGGATGAAAGAGCTGATTTCTATGAATATGATAGATTAGAGAGTAAACTAAATTTAGAAGAGATTTCATATAAAGAAATTCTTTTTATCTCTATAAGTTTCATCAAAAAAATTGCTTTAGCAGAGCTAAATAAAAATGAAATTGGACTTTCTCATAAATATATTAATATCGTCTTAGATGCTATTGATATAGTTACAAATCTTGAAAATAAATCTGAGGAATTTAAGATTTATGAGTTTGAACGAGTAAAAATATGGAAATATCATCATGAAATACAAGATAAAATGAGTTTAGACAAACTATTTCTTAGGGTATCTGTTTGTTGTTTTTTTGATGAGTCTTTTGCAATAAAAGATTCAATACATTATAACGTAGAAGATGTATTAGATAATCTTTATACATTACTATATGAGTTAGAACCAAAACTTTGTAAGCAGTTTACAGATCATGTATTGTCCTCAATATGTCCTCTACAAACGGACTCCTTAAATAAAAAATGACTAATTTAAAAAATATTTAGTCATTTTCTAAACTTAAAGAGAATACTTTTAGAACATCTAAAATAGGCATATTTGGAAACAACAGACGACACAGTGAGGTAAGCAATGAAAAAGGTGAAATGGTTTGGGAAGCAGAGTATGCTACTTGGGGAAATACTGCTAAAGTAACTTATAAACAAACAGATGCTAACATTCAAGAAGAAATTGAGTTTCAACCACTTAGGTTTCAAGGTCAGTATTATGACCAAGAAACTGGATTACACTACAATAGATTTAGGTATTATGACCCTGATGTTGGGCGTTTCATTAGTCAAGACCCTATTGGACTTCTTGGTGGTAATAATCTTTATCAGTATGCTCCGAATCCTACGGGCTGGGTTGATCCTTTAGGGTTGATGAGTTGTGATTGTAATGGAGATGGAAAACCCGATATTGAGCTTCCTCAACCTGGAGAAACAGTAACTGGTCCAAAAGGTGGGCAAGATACCGTAACAGAACATACAACTAAAGATGGTGGTGAACCTATTATTCAAAGAGATAGTGGTGGATATTATTATAATGATTTGAAGACGGGTAAACAGGTTGATACTGGTTCTCCTTATGAACATGGGAATACAGTGAACGATGCTTTTACTGAGATATATACTAAGTATGATAAAGATAATAATTTTCTTAAACATGGAATTTCAGGAGAAGCGAATAGCCGATATACAGAGAACGAGTTAGATGGAGGTTATGTTAAAGTGAGAGAGGATCCTTTACCTAGAATTGAAGCAGTTAAAAAAGAGAGAATTAGAACAGAGATGAATCCTGGACCAGAGAACCTTGAGTCTTGGGCAGGAAAGAAGAAAGTTGGACATCCAAATTATGTATCACCATATGACTAAGGAGTAAAAATGATGATAAAAATTGCAGCACAATTAACTAGAGGAAGAGGTAGTGATTTATTGATACCTCTTCGATTATCACTCTCTAAAATATTTAATAACGAAGAAATAGAAATAGATTCTAAAGACTTAGATTATTTTTCTATAATTTTTAGAGTTTCAGGTCCAAATAATAATTTTGATAATGGTGATGGTTGTGAGAGAATTAAAAAAGTAAGAGGTGAAAAAGCTATTACTATGGACTATGTTATTCCTCAATATAAATGGGAAAAGATGAGTGATGATGAGTTTAAAATCTATATTTCGGGCGCAGTAAAAGAGTGTTTTATTGAATTAAATAAGAAAGCAAAGAAATTAAAATGGAAGTTTAACGAAGAAAAATTAAATAAAGATTTTAGTAGAGGTATGGATAATTTTTTAACGGCATAGTTTTGAAAAGAAGTTTTATTTTTTAACAACTAATAATTATCGACTTGACTTAGAAGATGGACGTTGGTTTAGGTTTATTAAAGAAGAAGATGGAAGCTTTAAAGATGTAGGTTCATTGGGAGTTAAAGTAACCCAACTTGAAGAGAGTAGCTTTGAGCTTTACTATTATGAAAGTGCTATAAAAGAAGTTTACGTAAATGGTTACTTACGTTTAATTGAGGATAGTAATAACAATACAATTAGCTTAGAGTATGAAGTAGTAAAAAAGAGCCATGAGGAAAATAACAGTAAGAAAGATGAGAAGCTCCTACTAAAAAAAATAGAAAACAGTTCAAAAGCCAGTTGGGAGTTTGTCTATAATGAAGAGGGCTTCATAAAAAGCATGATGAATCATGCCAAAAGAACATGGACCTTTCACTACACTAAAGAACACTATCTTTCCTATATAACTCTAAATAAGACTTTAGAAGAGTCTTACCTAAAGAGGAAGTAGATAAGTTACTAGAAGAGAGTTCTAAAAATAAAATAGATTCAAAAACGCATAAAAAATAGGATGTAGTATATAAAGGAAAGAGAAATGAAAGAAAATATCTTAAAAGAGATAAAAGAAAAAGTGACACAAGAAAAAGAGATAGATTGTTTGGATAGAGCTTCTCCTTATAGAACGAGAAGATTGTTTTATGAGCATACTTATTTAAAAAGTATTAGTAGTGAACATGATAAACTTTTTAATGAAATTTTTTATGTTCCCAAAGAGTTAAAACATGAATTAGAGCATTCATTAAAAGAGATAAAAAGTAAAGACGATGCTATTAGAATAAAGTCTGCACGATATTTTCAGCGTCAATCCTATGATACTACAGCAATGTGTGTAGAGATATGGTTGGCTCATCCATTAACAGTAGAACTTATAATTAAGGCTCTAGAAAAAGAAGAAAACAAAAAAATAATTCCTTATCTTATTATGGCGTTAGGAATGATAGCATTTCGATATCAATTTAAAGACCTACGAATATATGAGGCTGTGAAGCCTTTTTTTTATGATAAGAAAAGAACATCAAAAGAGATAAAAATTCGTCTTATGAGTACATTATGTAATTTTGAAAATCCTGAAAAATGGGAATATGTTTATGAGGTTCTTAAAAATAAACCTAATGATTTAGCTTTTAAACTCATAAACAGAATTATTGGAGGTTATTTTTATAGAAGTAATAATACGGTTCAAAATATGAGTAGAGAGATGAAAAATAATTTTATAAAAGTGTTGATGTCTTATGATAACCTTTATGCAAAAGAGATATTAGATACTTTAAAAAATAATGATAAGAGAAATTAGCTCTTTAGTGTCCTGTCCAACCGTACAAACAGACTCTTTGACTAAAAAATGACTAATTTTTTTAAAATTTATCAGTCATTTTTCAAAAACTAAAGAGTAAACTCTAAAAGTTTCTCTCTCAACTTTGGTTAACTTCCAAAAAAGTAACAACTTTTTTAAGTAAAGAGCATAGCTACCCCATGAACTCCAAGGACGCTTTAAATTTTTTGAGTTTAATTTGAGATAACTCACTCACGATAACAAGCATTAAAATGCAGTGCAATAAATCACTAAATGATTTATGTGAAAAACCCAGCCACATTTCCACAAAGAGCAGTAAAATACAATGGCTCATGAGTTTTAGAATTCGCCATAGGGTTGGGAGTTTGTCTATAATGAAGAAGGCTTCATAAAAAGTATGTTTGACCATGCCAAAAGAACATGGACATTTCACTACACTAAAGAACACTATCTTTCCTATATAACCCTTAGTATGGATGTAGAAACAGGTGCATTGAAAAAAGCTTGTTCTTCATGTGCCCCTGTTTTATGTGAATTTGGTGTAAAGGATGGTGTTAAAAAATAACATAGTGAATAAGAATAAAGAAGTAGGTTTACTCTTCTATTCTTAAAATTCTAAAGCCTATGGCATCATTTTTTCTATCTGGAAATTGTGCATCACGATAACCTGAAGATGTAAGTAGGGCAGTATATATCCATGAACCTCCTCTTAACATCTTCTCTTTTTTTACTTCAGTTTTAACATCATAGCTACTTGAATACCAGTTTGTACACCATTCAAAGACATTTCCGTGCATATCATGGATTCCCCAATCATTTGCTTTTTTTTCTCCTACAGGATGGATAGTAGCACTAGAGTTATTTAAATACCAAGCATAATCTTTTAATAATGACTCATCATTTCCAAAACACCATTGCGTATTTGAACCAGCACGAGCCACATATTCCCACTCTTCTTCCGTTGGTAAACGATATTCTTTATTTGTCTTTAGGGATAACCACTTGCTATATGCTTCAGCATCATAATATGATACACCTACTATAGGAGAGTTATCACTTAAATCATGATTTTGATACATTGCACCTTTATTAGGAAACCAGTCAGGATAATGTTCATTTACTTCATTTGCAAAGTAGATATATTCTTTTGTTGTGATGGTATATTTTCCCATTGAAAAAGCATAATCAATGTATATCTGTTTTGCACTTAAGTCTTCAAAATCAATATTCTTATCAATATTTCCAATCAAAGACCAACCTTCAGGTATTTTTACCATTTTTGGTTCATGAAAAAAATCTTGCATATTATTCATCCTTAATAAAATTTAAGAATTATACCATGAAGAGATTTCATTTTCTTACACTAAAAGTGGAAAACTCTTAGCCTTAAGAGACCCAGCTAAACGGGTAACCGAGTTTAGGTATGATGAGTATGAACGTGTTGTTAGCAAAACGTACCCTTATTGGGAAGAGAAACAAACCGAGTATTACAGCTATAACCCTGATAATAGTCTAAGTAGTATTACAAGAGTAGATGGAAGTAGCTTGTACTTTAACTATGACAGTAACCAAAACATTATAAAGATATTAGCCGATAACAATAGAGGTGAAGTAGAAACCCTAGAATATAACTATGATGAGTTGTCACAACTCAACAAAGCTGTTCATTCACAAAATAGTATACACCTAGATTATAATGAGAAGGGAGCAATAAGTACCCAAACACAAAATGGTATAGCCATAGAGAGTGTGTATGAAAAAGGTAATAATCAACTAAAGCTATTAGGTTTTTTAGATCAAAGTATTGCCTATGGATATGATGAAGGTTTAAACCTTAGTAAAATCATTTCTAATCAAACCCAAGCAATAGAATTAAAATATGATAAAAACAGTATAGTCACTCAAAGAAGTTACCCCAACAGAAATAAAGAGACTTTGACTTATGATGAAAACTATAATTTAACCCAAACTGCTAGTAAAAAAGAGGTAAAGTATAAAGAGAGTAGAGTTCCATAAAAACTTTGAGAGGCAAGATTATGGAACAAAGAATGATAACAATATACTGCTTAATAGAAGAATTCCTAAAAGGAGTAATGGGGAAAGACGAACATGTATTATCAGAGATAAGTGATAGCGAAGTATTGTTTTTAGGGTATTTGGCAGTGAATGATTTTAATAGTAATTATTCAAAAGCACATTCTTATGGAATAGGGATGAAGTTAGTCAATGAAGTTGACTATTCAAGATTCACAAGAAGAATAATTCAGTTAGAAGAGGAAATAGAACAGTTATTTGTTTTTCTAAGTGACCTATTTATGAAGTTAAATGGTTCACAAA
>CACVAP010000061.1 GCA_902727895.1 uncultured Sulfurovum sp.
ATAAAATACAATTGTTTATCGATACAAAAATAAAAGAAGTAACTGTTTAAATCGACTTCTTTTATATGAAAAGTTAACCTAAGTTTCTATCTATTGAGTATCAGTAACGGGCTTTTAACTAGCAGTTCTTATACATAAATAGATTAAAATAGCAGAGATAAAAACTCTATTACAAAGTGAGTCTCGTATGTTAAAAATATTATTATTTCTACTGTTTGTAAGTACTGTCTATGCTAGTAACGCAGACCGTTATGCTGAGGCATTAAAACTTTATAAAGAAGCTTCTTATGCTGAAGCGTATCCTGTTATTGAAACTCAGTCAAAAGAGGGAAACAAAGAGGCTCAGTTTCTTTTGGCACATATGTATGAAGATGGTTTAGGAGTTCAAAAAGACAGTAGAAAAGCGATGTATTGGTATAAACAAAGTGCTTCTAAATACAACTATGTCATTGAAAGAAATGTAAAGACTTTAGATCAAAATGACTCGACTTTTTCGCAACGTATTAAAAATCAAATGCATTATACAAGTGAAGAAAAGGGGAGTCATTTTGCTTTTAGTAAAATAGACACAAAAGCTCCTGCTGTAAAGTCGCGTTTGTTAAAGGTGATAGAGAATAACTTTGGGCTTTTACCTTATAAAACAAATTACATTGCTCCTTTTTCCTATGCTTCGACCACACATCAGCGACATTTTTCTGCTTTCAATGAACAAAATACCCCTGAAGAATGGAAAAATTATGTTGATTATGACAGCCACATAGAAGCCGAATATCAATTTTCTTTTCAAAAACCATTAACCTATGACCTTTTTGGTTGGAATGAGTTTATTGGTGTTTCTTATACTCAGCATGTGTGGTGGAAAATCTATGATGACTCAGCTCCTTTTCGTGAAACGAACTATACGCCCGAAGTATTTATGATAGTTCCTACTTCTGATAGCATTGATGACAAGTACAATCTTAAAGGCGTGAAGTTTGGTTATAGACACCAATCTAATGGTCAAGAGGGTTATCAGTCGCGTTCATGGGACAGATTTTTTATGGCAGGACTTTGGCAACATGAAAATTTGTTTTTAAAAGCTGAGGCATGGTATCGTATTCCTGAAAATGATAAAAGTGCTGCTTATTATGCAGGTGAAGACCCAAAAAGTAAGGGAGATGACAATCCTGATATTTCTGACTATATGGGTTATGGAGAGTTAACAGGAGATTACCTTTGGGGTGACCGACAAGTTTCTGTTATGTTACGTAACAATTTTAGTTTTGATGACAACAAAGGGGCTGTTTCAGTGAGTTATACTGAGCCATTTTTTAACTCGGACAATACTTACTGGTACTTTAATCTTTTTAGTGGTTATGGAGAGAGTTTGATTGACTACAATCGTAATGTGAATAAAGTTAGTATGGGCTTTGCTTTTTCACGTGGTTTGTTTGAATAGTGAATGCAGATAATGAACCTATTATCTCTGGAACATTAGTTGGGTTAATTACAATTTCGTTATAATTTCAAGAATTTTGTCGTAATCTAAGCTGCAAACTTCGTAATACTATTATCGAGGATTTAAATGTTACTCTTTACCCCTGGTCCAACTCCTGTACCTGAATCTGTTAGACAAGCGATGGCTACACCTACTTTACATCATAGAACCCCCGAATTTGAAGCAATTTTTAAAGAAGCACGTGAGCGTCTCTTAAAACTGTTTGGTATGGATGAATGTGTAATGTTGGCGAGTTCTGGAACAGGTGCCATGCAAGCCTGTGTGTTAAACCTTTGTAAGACAAAAGCTTTAACCATTAACGCTGGTAAATTTGGTGAACGTTTCGGAAAAATAGTAACAGCGATGGATAAAGAGCTTGTAGAGTTAAAATATGAGTGGAACACCCCAGCTTCTTTGGAAGATGTTAAAAAAGCATTGGCAGAAAATACTGATATTGATGCACTGTTTATCCAAGTATCTGAGAGTGCAGGGGGTCTTAGACATCCTGTTGAAGAGATAGCTGCTTATGTTAAGTCGGTAAATGCTGACATTATGGTGGTAGCCGATGGTATTACAGCTGTGGGTGTTGAGAAGATTGACATTACAAACATAGATGCATTGGTAGCAGGTAGTCAAAAAGCATTAATGTTACCACCTGGTTTAGCCATGATTGGTTTAAGTAATGCAGCTGTAGAAAAAATTGGTTCTGGTGTGGATTATTACTTCAATTTAGGAATTGAAATTAAAAAACAGCAACAAAACACGACAGCATGGACTGCACCTACGACATTGATTATTGGATTAAATGCAATATTTGATGAGATAGACAAAGAAGGTTTGGATGCGCTTTATAAAAAAACAATAGCCAGAGGAAAAGCAACACAAGCTGCTTTAGAATCTATAGGGCTTAGTATCTATCCTAGTACTCCTGCAAAGTCAATGTCTACGGTTATTGATGAGGATTCAGAGGCAATTAGAAAGTTGTTGAAGACAAAGTATGAAGTTAACATGGCAGGTGGTCAAGACCATTTAAAAGGAAAGATTTTCCGTATCAATCAGATGGGGCTTATTCCTGTGAATGAATCTGTATGGGTTGTAAATGCAATTGAAATGGCGTTGGCTGATTTAGGACGACGTCCTTTTGATGGAACAGCAAGTAAGACTTTTAACGAAGTTTATTTTAAAGAGAACTAATGATATTTGAACACGAAATACCGACTAAAAGCAAACTCTATTTTGGAGATTGTGCAAAGCTGAAAAGAGAAATAGAAACTGCGTCTGCAACATTGTTAGATGAAAAAGGTTTTGAAGAGATTGTAACACCTCTTTTCTCCTACCATCAACATGCTTCTTTTGAAGATGCAAAGTCACTTTTACAATTGCATGATGAACACAATGATATGGTAACGCTTAGAGCTGACTCTACAGCAGATGTTGTTAGAATTGTAACTAAGAGAATTGGACGTGCTACTGACTCTAAAAAGTGGTTTTACATTCAACCAGCTGTTTCATTTCCAACTGAAGAGCAGTATCAAGTTGGTGCAGAGATTTTTGACGGAACATTTGATGAGGTTGTGAATGATGCAACAGCATTGGTAGAAAAGTTAGAACTTGATGCTTTGTTACAAATTTCAAACATGAGAATTCCCTTACTTTTAAATGAAAATTATGGGGTTGACTTAGCTTATTTACATGATACAAAAATCGAAAAGATTTTGGATTTAGATTTACCGTGGATTTCTAAATTAGTAAGAATGCATACACTAGAAGACTTGAATGATTTAGAAGGAATTCCTGCTGACATTCAAGCTGAGTTATTACTTATGAAAGAAATGGCTGAAAAGATAGACTGTACTAACTTGGTTATTGCCCCTCTTTACTATGCAAAAATGAGATATTATGGTTCACTGACGTTTAGAATGTTCCATGAAAATGAGTTGTTAGTTCGTGGTGGAGTGTATCAGATAGATGATGTTAATGCAGCAGGTTTTGCACTGTATACGGATGCATGTATTAACCAAAAAATGAAAAATATAAAGGCGTAAAATAATATGAGTTCTAAAGCAGATTTAATTGTAGGATTACAATGGGGTGACGAGGGTAAAGGTAAAATAGTAGATCACATGGCACAGACACATGATTATGTATGTCGTTTTGCTGGTGGACACAATGCTGGACACACCATTGTAATTGGTGATAAAAAGTATGCATTACATCTTATTCCTTCAGGTGTTTTAAACCCAAGTGCTAAAAACATTGTGGGTAACGGGGTTGTTTTATCGCCTGTAGATTTCATTAAAGAGATGGTTCAGTTTGACAATTTAGAAGGTAGACTGTTTATTTCAGATAAAGCACACATGTTGTTGCCTTATCATGCATTGATTGACCAAGCACGTGAGAGACTTAAAGGTGACAAAGCCATTGGTACTACAGGTAAGGGAATTGGACCTGCTTATGGTGATAAGATTGCACGTGTTGGACATAGAATGGGTGAGTTACTTGATACTGAGAAACTTTCCACAAAAATTGTTGACTTCTTTACACAGAACAAAGCGCTTTTTGATGTTATGGAAATAGCACAGCCTGTTAAAGCAGAATTAAAAGCAGAGCTTGATGTTTATGCTAAAACTTTAGCCCCTCATATTGTGGATACAACGCAAATGATGTGGAAGATTTTAGATGAAGGTAAAAAAGTACTTTTAGAAGGTGCGCAAGGGACAATGCTAGACATTGATCATGGTTCTTACCCTTATGTAACTTCTTCTACAACGGTAAGTGCTGGTGCGTGTTCTGGTCTTGGGATTAATCCTAAAGATTTAGGAACCGTAACTGGAATTGCTAAAGCATATTGTACCCGTGTTGGAAATGGTCCTTTCCCATCTGAAGACTTTGGTGACGAGGGTGATTTACTGCGTAAAAATGGTCATGAGTTTGGAACAACAACAGGTCGTCCAAGAAGATGTGGTTGGTTTGATGCTGTAGCAATGAGACATGCTGTAAGAGTAAATGGTGTTGACCAAATTTCTCTTATGAAATTGGATGTTCTTGATGGTTTTAAAGAGGTTAAAGTATGTGTTGCTTATGAGATAGATGGTAAAGAGATTGACTATGTACCTTATGATTTAGCAGATGCAACTCCTGTTTATAAATCATTCCCAGGTTGGGACAAAACAGAAGGTTGTCAAGTATTTGATGAGCTTCCAGATACAGCAAAATCTTACATAGCAGCACTTGAAGAGATGGTTGGAACTAAGATGGGAATCATCTCTACCAGTCCTCAAAGAGATGACACAATAATTCGTTAAGGAGTTAAGATGAGACTAAAAGCAAAACAGACAGGTTACGTGGCAACAAAAATTGGAATAGATTTAGCCAATGCAGACTTTGCAACCATGCCAAAGGGTAAAGAAGTAGTTGTTGAAGCGTGTAAAGCAATTATAGATGCGAACCTTGAACAAGAAAAAAAGCTTGATGCTAAAGTCGAAGAGATGCTTGACGAAAACTATGATGAGATTGAGATTCAACAAGTAAAAGAGCGTGAACTTTTCTTTATGATTAAGAAACGTTTGGCTCCTGAATTTGGTGTTATTATGAATTATGACGACCGTTATAATGAAGTTTCTCACCTTATTTTAGATGAATTGTATGAAAATTATTTACTTGAATATGAAGTAAATGACAACCAAATCCGTAATGTAATCTTTAAAGCTTTTAAAGCCTTTGCAGATGCTTACGATAAAATGGATGATACGGTTTATGAGAAGATTCAAAAAATGGAAAAAGAATACGTTCCTGGATCTGTTGAATATGAATTGGTATATGAACGTCTTTATGAAGATGAATTAAGAAAAAGGGGAATGCTATAATGGCTAAAGTGTCACTCTATTTTGAGAATGGAACAGTGCTTGAAGCAAATAGTTTTGGAGCAGAAGGAACGTCAGTAGGTGAGGTTGTTTTTAACACTTCTTTAACAGGTTATCAAGAGATTGTAACTGATCCATCTTATGCTGGACAGTTTGTAACTTTTACCACACCAGAGATTGGTAATGTTGGATGTAATGCAGAAGACATGGAGAGTAAAGGAGCGTACTGTAAAGGGATTATTGTACGTTCTTACCAGGACAGACCTTCTAACTTTAGATCTGAAGAAACATTGGGTTCTTTACTTAAAAAGAACAATGTTTTAGGTATTACAGATGTTGATACACGTTTCATAACTAAGATGTTAAGAAGCGAAGGTTCAATGGAAATGATTGCTTCTACAGAGGTACATGATATCGCTGAATTGAAGAAGTTATTAGATGCTGCACCAAGAATCGAAGACATTAACTATATTGAGCAAGTAAGTACTAAAGAGGCTTACGTTCATAATCAAGCTCGTTATTCTGAAACTAAGTTTGAGTATGAAAAACCAAATACTTCTAAAAAAATTATTGCTTTAGACTTTGGGGTTAAAAGAAATATTTTAAATGAGTTAACCCATGCTGGTATGGAAGTAGAAGTAGTTCCAAATAGCATTGAAGCTTCTGTGATTATAGAAAAATACAAAGCTAAAGAGATAGATGGTGTGTTCTTATCCAATGGACCGGGTGATCCTCTTATTTTAAAAGATGAACAAGAGAAAATTAAAGCTTTGATTGAACAAAAGATTCCACTCTTTGGAATTTGTCTTGGTCATCAACTGCTTTCTATTGCCCATGGTTATGATACGTATAAACTCAAATTTGGTCACCACGGTGGAAACCACCCTGTAATGAACCAAGAAGGCAATACGGTAGAAGTTACAGCACAAAACCATAACTACAATGTGCCAGACAACATTATAGAAGTAGCTTCTGTAACCCACATGAACTTGTTTGACAATACAATTGAGGGGTTAAAGTACAATGACTCTCCAAGTATGTCAGTACAACACCACCCAGAAGCAAGCCCTGGACCTCATGAGTCTGCTTATATCTTTACTGAGTTTAGAGGGATGTTATAGTCTTTTTATGGGCTAAAACAACTTACAAACTTTTTCGCTAAGTTTAGATTAAGTGAAAACAGAGGGAAAGCCCATAATTTAGGCTTTCCCTTTTTTTTGGCTACTTTTTAAAAAGTTCGTAAGTCTCACTTTTTTTCAAAAACTTTGGAGACTTACGAACTTTTATTTTTACTTAAGTTTCAAATGCCTATTTTTCGGGGGTTCCGAAACTTAGATTTGGCTAAAAGTTTGAAAGTCTCTGATTTTACATGCGACCCAAAAAGACTTACAAACTTTTTTTGACCTCTAAACCCCTAAATATAGGCACTTTAAGAAAAAAACAAGCCAAGTTGGTATATAGTTTTTCATAGACTTACAAACTTTTTTGTAAAGTTCCATAAAGTAGCGTTGTTAAGTGGTTTGAAACTTTGAGAAAAAGTAACTGTTTCCCAGCCTATAGGCTATGACCCGACTGTAGTAATACGAAAGGGGATTGAAACTTAGTGATGGTATCACCAATCTCCAATTCATCTCCTATGACCCGACTGTAGTAATACGAAAGGGGATTGAAACTTGAGAATCTCCAATAGCTTTGGAGATTTTAACTCCTTATGACCCGACTGTAGAAATACGAAAGGGGATTGAAACGTCATGCTCACTTTTACTAGGACACTTTATAAAAAAATGACCCGACTGTAGAAATACGAAAGGGGATTTTTATGGTAGATAGGGGCTTGTTTTACTAAGAAGGTGATTTATATCTTTGGGTATAGTTTTTATTTTATGCTAATATTTAAAGAAAAATGCTTTAACACTCAAAAAGAAGGAGAGAGAAATAACTCTTTAAACTCTTCTTCACTTATACTTCCTGCTATGTATTGATGTTGTAGTTCTTCCATGTAGTCTAGGAAGTTACTTTTAAATAAACCATTGTCTTCTACTCTATTGTTGTAAACTTCTTGCATTAGTTGCATATTTGGAAAATAGCTCAATACTTCTGTTTCTATAGGAGAGGCTTTCCAAATGTCCAGTTTTAGATTTTCGGGGAGATTGTCGAGGATTAGAATAGTATTATTTGTAATGTCTTCGGAGTAGTAGGCTGTGTATTCTGTATTTGTAGAGTCGAGCTTCATCACACTTGAGTTGGACGTACCATAGCTGACATCCACATAAAAGACAATAACAATGAGTTCCAATATAAATATTAAGTATTTCATGTAATTATCTTTATTAAGTTATATTTTATATTATTGTAGCATTTTTTTAATTAATTTTTGTAGTTTGATAAATCAAGCATGGTATATACATTGTTTTTAGGTTTGTCTTTTATTATATTTTACTTGATACTCTTTCTTTATTTGCTGTGCTAGTTGATGAATTGCCATGGCATAGTAGGAACTGTGATTATAACGGGTGATGACATAAAAGTTATTGGCTCCATACCAAAGCTCATCATATTTTTCTTTTTCTAGTTTAATAAGCATTACTTTCTTTGTGTAGTTGAAGTGTTCTCTAGGGCGAATGTTAAGAAGGTTTTTACGATGATACTTATGTTTATAACCAGTTTTTAATCCATAAAATCTATTGCCTTCATAAGAAACACGTGTACCCACAGGTTCATCTTTTTTCCAGCCACTTTCTTTAAAATAGTTTGCAATACTTCCTATGGCATCTGTTGGTTTAGAAATACGTATTTTCCCATCATTGTCAAAGTCTACAGCCAATGGTTTATAGTTTGAGGGCATAAATTGTGCTAAGCCAATGGCACCAGATTTTGAGCCTTTTATGGCACGTGGTTCAACCTGCTCTCGGTAACACATGCGTAAGAACTCTTGAAGTTGATACTTATAGAATTTTTTACGTTTACCAGAATTAAATGCTAAGTGGCTCAATGAGTCAAAAACATAATACCGTCCACGATTTTTACCATAATAACTTTCAATACCGATAATAGCTGTAATGTATTCAGGGGGAACACCATACTCTTCATAAGCTCTTTCAAATGTTTTACGGTGTTTATGCATAAATTGAACACCCAGTTTACTTTGGTTGTTTTCTAAATGCACACGGGAGTAAATGTCCCATTCACCTTGGGGTCGATACTCTTCTGAAAGTGGTTTAACAATTTTAGGTTTAGATTTTTTATGGGGAGCAATAGGATCTTTTCGAACTTGTTTGAAGATTTTATTGAGATAAGAACGGTTGTAGTTGTACTTCTTATTCATCATGTCAATAAACTGCCTCACTTCTGCTTTTTTCGTGTAGTCAAGAGCAAAAAGTGACAGAGGAGATAAGAACACTAACAATAAAAATAGCCTTAGCATACGCAAAATTACTCCTTTAAGAGGTATTTTACACATAGTATAGCTAATTAATATTGTTTTAAAATATTATTATTTATTAGTTTGTATTTTTAAGACTTAACTGTCTGAAATACTGTTTGCCATTTTTAATGCTTTTTCTTTAGCTATTTCAACGTTATCATCTAAAACTAAAGAAACAGCCATACGACGACCTACATGGGTTTCAGGCTTTCCAAATACACGTACAAATGATTTGTCGGTAAAGACTGAGTCTGGAACTTCAAGTGTTGGGGTTTTACTTTCATTTGTAGCTTTGTAAGCTCCACAAGCACCTGAACCATAGGTTGTGTAGTCAAGAGGTAAACCAAGCACGGCTCTTATGTGTAATGCAAATTGACTTTGACTTTGGGTAATGAGTGTTACCATGCCTGTGTCATGTGGACGTGGGCTTAGTTCTGAGAAGTAAACTTCTTCCCCTTTAACAAAGAACTCAACACCAAAAATACCACGACCACCAAGACCATCAGTAACTGTTTTAGCAATATATTTTGCTTTTTCTAGGGCTGCTTCACTCATGTTCATTGGTTGCCATGAGAGAACGAAGTCACCATCTTCTTGAACATGTCCCACAGCATCACAGAACGTTGTTCCTGTTTCATTACGAACAGTTAGTAAAGTAATTTCATAGTCAAAAGGCACAAACTCTTCTACAATTAGTTCAGACGCATCACCTCTGGCTTCTTTGGCAATTTCCCAAGAATTTTCAATGTCCTCAGCTGTTCTAGCAATGCTTTGTCCATGTCCAGATGAACTCATAACAGGTTTAATAACACAAGGGAAACCTATCTCTGCTCCTGCTTCTTTTAATTCATTCAGTGTTTTGACAAATTTGTAGCCAGATGTTTTAAGCCCTAACTCTTCAGCAGCAAAAACACGAATGTTTTTACGGTTCATGGTTTTGTTAACAGCTTCTGCATTAGGGATAACATGAAAACCTTTTTTTTCAGCTTCAAAGAGTGCTGAGATAGAAATGGCTTCTACTTCTGGCAAGATGTAAGTAGGTTGTTCTTTCTCAATAACTTCTAATACAGCAGCTTCATCTAACATGTCGATGGCATAAGAACGGTTGGCAACTAAATGTGCTGGTGCATTTTCGTATTTGTCTACAGCAATTACTTCAATACCGAGTCTTTGTGCTTCAATAGCAACTTCTTTTCCAAGCTCTCCTGAGCCTAGAAGCATGATTTTAATAGCGTTTTGTTGTAATGGAGAAGTGAATGTCATGAGTAAAAACCTTGAATTAAATATGAACTAATTGTACCAAATTAACGTTTTTTTATACTTGAAGCTTAGTTTATAATCCATACGATATTTTTCTATAGGGAGGAGTATACTTAAGAAAAGGAACTCAGTCATGGAAAATGAAACAGAATTCAAACGGGTTATTTCTTTACCTTTTCTCATCTTTTATGGTGTTGGTACCATTGTGGGTGGAGGTTTTTATGCATTGCTTGGAAAGGTAGTGGGGAGTGCAGGGTATTTTACACCCATAGCCTTTTTTTTGGCAACCCTTATTGCACTCTTTTCTGCTTTGTCTTATGCTGAACTCTCATCACGTTATCCTGTGAGTGCTGGTGAAGCTTACTATGTTAAAAAAGCTTTTTCTAATGAGGGCTTGTCTTATATTGTAGGTTGGTTGGTCATATTTACAGGGGTGGTTTCGACAGCAACACTTACAGTAGCCATGGCAGGTTTTTTAGAAGAGTTGATTCCTCTAACTACTTTTATCTACATCTTTTTTATCATCGTGTTTATGGCACTTATTGCCATGTGGGGTATTAAGGAGTCTGTTTGGTTTTCAACCATTATTACCATTATAGAAGTTGGTGGATTACTCTTTATTGTTTATATTGCCAGTGATAGTTTTGAGATGATGAAAGAGAATGCACATCTTTTGCTTCCAAGTTTTTCTTTGGAACTATGGCAAGGCATCTTTGTAGGGATGTTCTTAGTATTTTACGCCTTTATTGGCTTTGAAGACATGGTAAACATCGCACAAGAGGTTAAAGATGTTAAAAGGGCATTACCAATTGCGATTATTACGAGTATTGCTATGACTTTTGTTATTTATCTGTTGGTGAGTATGGTTGCCATTTTTTCTATGGATTTAGATGTCTTGGCTGCGAGTGCTTCACCGTTGGCTGAGATTGCAAAAAGAGAGGGTGAATTTAGTTATATGGCACTGTGGTCAATAGGTATTTTGGCTGGATTAAATGGGGCATTGGTTCAGATTATTATGGCTTCACGTGTTTTGTATGGTATCTCTAAGAACTCTGAAAGAACTGGGGTGTTTGCTAGAATCAATGCGCGAACAGGTACGCCTATCTATGCTACTTTATTGGTAGTGTTTATTGTATTGCTTTTAGCACTTTCTTTTGACTTGGTACTTTTAGCGAAGATAACAAGTACGATTATTTTGGTTTTATTTGCAGTGGTGAATGCTTCATTAATTGTGATTAAAAAACGCGAAGGAAGACATAAAGAGTTTAACCTTCCTTCTTTTTTGCCTTATATTGGGCTGTTTTCTTCTTTGGCTATTCTTGTGGTGCATCTTTTGATGCTTTTTTAAAAGGTTTAAAAATTACCAAAAGTTTTGGTAAAAGAATTAAGTCAGCAATGAGTGCTGCAAACATAACTAGCATGGTCAGTAGACCAAAATAAATGGTCGGAATAAGGTTAGATAAAACCAAGATGGAGAAACCAAGCATAATGGTAACCGAGGTGTACTGCATGGCATTACCAATGGAATTACTACTCCGTTCAACGGCTTTCATGTAGTTACCTGTTTTAGCAAATTCATCTTTAAATCGGTGAAGATAGTGAATGGTATCATCCACGCCAATTCCCACAGCAATGGCTGCAATGGTAATGGTCATGATGTCTAGGGGAATGCCAAACCAGCCCATGAATCCAAAAATAATACCAATGGGAATGATGTTTACAGCAATGGCAATGAGTGCCACCTTTAAAGATCTAAATAGCACTAAAAACATAAATGCAATAATAAGAAGCACAAAACCAAGTGTTGCAATTTGTGAATCAAAGAGTGACTGTAGCATGTTGTTGTAAAGTACCATAAGGTTTGAAAGTTTAAATTCTGCTGTCTTTGGATGGACGATATTACTCAAGTCTCTTTCAATTTTTTGTAGTAATTGTTTACGTCTAAGTTCATCATTGGAGTCAACAATTCTAGTTGCAAAACGTACTTGATTATGTGGAATACTAATGTAAGGAGAGAGAATCAGTTTTTTGTATTTTTCAGGAAGATGTGTATAGAGTAATCCTAAACTTAGACCATCCAGCTCTTTGTTGTTATTGAGTTGTTTCCCTATTTTTAAAATACTTGCCAATGACTGGACATCTCCAATCTCGTGAAGTGTTTCAAGGTAGTTGTGAACCTCTAATATCTTGTCCATTTTCTCTTTGGTAAACCAGTATTGTTCACTGTTGGCATCTTCGTTAAATTCATCTTCAAACTCATCTACTTCTTCATTGTCAGTAGCTATGCTATCAATATCTTTAAAGGTCAAAATGACATCAAGAGGGGTTGTTCCTCCTAAGTCTTCGTCTATGACTTTCATACCTTTGTAGATTTCTGTGCTTTGTTTAAAGTAGTTAATAAATGAGTTTTCTACGATGAGCATGGAAGCACCTGTCAGACTAAAAACTAAGGTGGCTGCTGTGACTAGAAATATAGACCTTTTGTCTTTTTTAACAATGTCGGAACAAGCTTGTGTAAACGAAAAGTGCTCTTTTTTACTTTGTTTTTTAGGTTTTATTTTTAATTTTGGCAACATGACCATAACCGTTGGAAAGACAATAAATGCAATGAGTAAAGAGAGTGCAATACCTGTACTCATCATCCAACCTAGGTTAATTATGGGCTTGATATGTGAAATCATTAAAGAAGAAAAACCTGCGATGGTTGTAATAATGGCAAAGAAAGTAGGTGTTCCTTTGGCAAGAATAGTCGCTAAGATAATTCTATGGTTAGAAGCTTTTGGGTACTTAGAGAGTAGTTCATTATAGTGAACAATCAAATGAAGCACAATCGAAATGGTAATAATGAGTTGCAAGGCAATAAAGTTTGAAGAGATAACGGTAATCTCCCAAGCAAAAAAGCCTAAGGCAGAACTGACAGAAATAACGGAGAGAATTGAAATAAAGATAGGTAGTAGTACCCAACGTAGGGTTCTAAATACTGTCCATAAAACAACAATCAAAATAAGTACAAGGGTTGAACCGTAAATAAGTAAATCATTTTTGACAAAGACAACAAGGTCATTGGCAATCATGTTGACACCCCCTAGGAAGAGGGTGCTGTTTTGTTGATATTGGGCAATGATTGCACGAATATTTTCAATATTTTCTTGTTCTATAAGGCGTTGTTCGTCACGATGGGTTTTAAATTCTTTGCTAACATTTTGAAGTTCTTGCTTTTGGACATCTGTTTTGGCAGTGCTTAAGGCATTTCTTTTTTCCAGTAGTACGCTGTATTTTTGGTCTTTATGAAGGTTGACAATAATGGCAGAGGTTTTAAAGTCTTCACTAACGATGTTTCCTTTATAAAGAGGATTGATAGAGAATTCATTTTTAACCAATTCACTGTCTACGTCAGAATTTCCAAAGGTCTTAACATCATCTACCAAGTCTTTAATGGCTTTGGGAGGTGAGAGTAAAAGGGGCACCGTTAAAATGGAGTCAACAGACTTTACCAAAGGCAATTTTTCTAGGGCTTCATTTAGGTGCTGAATCTCTTCTTTACTCTCGTTTGAAAACATGTCACCATTAGGACTGTAAGTAATAATTAAAAAGTTTTCACCTTGAAAGCGTTTACTCATTTCTCGTGAAAATTTTAAATCTACATCATCCTCTAAAAGTAAGGTCTCTGATGAAGCATCAATTTCAAGTTTTGTCGCATAGTATCCAAAAGAAAGTATGGCAATAAGAAGCAGTGAAAGTACCCTAATAGGGTACTTTAGTATGAAATTCTGGTAAAGGTTTTTAAGCATGAAATCTCTAGTTAAATTACAGAGACTCTAGAAGTTCATTAAATGATTTAGTTGCTAAGAACTCAGAGAATTGCTTTCTGTATGTTTGAATGATACTTACCCCAGTAATGTCAATATCGTAAATGAGCCAATCACTAGAGTTTTTAACTTTATAGAATTTATAAATAATTTCATAAGTTTCTTCAAGACCTATGATGTCAGTATGAAGATGGATTCTTGTTGATTTTACTTTTGTTTGTTCTTTAACCAAAACTTTTTCATTGGTGTAGAGTTCGAGTTTTTCAAAATAAGAGTTTTTTAGTTTTGCTTCAAACTTTTGACTAAAGTTGTCTTGTTGTGACGTTGTTAATGTTTTCCATTTCTTTCCTAAAGAGATTTTTGACATGGTTTTATAGTCAAAAATAGTATCAACCGTTGGTGAAATACTCTCTTGCTTTTGTGCACTTGAAATCGTATTGTCTTGTAGTATGCTGGTGATGGTTTGAATTTTACTGTCCATTTCACTTTTGATATTCGCTTCTTCTATGGCGAATAAGGGTGTGAAAATGAGTAGTCCTGTAATAATGATTTGTTTAAGCATAATGGTTCCTTTTTATTTTTCTATTTCTTTAGCTCTTTGTTGTTCATAACTGTCTCGAAAGAAAGTATAAACATCAAGTGCATCTTTTTTTAAGCTTTCGTACTCTCCAGGATGAAGAGAATTTTTGTTAATGTAGTAGGCTGTAGATAAGCCTAAAGCTTTCTCTGCGTTGTCAGGTATTTGGTACTTTAAGGAAGCATCTGTTGTTGGTGCAATGGCTGAGTCTACAGCAAACCCTATGGTATCACGTAAGTTTGAAGGCCCTAAGAAAGGTAAGACCACATGAAAGCCTGTTCCTACACCATAGTGTCCCAGTGTCTGTCCAAAGTCTTCTTCTTGAGGTTCTACTCCTCCAGCTTTGGCGACATCAAACAGACCTAAAACACCAATGGTTGAATTTATCATAAAACGTCCAAGCTCTTTCATGCTAGCGTCAAATTTAAACTGTAACAGGTTGTTGGTGAATCGTATGGGAAATTTTAAATTATGAAATGCATTTGAAACACCAACTCTAGCAGGTTTTGGAACGACAACAGCGTAACCTTTTGAGACAGGATCAAATACATGGATATAAAATTTGTCATTAACTGAAGTCATCCAACGATTGTAGTCTTCCAATGGATCAAAAACTACCTTATCGGCTTCTTCAAATTCACTGTCAAACTCATCATCTTCTGACTCAGAAACAGCTGCATTAAGTGTACTATTTTGGCTTGTTAGCGCAGGTGATTCTTTGGATGAACAAGCTACCATAAACAGTGAAATGAAAAGTAGTAGAACTGTATTTTTTAGAATTTTTAATTTCATGGTTTATCCCTTTCTTTTGTTATTTTATCAATCTTTTGTTTAGAGAAAGTTATTTTGTACCTATTATTACAAAAATATAAATATCTTTTTTATCGTTGTAACCAATAAAGAAGACTTGGTAAGTTCTCTATTCCAAAATAGATAAAACTTTTCTCAGGTGTGTCACCAAAACGACGAACATAGGATATTCTAAATATATCTAAAATATCTACATAGGTGTTGGCACCATATACACTATTTTTGTTGTAAAATGAACCAGATAAGTTTCCAAAAATACTGCCTCCAAGACCAAACTTTACATATTTTCTTTGCTCTTTAAATAAGTTTATATCTAGTCTTGCAAAGTTGGTGACATCATCATTCTGATGAAAAGAAACACGACTTTCATAACCGTAACTTTTATGTTCCTCTTGATAAGAATAGATGTCATAAGCTATACCAAGACCACCATTTTTTACATCGGTACTAATTTCATTGGGTAAGAGTCTAAGTGTATTGGCTAAAATAGGGTTACTTGTTTCTTTTGGTATGTTCATGGGTAAAAAGTCAAAACCGTTTTTTTTCTTTACCATTTTGTTTCCAAGCCATGCAATCATGTTTGTAGTGTTCGCTATGGCTTTTGTGTTTCCTTTTATACTCGCATAATTGTTTTCAAGGACAGTAATACGGTCAATAATAAGTTGCAGAGGTTTTTGATGCCAATTGGAAATAGAGATGTCATCTTTAGGAATAAAGGAATTTTCATCATGAAAATATTTTGGATTTAAGTTCTTTAAAAAAGTCTCAAAGTGACTTAGTTCATAACGTGCCTCATCTCTTTCTTGTTTATTAAAGGCAGCGTAGATACTGGAAAACTTGTCTTTAATAATCACCAATTTATCAGAGAACTCAGTGTCATAAAAAAGCTTAAATGCCATGAGTGCTTCAGGATTATTGTTAATGCCCAAAGCTACTTTTTGTTTTTCCATAAGTTCTCTTTGTGTGAGTCCATTGGCATAACCTCTTTCTCTCATGGTTTTAGAAAGGTGATAGATAGCATCATAAATACCGACATGGTAGTCATACTCACGAAAGTCTTTGTCTAAGAATGCCCCAAAATGTCCAAGAAACTTTCCTGTAATAGGATGATAACGTGAAGATAAAATTAGCTTTTTACCAGACTGCTCATCAAAGTATTGGCTAATGGCATTATAAAGTCGCATGGACTGGAAAATTTCAAGACTGTTAAGAAGGGGAATGGCATTGGAGGTTAAAAAACCTACGGGTTCACTTTCGTTTTCATCTTGGGGAAGTATCTCTTTTTCTTTACGCATGTTGGAGGGGTCAATGAAAATGAACTCTTTTGCTTTTGGGTCAAGTTCCGTGGCTAATTGCAGTGGAAGGTTCTCGTAAGCACCACCGTCAATAAAGTAGCTGGAGTAGTTCTTTTTGTCATAAACATAGTCAAGTTTAATCTGTCTAAACGCACCAGGAAAAGCAGATGAGGCAAAGAGCACATCAATGATTCTAGAAGTGTTATTCTCAATGTTTGGAATGGAGATGTAGTAGTCAGTACTTGGAGGCATCTCTTTGTTCATGAGTATTAATTTATTGTTTTTCTCTTTCAATACAAAGGGAACAGAAAAGTGTTGGTTTTTAATTTTGATACCAGAGTTTTGAAACTCACTGACAATGGGTTTGGCTTTGGTAACTGAGAAACCTAAAGGAACTTCACAACCTTTTTTATAGATGGGTTTTTCTAGCTCTGCTAAGATGGCTTTGGACTTTTCTCTAAGTTTTTCGCGTTTAAAAAGGGTACTTTGGTTTTTGCTGTTGTGGTCGGTAATGATGAGATCACTTAGTCCAAGGTCAACCCAAGTGTTGTGGAAGTGGTTGTCTAAAATACTGTTTTGAATGTGTTCATTTTTTACTAAATTTGGGTCTTGACACCAGTACATGGCAGTTAGAAGCGCATTAATAGAACCAGCAGAAGCACCTGTTACGGAACGCAGTTTAGGTTCTACTTTGTCACTATGCTCACGAACAGAAGAGAGCATCTTAACCATTGCCCAGTTGTACCCAGCTTCGTAAGCACCAAGGCTTACGCCACCCGAAATGACCATGGAGAGGTCAATGGGTTCTTTTGTTTGTCCAGATGAGCTAAGAAAAGAAAGTATAAGTAATAATTTAAAAAGTATTTTCATCATAAACCTTTGGCTTCTAAAGTTTATAAGAATTTTATCAAATTATCAACTTTCTTTGTTTAAAGATATTATTAATTTTATTTAACATGAATGCGTATGCCTTCAGAATGACTCTTAAATTCAGGAGCATACATACTTTCCATAGTAGTAATTCCATTTGAAAAGTCACCTTTATGTGTGAGTACTAATGGGTATTCAAACACATAGGTTCCTTTGGCTAGATAGTCTATGAAAAAGTAAGTGGCATTGTCTTTGGTACTTTCGTAGTAACCTAAGCCATCTTGATATTTGTAACGGCTAAGTACATTTATGGGTTCAAATGCAGAAGCTCGACTGTCTTTTAACATTACAAATTCCATGTCACGGTCAACGCGTATTTCTATGCGAACTTTTACTTTGTCACCGACTTTTAAGCTGTGGTTTTCTATGGAACTTAACTGTTCACCATGCTCAGCACTTGTCTCGATTAGAAAGAGTTTTTTGTCAATGGTTAATGGGGTTTCTTTAAAGGTTTTAACTTTGTCCATCTCTTCAAAATATTGCCAATATAAAGCACCCCATGCAATGTTGTCATTTGGATTTTTAACTTTGACCGTTGCCATGCTTTGGTCAAAGTTGTCAAAAGCCACTTTGAAGTAGCCTGTTCCAGCTTGTTTAGAAGCCATTTTGATTTTTTCTTTGTAAGGTAGGGTTGTGTCAAAGTCTACTTGAACAGCTTCATTGTTTTCTACCCATTTTCCGTCCGAGAGTAGGGCATAGATGGCAGAAGCTGTGGCTTTAGTTGTTTTCCAATGGGTCGTTTGTTTATTTTTTAATAACCATGTTTTTAGTAAAGTTACCGATGCCTTGTCTTTGGCAACAGTATTGAAGACATCTATCATAAGAGCATGGGTCTCAAGTGGCATTTGGTTCCAGTAGTACCCGTGGGTGTATTTAAAGTACATGCCCAACTCATTGTTTACTAAGGCTCTTTCTTTAAGTGACTTAACAATGTTCATGGCAGTTGAATGGTCGTTTTTACTTTCTAAAGTAAGGGCTATCATCCCTTGTTCATAAAGCCCTTTGTTGACCCAATACCTTTTTGCTTGTTCTAGATAATAGTCATGAGCTTCTTGAATCTCTGAACTCATTTTAAAGTTGTAAAAACTTCTTGCGTAAAGGTAATGAGTAAGTATGGAACTTAAGTGGTCATTTTCTAAGTTGGCATTATTATCTTCTACATTTTTGAGTAGCTTTTTATATTGTTCTAACATCTGCATATCAATGTAGTGTGTGGCTACACCCATGGCTTCAGTATTTGTTTTGTCAATGCCCAGTTTTTTGAGTTTTCCAAAGCCTTCTACAATGTATTGAGTAATGTACCAGTTCGAGTGTGGTGACTCAAACCATGCCCAACCACCATCTTTGTGTTCAAACTGTCGTTTGATTAGTTTGTTGTAGGTGGATTTTTCTTCTTTGGCTAAACGTACTAAGTCAAAGAGTATGCCAAGATTGGCTTGTTGTTCTTCTTGACTTTTGGCATTGAACACCCAAGGAGTTTCTTCTAAAAGTACTGACTTTAATTCTTGGTTGGTTTCCAGTGCTGAAATGAGTTCTTTTTTACTTTTCCAGCTTTCAAAAACCTCTTTAATTTTTGGTGAGGAGTTGGCAATCTTAGCTGCTAAGGCATTGGCAAAGTATCGGTTGAAGAGTTGCTCATTACATTCATGTGGGTACTCCATGAGGTAAGGTAGTGACTTAATGGCGTACCATGCTGGGTTGGAAGTAAATTCAAGTGTTAACTTATGGTTACTGAGCGTAGGGGAAGTAGTGTTTTTTAATGAGGCGAGGGTAAAGCTTTTTTCTTCATTAGCAGAGACAAACATGTTTTTACTTTCGGTGACAAAGACACGGTTGGAGAGAATGGATTTGATTATTTGTTCGGCATCTGAATGGCTTGCTGTTTTAGCGATGATGGTATGTTGTATGGCAGAAACCTCATCCACATTTGGCACAGTAAATTTAAATTCAACCACCGAAGAAGCACCTTTTTTAATGCTTACATTTTTTATGAACTCTCGCTCAAAAATAGGTTTTTGAGTGCTGGGGTCAACAAGTTGTAGCTCACAGGTTCCATTTAAATCTTTTTGACTCATGTTGACCACTTTTGCAGAAAGGGTAATCTGGTCTTTTTCTCTAAAGAAACGTGGTAAGTTGGTAACCACCATTAGTTCTTTGGAGGTGGTGAGTGTTTTTTGGGTAACAGCTGTTTTTAAATCTTTAGTATGGACAAATGCCATAAAGTTCCAACGGGTTAATGCTTCATTGGTTTTAAAGTCGATAAGGATGTTTCCCTCTTCATCTGTCTGTAAGTTTGGTAGGAAGAACATGGTCTCTTTTAGATTTTTTCTAATCTTTGGTTGTGGAACTGAGTCAGGTGGTATTTGCATGTTTTTTGGCATCATAGCATTACCTGTAGGGGCTGACATATCTTCCACTGCCATTTCCATTGCCATAGGAGCCATGGCTGGCATTGCACCACCAAAACCTCCACCCCTATTCATTCTCTGATTACTATTGTAATCATTTATCCATTTAATTTCTTGAAAAGTTCGTCGAGTATGCTCTAGTTTTTGAAGTTTCCAGTTTTTATGTAGCCAGAGGGGAGAAAAGGTTTTTCCTTGCCATTGTAGACGATAGTCACTATATAAACCTGGGTATAGTCTCACAGGATTAAAATGATGTGGATTCAAGGCATCCAGTGAGGCATCGTACATGGTGGCTACCATGTTTGCCATGACTTTTTCTTTGTTCTGCCCTGAAATTTTAATTTTCCACTGTTCTTCTTCATTGGGTTTGAGTTTGTCTCTAAAACTTAGGTACTCAACGTTTAGTTCAGTATCCCATGGGACAGCAACGGTTCCCATATGATGGTAAAAACGGTTTTCATGGACATAGGTCATTTGGTAGGCAATCCCACCTCGATCAGCATCTTTAAGTTTAACAATTGCCTGAGTCAGCTCATTAATATGTATCCATTTCTCTTCTATGGCTTGATTGGGTCGTTCAATACTGAGTAGAATGGGTAGGTTTTTGATAGAACTTTTCATGTCTAAAACAATGTTTTCGCCTGCTTTATACTCATTATGAAAGTTTTTATACCAAAGGGTAGTTTTCTGGTGAGGGTCTTTTGCCTTTAAATCATAAATATTAACTGTTTCACTGGTACTGACTTTTTTACCCGAGCTGTCCGTAGTATGCAGGGTTAAAAGGTATTCACCTTGTTCAAGTGTGCCGAGTGAAACTTTTTTACTCTGTTGGGTATCAAATGGAATGGATTTAATAAAGTGTTTCTCTGCTTTGCTTTCTTCTTCTAAGAATTTATAGTTTGGAAAAAGTTTTTCAAATGCTTCCTTGGTATAAAGAGGTCGGTCTATATTTTGTTCATCATCCCAATAACGTCGTTTGTATAGCCGTTCTTCTTTTGCCAACTTCTCTATAACAATCTCACCTTGAAGGGCTTGAAATTCTCCATCAAGGTTTTTTGTTTCTACGGTTATTGTTTTATTCTCCTCGGTGGAATAAGCAGTATTTACTAGCATGTCTGCTCTAATACCCACCATACCAAGTACAATGGTTTTGTAAGTACGTTGTGTTTCGCCTGTTGTGTCCGTTACCGAGGCTGTTACCGTATAGTAGTAGTTTGGCGAATGACTGTCCAAACTGTCAACTTTCAGTGCATCAAAATCAATGTGGAAAAGACCTTGTTCATCGGTTTGAACGTCACCTTCTTTAATGACCTTCTCATTATGAGGAGGATAAGGTTCCCAGTAGTTTCTCCATGGAAATCTGGCTATTCTTTTTATGTCATAGCTTACTTTTGCATTGCTAATGCCATTACCTGCGTAGGCTTTTGCTTCACCTAGCAGTTGAATGTTATCACCTAGAACATAAGAGTTTTGTAGTTTTTTAAAAGTCACTTCAAACTTTGGACGTTTGTATTCTTCTACACGAATGCCCGTTGAGCCACCTATGGAAGCGTTGAGTTGCATGTAGCCTAAGAGTCCAGAAGAGGGACTTGTAAACTCTCCATGAAAAGTACCATATTCATCCGTTGTGAACTCTTTGCTCTCTATCTTTTGATTGTTAGTATTTAAGAAGCTTACGGTTACGCTGGTGTTCGTAAGAATCTTGGGTTTTTTAATGCTTGAATGCTCTACAGCCAAACCTTTAAAGTAAATAGGCTGATTTGGTCGGTAAATGCTTCGGTCTGTAAAAAAGATAACTTGCTGATGACTACTTTTGTCTCTTTCATAGTCATTTTGAGAATAGCTTTTACTGTTTAGTCTGTCACTATTGTATTCAAAAACAATTTTGTATTCTCCGTATACTTTTGGTAAGTTTACAAAACCATTTTTATCACTGTGTGCTTCTTCTAAAAAACTTTCTTGATTTCGTTGGTTTTTGTAAAATGTTGCTTTGACATTCTCTAGAGGTTCTCCAGTTTTTCTATGAAGTACGAGCAGTTTATTTTTTTGTTGTAAGTAAGCAATGTTTGAGATGTTGACGCTTTGGTGACTTACATTAGATGTAAAGTTCGCCTCTTCTGAAAATAAAAATAGATAGGAACCTAAGTCATAATTACCCAATGAGAGTTCTGTAGCGTGTTGCTTATAATCATGATCTTTTACTAGGTCAACATGAAATGTTTTAAAGCTGTTAAGACTTTTTAAATAGGTTTGTTTTTCTGCTGTCTTGTAAAGGCTATTAAATTTTTTGAATTCCTCTTTAGTAGGTTTTAGAACCCGTACAAAAAGTGTCTCTATATTACGGTATTGTAATGAGGCTAAAATGTTTTCATGAGGTAAGTTTACTTCTTCTACTTGTAGTTGTATTTTACGTGCTTGAATGTCGTTTTTAATTGCATTGAGACGCTTTTGAATGTAAGTATCTCTAGAAGTGAGTCCTTGTTCTACATAATGCATTGCTTTTACATATTCTTTTTTTTCTACATAGAACTGTGCTAAGTTGGTAAGTACCTCAGAGTCAAGATGTTGTTCAGCAATGCTTTTTAAAGCTTCTTCATACTTCTGTGATGCATTTTCAGTGTTGTGTGTAATATTCTGTCGTACAAAGAAAAGTCGTTCAAGATTAATGTGCATGTGCGCTTTAGGATACTTGTTATTTTTATGAAAATGTAAAAGTTTTTGGTAGACAAGTAGGGCATTGTATTTTAATGAGTTATTGACGATAAAAGGATAATTTCTAAAGGTTTGAGCAGAAGTGAATGCTTCTTTACTTGTTAGTTGAAAATCTTGATTAAATGTTTGTAGGGTGTGTCTGGTGTTTTTAAAATATTTTAAAGCCCTAAATGCTAAAAAGTCGTACAGGGTAGGGTAAAGTCCTTCAACATGTTCACCTTTTGTTAAGATGCTTTGGTACTTTTCCATAAAGATATTTTGACCTTCTGGCTTTAAGGTACTTAGGTAGAGTTGTGTGGCTTTATTTGTTAGCTCTTCTATGCTCCATGTACTTATGTCAGTACTTGCATTATCTTTAACGGTTGTTCTATTTTTAATTTGATAATACTGCTTCTCTAAATAGTTGGTATAGAACTCTGCAAGAAGTGAGGTTAAAATGAGTTTTTCTTCACTTTTCGTACTTTCACTTATGGCTTTTTTGAGTACATTTATAGCAGATACATCAGATTTTTCTTCTAATATAGTTGCATAATTTTTTTTATAAATTGTTGCACGAATGAACTGAACAGTATTTTGTTCTTCTTTTGCTTTGTCATAAATAAGGTTTACTTTTTCTAAGGCACTTTTAGGAAGTTGTTGTTGATCAAAGGTTTCTACTTGTTTCCATTGGGCAGTGTAGTTAAATGAAAAGAGAAATAGAGGAAAGAGAAACATAAAAGTGAGTAGTTTTTTCACAGTTAATCCTTTTTTATAGATAATTTTTTGAGTATAACAGAAATAGGTAAATGAATGGTAATCCTAAGATTTAGAGGATTTAGATAGTATTATTTATAATTATTAATTATTTTAAAAAAGTTATATTTCAGTAAATTATAATTTATTTTAATGTACGCTTGAAGTAGGGAAAAGATTGTAAGGAGCGTAAAGGCGATGGAAGCAAAGAATCTTAAAAATTTAATGGTAAAACATTTTGATTTTTTACAAAGAGATTATGGGTTTAAATATAATGCCTCCTCCAATCGTTATGTGAAGAAGGAACTAGAGGTAGAAGTTCAGCATAAGGGTGGGGCGTTAGATGTTTTGTTGATTTCACAAAAACAGATTAACCTTCTGCCTAATGTAATAAGTAAACTTTTGAAGAAAGAGTTTACTTATCCTGAGCATTTTTCATCTTGGATATTCAGTATGGGAGATGTTGATAGCCGTTTAGCCTATGATGCTAAACTGATGAAAGAGTATGCTAAAGATATTTTATAGATGGATTATAGTACCCTCTTACTTATTTTACGAGAGAACTTGTGCTACGTGTTTTGTTCTGTGTCCCTTAATAATACGTCTTCCTAATACAAACTTATTTTTGTAGTATTTACTTTTAACTAAAGAGCTAATAATAACCCGTTTCCCACCAGAACTTGCATGGATAAACCTTCCGTTAGACAAATAAATACCAACATGGGTAACACGTTTAGGTGCTTTTTTATTGGTTGCAAAAAATACCATGTCTCCACGTTTTAAATTTTCATAGTCAATGTATTCTCCAACTTTAGCTTGTGCTCTAGAGTTTCTAGGAATTTTTATACCTGCTTGACAAAATACTTCTTGTGTAAATCCAGAACAGTCAAACTTATTAGGTCCTGTTGCTCCCCAAACATAAGGTGTACCTAGTAAATCTTTTGCAGTTGATTCAACATCATCTTTAATGGCTTTACGAATATACCCTTGACCAAGAGTAAATACTTTATTTTGTAATAAGCTATTGTCGTGTTTTAACAGTTCCATCTCAGGTGAAGTACTTAAAGTAGCAAAAAACTTGTATTCTTCAGGAGTAAGAGTCGGATTAGCGTTGGGGAGTTGAAATGCGAGGGTATCAATTAGTTTATTATAGCTGGGGGTTAAGTTCCAATTCTTTATACTAAAGAGTTGTATCATAACTAGTACCTGTATGGCAATAATAAACAGTAGGGTGTTTCGAAATAACATCATTTTTTTATCTTTCACAGTATAGAATAAAATTTAATTTGGAATAATATATAAATAATACTGAGTTTGTGATTAAAATGTGAAAAAAATATTATTATTTAATAGTTTAACATTATTTGAAACAACATAATTACTTACAGTTCTCTACACAAAACTTCTCGTAGCGTAAACTTCCTCCTGCTGAAATAAAACAATTATCATATGATTTTATACAGTCACAGTTGTTTGAACAGTTACTTTGTGCATGTTTTATTTCAGAAGCTAAACTGGGTTTAGTTGGTCGTTCTGGAGCCATGGGTTCGTGGTTCTCTAGCTTATGAAGTTGGTTTTTTAGTTCACTTGAACGTCGGCATTCATAAGATTTTTTGTCTTTTTTATTACAAGCATTTCGGTAGTGTTTAAAGTCTTGGTGGACTCTACGTTCTTCTCTTGACCATGAACTCATCTCAAGGTCATATCTGTCCATTGCGTATTGATACTCATTGAATACACCTTGGTACTCATGCATTAAAGCTGGAAAGGCATCTGAAGCATCTTGTTTTGCTGTGGCTAAACATTGGTCTTGCTTTCGGTTACAGTTGGCTTGACAAATCTTTCTTTCATTGGAACAAGCTTGGACATTAGCTTTACCTTGCGCATCCAAAGGAAGGGTGTAATGTGTTTTGATCTCGTATTTTGGAGAACATGCAGTTAGTAAAAATAGGGTGATAGTGAGTAGAAAAAATCTCATGGGTATGCCTTAAAATAATTTAAGTAATTATATCAAGATTTTTAAATGGGGTTAGATGTAAGTGTTTAAAAGAAGTAAAACCAAGTAGACGAATCTACTTGGCGAAATAAAAAGTTTGACTGGTTACAGTCTAGCTTCATACTTTCTAAGCATGTAAAGTTTTTTAAGAATTTTCTTGCGTGTTGCAATTTTTTCTTTTTTCTTTGCTTCAGTTGGAGTTTCGTAATGTTGTCTAGCTCTAGCTTCAGTAACGATTAGGTTTCTGTCACATTGTCTTTTAAATTTTCTGTAAGAGTCATCAAATGTGTCTCTTTGTGATAGTTTAATTCCTGGCATGTCAAGCACCCCCTTCCTTATCAGATTTTCTATGATTAAATAGAAGCGATAAAATCGAGCGAATTATAGCTGTATGTTGATTATGTTTAGATGATTTTAGGTACTATCATAATTATAAATAACAAAGGCATCATCATGAAACTGCGAAATTTACATATAGAAAATTATAAAATGTTTAAAGATTTTGATATTGATTTTTTGGATGAGAATGATAAGCCTTTAGATATTGTTGTTTTGGCTGGGGTTAATGGGAGTGGGAAGACAAGTTTATTGGAGTATCTAATTGATAATCCAAATGATATTGAAACTACAGAAATTAAAGAAAATATTTTAGATGATGGTCTATTTAGGCATATTGCTATAAGACATAATGAAAATCAAATGAAAAGTAATTTTGTTTATTTCTTTTCAGGCATAGATGATACAAAAAAAGTAGCTGATGAATTTGTAAAAACATTTTATTTTTTTCTAAAAGAAAAAGACTATCGACCAAGTGAAGTAAAAGAACATTTTGATAACTATATGCAAGAGATTTTTAATGGTTTGGATTTGACTTTCAAATATAGCCATTTAGATAGAGACGATAATGTTTGGTTTAGCAATGAGAATGGCGAACAGTTTGAGATTAAAGATTTATCAACAGGAGAAAAAACACTTCTTTCTAAAGTTATGTATCTTTACTTTTTAGATTATAAAGACAAAGTTATATTAATTGATGAGCCAGAATTATCCCTACACCCCTCATGGCAAAATAAAGTTCTGAAAATCTATGAAAATTTTGCAAAACAAAATAACTGTCAAATCATTATTGCTACGCATTCACCACATATTATAGGTTCTGCAAAGCCTGAATATTTAAGAGTATTAAAGAAAGTAAATAAGAAAATAGAGGTTGTTAAATATACTCAGAGTTATGGCTTAGAATTTAATAAAATTTTAACAGATATTATGGGAGCAGAAACAAGAGTTTCTAGTGTTAGTAAGAGGTTGTTAGCCATTAAAAAACTTATTATAAATAATGAATTTGAATCTGAAGGTTTTAAAACTCTATGGCAGGAGTTAGAAGATTTAATTGGGGCTGACAATATTGATTTACGACTGCTTAAGCTTGAAATAGCATCACGGAAAAAAAATGTTTCAAATAAGTAAAGATGAACCAAAATATTTTACTTCTGCTAAATCTAAAGTAAAACATCCAAAGATTAAAGAAGCATGGAATGACAATACTATAAGTGAAATAAGGGCAAACCTTAGAGAATATATTTTAATGAAAGAACAAAAGTCTCTATGTGTTTATTGTGAGAAAAAGATTAAGAGTCATTCTGCTAATGCAAATATTGACCATTTTAAAACTAGAAATCTATTTGCTGAGGAGACTTTAAATTATCATAATTTATTGGTCTCTTGTAATATTAAAGGTAGATGTTCTTCTTTAAAAGATAGTAAAAAAAGTATTTTAAAGAATCGTAATGATTATGATAATATCATAAATCCTATAGTAGAAAATCCAAATGATTTTTTTGATTATCTTTTTTCAGGTGAGATTGTTCCTCTAAGTGACAAAGCAAAATTTACAATGGAGATATTTAATTTAAATCAACAATCTTTATCTGATGAACGAAAACTTTTAGCTGATACTTTAATGTATTGTAAAGATTTATCTATTGATGAAATCTTTGAGAATTTTGGTGAAGAGTTTCATAGTTTTATAGAAAATATCTATCCCAAATTAAAAGAGCTATAAATGCAACCCCTATACAAATCATGCTACCCCCTAGACAACCGATGTTATGAAGAATATAACCTAACAGAAGAGATTCTTATGGAACATGCTTCAATGGGTATGGCAAACTACATAAAACAAAATTTTAAAGAGCAAAGTTCTGTACTTATTGTCTGTGGTGTGGGTAATAATGGAGCTGATGGTTTAGTGCTGGCACGACACCTTCAAAACAGTTATGAGGTAAAAGTGTATTTACCTTTTGGGGTACGTTCGGTGATGGCAGAAGTACAATTGGAACGGGTGCAAACTTTAGACATGGAGTTTGTAGATGAGGTTGAAGAAGCAGATGTAATAGTTGATGCACTTTTTGGAGCAGGACTTTCACGTGAGCTTGATGAAAAAACTAGAAAGCTAATTATTAAACTTGAAAAACTTAATGGGTTTAAAATAGCTTGTGATGTTCCAACGGGTATTGATGTTGATGGTAATCCTTTGCCCATGGCATTGTTTTGTGATATGACCATAACCATGGGTGTTTTAAAAGAGTGTCTGTACACGGACATGGCAAAAGAATATGTGGGTGAAGTGATTTGTGTAGACTTGGGGCTTTCTCATGCTAAATATACACAAGGTTTTAAAAGCGATATTTTTCTTTTAGAAGAGCATGACATGCGACTTCCAACTAGAAGACGTGCCAATACGCATAAAGGTAGTTTTGGACATTTAGCCGTCATAGCAGGAGAAAAAGAGGGTGCTGGAATTATGTCTGGAATGGCTGCTTTACGGTTTGGGGCTGGATTAGTTTCTTTGGTTGGAGAAGTTGAGACCGTTTTACCTCTAGAAATTATGGCAAGTCATGAACTACCTCACAATACAACAGCCATTGCTTTTGGTATGGGGTTTGATGCATTTGAAGATGAAATAGTAGATGATGTTTTAGAGAGTGATATTCCATTGATTTTAGATGCAGGGGTATTTTCTAATGAGATTATTTTAGAATTTTTAGAACAGAAAGATAGGGAAATAGTCCTAACACCTCATCCAAAAGAGTTTGTAGCCTTATGGAACATGACCATTGACAGCCCACTTAACATTGCCATACTTCAAGCCAATCGTTTTGAGAAAGTACGTGAGTTTTGTGAGCTCTTTCCTCAGGTGACATTGTTGTTAAAAGGGGCTAATCTTATTGTAGCCAAAGACAAAGAACTGTTTATCAATCCTTATGGGAGTTCTAAGCTTTCTAAAGGAGGGTCTGGCGATGTTTTAGCTGGATTAATTGGTTCACTCTTAGCACAAGGTTATGATGGCTTAGAAGCTACTATTCAAGCTTCTCTAGCTTTTACCTCTGCTGCGAAAGCTTATGCTGGAAGTTCTTATGCAATGTTGCCTACTGATGTTATTGATGAGGTTGGAAAGTTAGAGTCAAAAATAAAATAAATTTAAAAGGCATTACAAACAATGAAATACGTATTAGACGTACAATATAATGGAAATGAAGATGCTTTAGTAGCGTGTATTGGGTTTAACAATTGGGATGATGCTGAACCTTCATACATTAAAACACATTTTATAGAAAAGATAGAACCCTATGTTGCTGGATCTTTTTATAAAAGAGAGTTACCTTGTTTGCTAGAAGCATTAAAAGAGTTAGATGACATAGAGTGTGTGGTAGTAGATGGATATGTCTGGTTAGGTGAAGTCGGGCATGATGGTTTAGGAATGCATCTTTTTAATGCGTTAAACAAAAAAGTACCTATTATCGGTGTGGCAAAAACAGTTTTTGCTGGAACACCTAGAAGTTGTGAAGTTTTACGTGGAGAGAGTGTAAAACCTCTTTATGTAACTTCTGTGAATATTGAATTAGAAGAAGCTAAAAGGTTGGTTCTTTTTATGCATGGAAAATATAGGTTTCCTACACTTTTAAAAGAAGTTGATACTTTGTGTCGAGGGAAATGAGAAGGAACATAAACTTTTAAAATGACTAAGTTTTCTAAATTTACCAATTATTTACTAACTGTTTTCTACTTTTCCTATATACTCAATTTAAAAGGATTTAAATGTTTTTATCAATGATTTTAACTTTGAGTATAGTGGGGGTTTATATGAAGACAGAGCATGTTGTAGCTACAGCTTCAGTTTGGGCAATACTGATGGGCATTATAGCTCTTATGGCTAAAGGTATTAGTTTATACTTATTTGTTGTACCAGTTGTATTTGTAATTGGTTGGGGTATTTTTAGTTTAGCAACTTATTTTGAAGAAAGCATTTTTCTTAGAGTAATGGTTTTGGTTTTTGCTATGTTCATGGTCTTTAAGTCTTTTGGTGGCTGAAAATATATCGTATAACTTCAAATACTAAAAAAGGTAGAAATAATGAATAGTTTTATAACAAGTATAGAACAATATGATGCTCAAACGAATTTGTATTTTAAATCAATTACAAATGAAAACACAAAAAATGAAGATACAAAAAATAAGGATAGAAAAAGTTCACTCTTTTCAAAAATAACAGCAGAAAGTGTTAATGTGGTTAACATTGCTATTGTTGATACACTTTTGGATAGCTATAGTCTTTTATTTGATGAAAAAAGTAGTGTAAATATTGCTTTTTTACTCTTTGAACTGGATTATGATGAAGAAGAGAAAAACATGAAGTTCTATAATCAATGTCAAGCTATTATGAACAATAAAAATATTGATAAAAGAGGAATAAAAGATAAACTTTTAATAGGTTTACACGTAGACAAAAAGATAGAACTATGGATGTCTAATAAACGAGGTAATTCATTGAAAAAGTTAGTAACTATTGAAAAAGATGACAAGTGGCATTTAGATGTTAAGAATTGTAAAATACGAGTATTGTCTTCTGTAAATAGTGAGTTTTTTATTAAAAATTTTTCTTGGTAGGAAATTTTATAATGAAACAAAGTACAAAAGTGATTTTTCTATTTATTCTCGCAGGGGTATGGATAGAATTTAATGAAACTCCCATAATCCCTATAGGGTTTATATTGATACTTCTATGGATTCGACCTATCAGTTTTAAAAGATATAAATTTTTGATATTAGCTATGATATTAGGTTTTATAGGAACAGGTTTATCTTTTAAAATTTTTCAAGAGACTACTTTTCAGTCCGAAACGGGAAGGGCGCATCACTTTTCTAAATATCTTTTGAATGTAAGTATTGGAACAAATAATATAAGCCAATTTTTAAAAAGAGATAGGATAGTTTTATATAAAGATAATTTCTATAAAAAGGAACAGGAGCTTTTAGATAAATATCTAAGAAGCTTTGTTGAATCTTATAATAATAAAAATAACTCTCCATTTTTAGGAATGAGCGAGACCAGAGAGATAGCAGATATGTATTACTTTGGATACTTGAAAGAAATGAAACCCAATATGAAGCTTTCTGATCTTGTATTTGTATATAAAGTAAAGTTTGCTGAAAATTTTTCATGGAAAACTATCCATTTTCGTATTACTTTTGTTCAAGGCGAGCTTAAGGTATTAAACATAGAGTTACAAGATGAAGAGGTTGAATACGAGATAAAAATTAGCAAGATTAATACCCATAAGGAAAGTATATGATGAGAAGAGTTTTATTAGTAATACTATTTTTAATAAGCCTAGACGCACAGGAGGTATCACAATATTTGGATACCTGTAACCCTAAAGAGGATACTTGTAAAATATTAGGACAAAGTCTCCAAGAAGCAATGTCAGCCTACCGACAACATAATTTTCCAAAGGCTATTGAAAGATTTGAGAAGCTATTAGCAGTCTCACGAAAAAATAACTTAGAACCTGCCCATTTTTATAATAACTTAGGGTTAACATACCATTACAATAAGCAATATAATAAAGCATTAGAATATTTTAATAAAAACTTAGTTTATGAAGAGCAAAAAAAAGAGAAAAAAAATCGAAAAAGCCTTATTAGTGTTTATAATAATATGGGTTTAGCTTACCGAGCAAAGAAAGAGATAAAAAGAGCTGTTGAGTCAGTTAAAAAAGGACTCTCACTTGCACTAGAAGTGGGTGAAAAGTTTCAAATTTCAGATGAGTATAATCGTGTTGGGATTATGCTTAGAGCTAATAAAGAATATACTAAAGCCATAGAGTATTATCAAAAGTCTATAGATATAAAAATCAAAGAGATACCTAAAGATTATCCTATGATTTTGGGAGTTTATAGTGATATAGTAGGCTCTTATCAAGATATGAAAGAGTATGATAAAGCTTTAAGTGTTAACAAGAAAATTTTAAAGATAGAGCAAAAAATATACCCTAGAGAGCACCCAAAAATCTTAGACAGGTATCTTATAATAGGATATTTAAATGTTCAAAAAAAAGATTATGATAGTGCAATGAAAGCTTATAATAAAACTTTAAAATTAGCTATTAGTCGAGTAGGAGAAGATACTCCAATTATTGCAAATAAAATCTATATTCCTATGGCTCAAGTATGGAGAGAGAAGGAGGAGTTTGATAAATCTATAGAGTTCTATAACAAAGCATTAATTATCTATAAAAAATCATTTTCAAAAGAACATCCTACTATAGCAACTACCTATAACAGTTTAGGAGTTTTATATAAAATAAAAGGAAATGATAAAAGAGCAATGGAATATTATAGTAAGGCTCTTCCTATTGCTAAAAAAAGTTTTGATAATAATCATAAAATTATACAAATGATCTTGGATAATATAGAATTGGTTAAAACTCAATAGGTTATCATGATAACTGACAAGACTTTATGAAATTAATGAGAAAAGAGGAAATAAGTTGACGTTTAAAATTAAACAGAATTTATTAAAAATATTTGGATTAATTGGTGTAAGTTTTTTCTTACCTATATTTATAATGACTTTTTCAAACCCTAATACAATTAAAGAATCTCTTGAACCTTTGATTGAATGGAAGCTTAAAGCAGAGGCTCAAAGTAAAGTTAAAGAGACAAAGATTTTATCAGAAGCATCTAAAGAAAAATGGAAAAAGAGGTTAGAAGGTTTTACGGTTAAAAGTATGCTTCGTTGGAATAAAGCAAAGTTAAAATTTGCTAAGTTTCTTTATGCTAAATATGTAAAAATTAGTACAAAGCTTATAAGAGATATTCGTCTTTTCTCAGGAGTTAATTCTCTCGTTTTTCTTTTATTACTTTTTGTCTCTTTTCTTAAAAAAGTAAGAATAGAACAAGTGTTCTTACCTGTTATATTACTCTTTATTTCTACGGCTCTATGTAGTTACTTTTATTTGTTTAATCAAAACTGGTTATATACAATAGTTTTCAATGATTATACAGGGATTAGTTATTTGATTTATTTAATAGTTATTTTTCTTTTTGAGTGTGATATTGTTTTGAATAAGGGAAGAGTGACTGATGCTTTAATTAGTGGCTTTAGTCGAAGCTAGTATTTGGAAGTGAATAGTTATAAATATCTAAAGATAATCCTAAATATTTAATATATATTTTTGCTACAATATCAGCATGAAAAAAATAGCCATACTATTCAGTGGAACTGGAACAAATTTACAATATATTTTAGAGCATTTACATGCTAAAGAGGTCGAAGTTGTTGTTGCTTTAACAAACAAAGCTGATGCAGGGGGGATTCAATTTGCCAATGAGTATAATATTCCTCTTGAAGTTATTGAGTCGGCTTCTTTTGATACTAGAGAATCTTTCGATGCTGAATTGGTTCATGCTTTACATTACTACAAACCTGACCTTACTGTGTTGGCTGGTTTCATGAGAATTCTTACGCCTACATTTACAGAACAAATAAAAGCAATAAATCTACACCCTTCCTTATTACCACTTCATAAAGGTCTTATGGCAATAGAGCGTTCTTATGATGATGAAAATGAAACAGGTGGGGTTACTGTTCACTGGGTGTCGTCAGAACTGGATGGTGGACAGGTTATTTTACAAAAAGAGATTCAAAAAGAGAATAAATCATTTGAAGAGTATGAATTAGAAGTTAAAGGTATTGAAAAAGTAGCATTGGCAGAAGGTGTTATGGTGGCATTGGACAATTTAGACTAATTTAGGAAAAGGAAATAGAATGAAAAATATATTAGGAATTATAGCAGTTGTGGGGCTAATGAGTGGTTGTGTTCCAACAGGAACACCGAAGCCAACGATTGGATTGGGAACAGGTATTGGGATACCTCAGACTACAGCTTCGGCTTATGGGTTGAAGCCAAATCGTTATCAGTCAGCCATTAAAAATTATTTTTCAACAAAGCTAGCACGTGGAGAATCAGGTCAATATAAATTTGGAGAACCTAAACGTGCTTACAAGCAAAAAGGTTTTGCTTATGGTGGTGAGCTTGATTGGAAAGGTTGGTTGGTAGAAACTTCTGTAGCAACAACCTCTAGAACAGGGCGTTACTTGACACCAAAACCTTATATGGTACTTTTTAAGGGTGAACAGATAGTTGAGCATATATTGGGAAACTCACATAAGCTTTTAACCAAAGTAGACAAGTAGAATGGCAAATTTTAACACACATTTTACGGTAGCAGCAACAGCTTCGGCTGTGGTGTCTGCTACTTTACTCTCTATGGAAGTGGTTACTCCTGAACAAGCTGTTATTGCTTTTGGAGTAGGAACTTTGGGTGGTCTTCTTCCTGATGTAGACTCAGCACACTCTACTTCCATAAAAGTTGGGTTTAATGTGCTTTCTTTGATGATGACAATTATGTTAATATTTGTCAAATCATCTACTTATTCTTTGATAGAAATGGCAATAGTCTCTGTACTTGTGTTTATGGGGATACGCTATGCATTTTTGGAGTTTTTTCGTAAAATATCAAAACACAGAGGGATGTTTCATACTGTTCCTGTGGCTGTGATTTGGGGAATTGTTATTGCGTCGATGTGTCAATGGTTCTTTGGTTTAAATTCACTTGTTTCTTGGGTCTATGGTTTTATGATTACATGGGGTTACCTAGTACACCTTATTTTAGACGAAACTTATAGTGTTGATTTAGGAAATAGACGGATGAAAAGATCTTCGGGAACAGCTTTTAAATTTGGAATGTTTAAAACTACAAACCAAAAGATTCAAACGGTTATAGTATATGTTTCCATTCCACTTCTTTTACTTATTGCACCCGAGACCGATTTAGTTCAAACAGCACTTTTTTCACAAGAAGCGTGGTTGAACTTTAAAGACATTATCATCCCTCATGATGGGCGTTGGTTTTTTCATTAATCTTTCTGAATTAACTTAGAGTTGGAGGTTAATAATGCCTTTAATTCTTTGATGTCCTCTCTTAATTCTTTAATTTCATCTTTACTTATCTCCTCAACTGAATGAATTTCTTCTAGTATCTTATTGTCTTTTGTTTCATGCAGTTCATTCATAGCATCCACAACAATTGCAATAATGAGGTTAACAATAACAAAGGTGGCTATAAAAATAAACGGAACAAAGAACATCCATGCAAGAGGATAAACTTCCATGATAGGACGAACAATGCCCATAGACCAAGACTCTAAAGTCATAATTTGGAAGAGGGTGTAAAAAGACTCTCCAAGTGTGCCAAACCACTCAGGAAATTTGTCACCAAAAAGTTGGGTTGCCATAATGGCAAAGATGTAAAAAAAGAGGGTTAATAACGCAGCAATGGAAGCGATACCAGGAATAACGCTGAACAGGGCAGCCATGATTTTTCTCATTTGAGGTACCACGGTAATGAGTCGAAAGAGTCTTAGTACTCTTAAGATTCTAAAGATTTCAAATCCTGCACTGGCTGGAACCAATGAGATGGCAACAATTATAAAATCAAATAGCGACCATGCGTCTTTAAAAAATTCCTTTTTATGGATGTAGACACGTAGCACAATTTCGATAACAAAAATACTAATTACGAGAAAGTTAAACCATTCAAAAAAAGTATAGTATTCATTGGCAAAGACTTTTGAAGTTTCTAAACCCATGGTAATACCGTTGAGTATGATAAGTCCCATAATAAAGTTTTGAAACTTATGACCCTCGATAATAGTTTTGATGGTTTGGTACATTTTTTTCCTTCTTAGTTGTTGATAATTTAATGAAGAAGTTTATATAAATAAAGTTAATAAAAGGTAAATCATTTGCTAGAGTGCGTTAATAATATTTTTTTCATAAAAAGAGTATAATCCAAAAAATTAAATAGAGGCAAATAAAATGACAATATACGGTATAAAAACCTGTTCAACAGTAGGTAAAGCTAGAAAGTTTATGAAAGATAATGGTATAGAGTTTGACTTTGTGGATTACAAAGTAGAGTCTGTAGGTGAAGAGAAGATTCGTGAATGGTTAAAGCAAGTAGACATGAAAGTACTTTTTAATACGCGTGGTACAAAGTATCGTGACTTAAAACTCAAAGAGCTTAACCTTGACGATGAGGGTAAAATAGAGTGGATGGCGAAAGAGAACTACTTATTAAAACGTCCTGTTATTGAGTATGGGGATGGCAAGGTACATGTGGCTTATGATGAAGAGGTTTATAGGGAGACATTTTTATAAGATCTTTAAGTTTGATAATCTTCTTAATTGAGAAATACTTTTTTGATATAATTAGAAAGCTTGGATAGTGAAGGAGTCTTTCAATGAATAAAAATATTTCGGATAATGAAGATAATAATTATTTGAATACAATAGTAAAAATTGATAAAGTTCAATATAGCTTATATGAATTAAAAAGAAAGTATGAAGAGCGACAAGATATTATTTTAAACCCTGATTTTCAAAGAGGAAAAGCATGGAAAACAGATCGGCAAAAATCAGAATTGATTGAGTCTGTATTAATGGGTGTTCCTATACCTGTATTTTATTTTTTTGAGACTAAAAATGGTGCTATGGAAGTTGTGGATGGTAGACAAAGAATTACAACTTTTATAGATTTTTTTAATAATCAATTTCCTTTGACATATTTACCATATTTATCAGATTTAAATACAAAATATTTTAAAGATTTACCTCTACGTTTACAAGCTAAAATTGAAGATTATCAAATTACCATTAATATAATTCAGCCACCCACACCTGAAAGAATAAAGTTTGATATTTTTAATAGAATTAATCGTGGTGGTACAGAGTTAAATCATCAAGAGATGAGAAATGCACTTTATCATGGAAGTGCAACAGATTTATTAAAAGAATTAAGTCAAATAGATATTTTTAAAAAAGCTACGGATGATAAATTAAATAGTAATGTAATGGAAGATAGAGAATGGATACTTAGATTTTTTTATATATATCTATTAAAGATAAAAAATTGGAAATTTATTTATTTGTATGATATTAATGAATGTTTAGATGAAACGATGACCTATTTAAATGGTTTTGATGATTTAGATTCTTTTAAATATGAATTTACAAAAGCCATGGAGATTTCATATGAATTATTTGATGCTGATGGGTTTAAATTTAATAAAAATGATAATTTAAATATGAACTTGTTTGAAACATTGTCATATTTGTATATGATTTTAGATGAAGATAGAGATATGAAAGATTTAAAGATAAAAGTAGAAGATTTAAAAGAAGATTTTCAAGAAATGGATGAATTTAATAGTGAAGATTTAAAAGAAAATCAATTTAGATTTGATATGGTATATGATTTAAAGGATGAAGATGATTGAAAAAGTAAAAATAGAAGGTTTTAAGAGTATAAAAAGTCAAGAGTTTGAGTTTAAAGGTTTAACTATTTTGACAGGGTTAAATTCTACAGGTAAATCAAGTGTTGTTCAATCAATTCTTTTATTATCATCTTTTAATTCTATAGACAATCCTGTACTTAGAAAACATGTAAAAAAGTTTTCAACGTTTTCTGATGTACGAAATAAATATGAAAATGTTAATGAAATTAACCTTGGTCTTCAAGGTCAAGGTATTTCAACCAGTATGTCTATAGAACGTTCTAATAGTTGGAAAGTTGGTTTAATGAATGAATCCAATAAAATAACTTTTGAGGAAAATTTATTTTATATCTCTTCAAACCGTATAGGTCCAGAAGATATTGCAAATTATGATGAAGATATGAAATTCGGTATAGATGGAGAGTATTTATTTGGTTATTTTGAACAGAATAAAAGAACGAGACTAGATAATTTATTAATTAAAGATGAGTCACATAATACATTAGATGCACAAGTAAGTTATTGGTTGAATTATATTTTAGATATTAGTTTACGCGTTGAAACGCAACAACAGACAGCTGATACTATAAAAGTAACGTTCGTTAGCGATGGTATAGAAGGGTTGTCTCCATTTAATGTTGGAGCAGGAAACAGTTATTTAGCAAAGATACTTATTATGGGACTCTCTTGTAGTATGGGGCATATATTAATTATTGAAAATCCAGAAATTCATTTACATCCTAAAGCACAATCTAAATTAGCTGATTTTTTTGTTTTATTAGAGAAGGCTGGTATTCAAGTAATTGTTGAAACACATTCGGAACATCTAATTAATAAACTAAGATATAATGTTTATAAGAAGAAATTAGCAAGTGATAATATTGTTATTTATTATAAATCATCTATACAGAAAAATTTTGGGAAAATATCTATTAATAAAAATGGACACTTTATTGATGATAAAATGAATGAAATAGATTTTCCTAGTGGTTTTTTTGATTCTACATTATCTGAGTTATTGGAGATAATGTAGTGGAGAAGGCAATAGTTTTAGATGATGAATTGTTAAAGGAGTTTTACGAATTTAAACATAATGGCTCTTATGATAATGAAACTATTCAAAATTTGTTACATTATTATAAGCCACATATTACAAACGTTGCTCAGCTTCAACGAGTAGGTATAAATAATGCTTCTTTATTTGCTCAGTTAGCTCAATCAAATTTAACACATCAAACCCCTCGTGGATTGTGTGATAAAACTACTTATAAAATTATTTTACATAAGGATAAAACTTATTATCCTTATGTAAAAATCTCAGAAGATATTTTAGAAAATAATTATACGTCAACATTTTATAAGAATGTACCAAGGGCTAAGGCACAGAATCATATTAAGGCTTTACTTAAAGATGCTAGTAGGATTTTTTTATATGATACATCTATAAAAAAACAATGGGATACTAGTAAAAAGTTTTTTCTTGAGTTAGTGCCTAGGAAGAATTTAAATATATTTTATGTGCAATTTCCAGAGTATAAAAGTCATCTTAATCATTTAGATAAGAACCATGTTAAGGAATTAAAAAATATATGTGTTGATTGGTCTATATCTAAAGACATGAGTAATACAGAGTATGAAAACTTACATGATAGATATTTAATTATAGATAGTACAATAGAAGTAATTTTAACCAGTGGATTTGATTATCTTTTCGATGAAAATAAAGACTTCACTTATATTGTTCGTAAGAAATAAGGAAAATAACCATGTCAAAAACAACCATAAAATGCCCAAACTGTCAAACTGAAATAGATGTAAATAAAATTTTATATCATCAGCTTGAAGATGAATTAAAACAAAAAAATATTGCTGAACATAAGAAACTTCGTGATGAAGTGGAATCTAAGCGTAGAGAGTATAAAGATGCTTTTGAGGGTTTAAAAGCTAAAGAACTTGCCATAGAAGAAGCGAAAGAGAAGTTTAACGAAGAGCTTACAAAAGCGACAAAAGAGCAGGTTAAACTTGAAAAAAATAAGCTTTATGCTGAATTGAAAAAAGAGTTGGCAGAAGAGCAGAGTGAGTCGATTGCTTTACTTGAAAAAGAGTTAGATGAAAAATCAGAGCAAGTTAAAGAGCTAAATAAAAGTAAAGCAGAGATAGAACAGCTTAAACGGGAAAAATCTGAGATAGAATCAAAAGCCAAAGCAGATGCGCAAGTGGCTTTAACAGAACAACTTCATGAAGAAAAAGAGAAAATTCAAAAAACTTTACAAGATCAAAATGAATTAAAGTTCAAACAGAAAGATGAACAGCTTGAACAGATAAAAAGAGAGCTTGAAAATGCACGACGCAAAGCAGAGCAGGGTTCTATGCAACTACAAGGTGAAGCGTTAGAACTTGCGATTGAGTCTTGGTTGGCTTCGCAATTTCCTTTTGACAGTATTGAAGAGGTGAAAAAAGGAGCATTTGGGGCTGATTGTATTCAGAGAGTACACACCCGTGAAGTACAAAACTGTGGAACCATTTGTTATGAGAGCAAAAATACCAAAGCATGGTCGGATGGTTGGATAAGTAAACTCAAACAAGATATGCTTACTGTAAATGCAGACATTGGTGTGTTAGTAACTTCGGTTTATCCTAAAGATTTAAGTCGTATGGGTTTTGTGGATGGAATTTGGGTCTGTTCATTAGATGAGTTTAAGGGTTCAGTCTCTTTACTTCGTGAGAGTCTTATTCGTCTTCATCAAACAGCGCAAAGAGAAGAGAATAAATCTGACAAGATGAGTTTACTCTACAGTTACATGACAGGTAATGAATTTTCCATGCAAATGAGTGCCATTGTTGATGGATTTATGAAAATGCAAGAAGAACTTGATAAAGAACGTCGCTCACTTATGGCTTCTTGGAAGCGTAGACAAAAGACCATAGATGGTGTTTTAGTAAATACTACAGAGATGTATGGTTCATTACAAGGTATAGCTGGAAGTTCTGCTATTGTGCATATAGATGCTTTAGAGTTGCCTGACGAGTTTGATGAGGATGAATAGGTAATAAAATGACAATATACGGTTTAAAAACTTGTTTTTAATGTCTTATCTATGGATTTTATTGTTTCTTTGGCTTATCTCCATGCCTATTACTTATGCGTACCCTCTCTATTTATTGGAAAAAGATTATCTTCATAATGAGCCTTTAGCTACAGAAGGGGTTGATGCTATTGTTATTTTAGGTGGAGGGTTGACCGATAGAACCATGCACAAGCGACCAAATTTAACAGTAGGTTTACTTGAACGGGTACGGTTTGGAGCTTTTTTACAAAGAGAAAGCTCTTTGCCTATTTTAGTTTCGGGTGCTGGGTCACATCTTACCTGTACTGAAGCAGAAGTGATGAAAGAAGTTCTGGAAAACGAATTCCATGCCAAAGTAGAGTACGTTGAAGATAGAAGTAACACTACCCATGAAAATGCAAAATTTACAGTGGAAATGTTAAAGAAGAGTGAACTTAGGAAGGTTTACTTAGTTACAAGTTCTTGGCATTTAAAACGCGCCTTTTTTTTATTTGAAAAGTATGCTGATACGATAGAAATCATACCGATTGCTGATTTCTTTTATGTTGAGAAAAAGTTTGTGACGGGCTTGGACGACTTTTATCCAAGTATGTCAACTTTTTATTATCAGCACCGAATTTACTCTGAGTGGATTAAATTAATTATATATAAATTTAAGGGAATGTATTGATAAGTATAAATAAAGCTAAACACAAGAAAATTCTTTCTATTTCACTTCCAGCAGCATTTAACTCTCTTCTTGACATGTTACAAGTTATTACTGACCTTATAATGGTTGGAACCATTTCAGCTTTTGCTGTGGCTGCTGTGGGTTTAGGGTTACAGTCATTGATGTTTATCTTTGCTATTTTAACGGTGCTTCAAGTAGGAACAAGTGCTTTGATTTCGCGTTTTTATGGCGCAAAAAGAATGAAGCAGGGTTCTTTGGCTTTGTCGACACTTTTAGTCTTTGCATTTTGGCTTTCAATTCCCATGACAATCTTTTGGTATTTTGGATCTAATGCTTTTTATGGATGGATGGGCGTTGATGCACAAGTATGGGAGCTTGGTAGCACTTATGTCTCTATTTTAACGATTATGTTGCCTTTTGTATTACTCAAGTATGTCTTTGTTACAGCACTCAATGCAACAGGAGATACAACTACTCCGATGTACATTAAAATAGTCTCTATTGTTGTTAATATCTTTTTAAATTATGTACTTATTTTTGGACATTTTGGTTTTGAGGCTATGGGCGTAGCTGGCGCTGCTTGGGCGACGGTGATAGTTAATATTTTAGAAGCTTTGGTTTATCTATGGCTTTATGTCAATAATAAAACACCTTTTAAGCCTATAATTTATTTTTCAAAGAGTTTGTTAGACAGGGCTTTAAAAGTTGGGTTACCAGCAACGTATGAACGAACATTGACGGTGATTTCTTTTATGCTTTTTACCTCGATTATTGCTGGGTACAGTACAGAAGCTTTGGCTGGATATCAGATTGGATTGCGTATTGAGGGCTTGGCTTTTATGCCAGGTATTGGTTTTACCATTGCAGCCATGGCTTTGATGGGGCAAGGACTTGGAGCTAAAAAACCTGAGCAGTCTTATGAAGATGTTCTTTTGGTTTTAAAGTATGCCATTGGATTAATGTTTTTTCTCTCATTTTTTATGATTTTTACCCCAGAGTTAATTGTTCAGTATTTTACAAATGATGTAAAAACCATAGAAGAGGCAAGTTTATATCTTCAGATAGTTGGGCTTTCTCAGATTCCTTTGGCATTTAACTTTGTACTTTCAGGAGCATTACGTGGGGCTGGAGATTCTAAGCGTACTTTACGTATTAACCTTACTTCTTTGTGGTTGGTAAGGATTATTCCAGCATTTATTTTATCTTGGTATTTTAACGATATTATGTGGGTTTATATTGCGATGATTTCAGATACCTTTGTAAAAGCTTTCTTTTTATGGAGAGCTTTTGACAAAGGGGAGTGGAAGAAGATAAAGGTTTAATAACTACTAGTAATCAATAGTTTGTGTAATATTTTGTAAACTATAATTTGTACCATTATAATTCAATAGACCATTAATCTTCAGTTGAATTTGTTGAACTTCTTTTTTACTATTGTAAATAATACTACTGTTTACAATTAAATCTTTTTTTAGATTCGTACTATTGTAAGTGTAGTCTTCCTCAATACTTAAGTCTAAGTTCATAGGGTACTTTCCTTCTGTATCCAGTTGACTATAGTCAATATTGATTTTACCATGCTGAAGGTTTTCGTCTTCTTGACAGTTTTCATAGTTTTGGTTACTACTTATTTTAGATACGTCCTCACTGTTATATGATTCTTTTAAGCCTGAAATATCACAATAATTAGTTTCTTTACTAAAATCTATGGCTTCATTTTTATTATAGTTAGTAACATTTGATTTCAGAATGGCACTTATTTCTTGAGAAATACTTTTTACCATATTCGTATTTGGTAGCGTTACAGGATTTTCATCTGTTGTACCAATGGCTACGCTTTCACCTAGTGTTGTGTTGTAGTTCTTTGAAGAGGAACTACTATTTCCACATCCTTGCAATAGAAGGATTAAGATACTCGTAAATAAAATTGATACTTTTGTTAAAGTTTTCATGGTTATATCCTATCAAACGATGATTTTTTGAATTATACTTAAATTATTATTAAAATATAAAGTAATTTTTTAATTTAAAATATTTATTATTCTTTTGTTATACAATAGTCTACACAAAAAATGTTGTTTATTGTATATGAAAAAAATATTAGAGTAAAAGTAGAAAGATAGATTAAAAAATGTTAGATATTATGAAATAGGGAAAAGTAGCCCTATTTCTTGTAGATGTCTTTGAGGTGTTGCATCTTTTTACCCATGTTAAGTAGGGTCATGTCAGCCAATACAAGTGCCATCATGGCTTCTGTTACAACAGAACCACGTATGGCAACACAAGGGTCATGACGACCTTTTAGCTCAAACTTCATTGCTTCATTAGAAGTGTTTACTGTATCTTGTGCTTGGAAAATAGAAGGAGTTGGTTTAAAATGTGTTTTAACTACAATGTCATCACCATTTGAAATTCCACCAAGCATCCCACCTGAATGATTGGAAGTAAATCCATCTGGTGTGATTCCATCATTGTTTTGGCTACCTTTGAGTGAAGTAGAGGCAATTCCATCTCCAATTTCTATGGCTTTAGCTGCATTGATTCCCATCATGGCTTCAGCAAGAATAGCATCTAGTTTATAGTAAAGTGGTTCCCCTAAACCTTTAGGAACACCTGTTGCAACAGTTACAACGACACCACCTACCGAGTCATGTTTATTTTTGGCAGCTAAAATTGCATCTTTTTGTGCTTCTTCTACTTTAGGATCTAAGGCATAAAGAAGTGAAGTTTTTGCATGTTCAAAGTCATAGGCATCAGCTTTAATACCATCTACTTCACAAAGTCCAGAGACAATTTCTACATCCAATGTTTTAAGCATTAGTTTTGCAATCGATCCAGCTGCTACTCTTGCTGCTGTTTCACGTGCTGAACTTCTTCCACCACCACGGTAGTCACGTATTCCATATTTATGAAAGTAAGTAAAGTCTGCATGACCTGGACGAAAAAGGTCTTTTACATTGTCATAGTCACGGCTTTTTTGGTTTCCATTAAAGATTATCATCATAATAGGTGTACCTGTACTAAAGCCCTCAAAAGTTCCTGAGAGTATTTCTACTTTGTCATCTTCTTTTCTAGCAGTTTCTAGTTTTGATTTTCCAGGCTTTCTTCTGTTGAGTTCAGATTGAATGTATGCTTCATCTATTTCAAGTCCAGCTGGAACACCATCTACAATACAACCTAAGGCTTTTCCATGTGACTCACCAAACGTGGTCATGGTAAATGCTTTTCCAAAAGTGTTTGACATTAGATTTCTCCCTTAAGTGTTTTTAGTGCTATTTCAGCTGCTCTTTGTTGGGCTTCTTTTTTTGACTTTCCTAATGCAGAGGCAATGATTCTGTTTTGTAATTCAACAGCAATTTCAAATTCTTTTTTATGGTCAGGACCAAATGCCCGTACTAATTTATAGTTTGGGGTTTCTCCAAAGTCAGCTTGGGTTAGTTCTTGAAGGGTTGTTTTAAAATCTTTTGACAAAGAGTTGAGGTCAATGGTTTCATAGGAAGCTTCAATAAGGTCAATGGCAATTTTTGCAGTGACTTCTAAACCGGATTCTAAATAGATAGCGCCAATTACAGCTTCAAAGGCATTAGAAAGTAAAGAAGGTTTTATTCGACCATCATTATTTTCTTCAGCTGAAGAGATGAGCAGTGCTCCTCCCAAATCAATTTCAAGTGCTAATCTTGTAAAACCTTTTTCATTTACCAGTGAAGCACGAATTTTTGAAAGTATTCCTTCATCTTCTTTTGAAAATTTACTAAAAAGATATTCTCCTACAATTAAGTCGAGTACAGCATCACCTAAGAACTCTAATCGCTCATTATTATAAGGTTTCTTATAACTTTTATGCGTAAGTGCTTCGGTGATGAGGTCATCTCTTTTAAATTGGTAGTTTAAAGCTTTTTCGAGTGCTTTAAATTGTTTCATTGTGTATTTCCTTTTATATTATAATAATGCTTTTTGTCGCTAGGATTACCAAGGTTTGATTCATCAGAGTAGAGAGTAACTTGTTTGCGACTGTTTTTGGACAAGGGTTTCCTTAATTTGAATGGCATCTATGGCATAACATTTTGGACATCGTGTAAAGCCTATAGGGAAATGATTTTTACATTTTCCACAGCCATAACTAAAGAGTAAATCTACATTGGTTTTATTACCTATTTTACTAGCAATAATGGTGTCAATAGAAAAAATATTACTTCTTTTATTTAACTCTTCTGTCTCTAATGAGCCTTTTGCGAGGTAGATAGCAGATAAGGTTTCATTGTTTGAAATTATATCAAAGTTGAGGTTTAATGAGGGTAAGAACCACAGAATATCAAGAATAGAGCCAATTCTATCATTTTCAATGTTTTCCCATGCCACATTTAAATCTAAGGTGAAAAGGGCTTTCATAATCCTACGGTAAGGATAATTTTTTTCTTGAAGTAGGGCTGTTAGTTGACTCACCTTTTCAGCTTTAGAGAGCTTTTTTTGTTCTAAAAGTTTAGAAAGTTCAATGTGTGCCTGAAGTTTTTCTGTTTTTTCACCGAGAATCTCTAAAGGGGTGAGGGTTTCTAATGCTTTGTCAAATTCATGCATGAGTTCATAGACAATACCTAAGTAGTAAAGGGCTTTTTTGTTTCTAGGATGTTTGTTTAAAATTTCTAAATAGATTAGTTTTGAGCGTTTTAAAAAACCAGCTTTTAAATAAGTCTCTCCTAATTGCTCTAGTATTTTTTCTTTCTCAAAAAAGTTTGAAATATTATCAATAAGGTAGAGGTTTAGATTAATGGACTTTTGGTACTCACCTTGGGTTTTAAATGCTTGTGCTAAAAGGCTTAATGGTTTAATCAAAGCTTTTTCAAAAGGCATCTCTTCAATGTTCAAGACAGCATTGTCTTTTTTGAAACCACAAAGAAATTTTTCCAGAGAGTTTTTTTTCTTTTTTTCTTTATAGTTTCCTACAATTAAAGAGGAAACAGCAACAATCAGAATTAAGATAATGATGATTAAAATAGAAAAAAGTGGGTCATCATATGCTGGTAAAATATTGTCCAAGAATTGCCTTTTTAAAGTTGTTATTGTTTGAGACTATTCTAGCATATTGGATATAACATCGTTATGATATAATCGTAACAATAATGAATAGAAGAGGTAGCATAAAGATATGGAAAGATTAATAGTAAAAAATTTTGGTCCACTGAAAGATGTAGATATTGAACTGAATAAGATTAATCTTTTTATTGGTGAGAATGGTAGTGGGAAGAGTGTTTTGGCAAAGTTGATTACAATCTTTACAAGTTTAAATGAATTTAGTGAAGAAAAAATTTTAAAAAAAATCAATGAATATAAAATTAATTTTATTAGAGAGGAATCTATAATAGAGTTTTTTAGTAATGATACATTACTATTAAAACTTCAAAAAGGTAATATAGAATTAGATTTAGACTTGGAAGAAGCAGTTCTTGAAAATGAAAAAGTAAAAGAACCTTGGGAAGAATTATCTAAAAAAATAGAGAAAATTGAGACTGAATCTAAAAATTTAAATCTTCTGTTTGAACTTTTTAAAGGTATGCAAAGCTATCAAGAAAGTTTACTTTCTCAATATATCCCAGCAGAAAGAAATTTGATATCCTTATTTAATAAGTCTCTTACTACATTATTGCTTGCAGAAGTACCATTGCCAAAATTTCTTTTAGCATTTTCTAGTGAATTTGAAAAAGCAGGAAATGATTTAAAAGAGTTAAAATTTTTAAATGTAAAATATGTAAATGGAGATGGATTAGATAGACATAAAATTTATTTTAACGATGAAGATTATTTATCTTTGGAGCATAGTTCAAGTGGAATTCAATCTTCCTTACCTCTTTATCTAACAGTTACATATCTTACTCAAAAACATCGAAATATTATTATCGAAGAGCCTGAACAAAACTTATTCCCCAGAGCACAAAAAGAGACTATACAATATATTATAGAGCAAGTATCAGATAGAAATAATTTATTTATGATGACTCATAGCCCTTATGTATTAAGTACTTTAAATATTTTAATGATGGCATATAGAGCAGGAAGCTTAGGAGAAGAGGCTAAAAAAGAAGTGAGTGAACTCTTTACTGTAAAACAATGGATTAATCCTGATAATTTTTCTGCTTATTATTTAGAAAATGGTACGGCTAGAAATATAAAGGGTAGAACAGGACTTATTTCAGATAATGAGATAGATGAAATAAGTGATGATATTCAATTTGAGTTTGAGGAGCTTTTAACTATTTATAGAGAACATAAAAATGATAAGTAGTCTAAAAAAGGTTTTTCCTCATATAGACGAAAAAGAGTGTCTTCAATTTATTAGTGAAAAATCATTTGAGATATTTGACCATGAAGAAGATAAAAAATGTTATGTTTTAGAAGAAAATGGACAGTTTAAAGTTGTAAATGCTAATGAACAAGAGATAGGCTTTATAGCTGTCGATGAATGTTTATTTAATTCTTCTGATGGGTCAAGGGCTGACTGTATTATTTTTGAGGATGAGGTCTTTTGTTTCATAGAGTTAAAGCATTGTAAAAATAAAAACATTCCTCGAAATAGACAAAAAGCAAAAAAACAATTAATAACTACCATTGAATTTTTTAAAGAGAAAATAAATATAGAACAAAAGTTAGAAGCATATATTTGTGTTACCTGTTCGTCAAATGAAGAAAGAATTACTATGACCCCAAGAGCTAATAATGAAGAAGCACAACTTGAATTTGAAGAGTATTACGATACACAACTATTCTATAGTTGCCAGAAAGAATTTAAATGATAGACAACGCATCGGTAGAACAACTTAAAAATAACATGGATATTGTTGAGATTATTTCAAATTATATTGAAGTAAAAAAAGCAGGAGCTAACTTTAAGGCAAATTGTCCTTTTCATGGGGAGAAAACACCAAGTTTTGTTATAAGTCCTGCTAAGCAAATTTATCATTGTTTTGGCTGTGGAGTTGGTGGTGATGCCATAAAATTTGTGCAAGAGTATGAGAAGTTAAATTATCCAGAAGCTTTAGAGAAAATTGCGTCTACGATGAATTTTTCTTTGGCGTACACACAAGGAAGTACTGATAATAATGATGCGAGACGTGTTTTAGAGCAAGTTCAAACTTGGTATGCTAAAAATCTAGATTCTACACCTATTTCTTTGGAATACTTACGAAACAGAGGAATTACGCAACAGTCTATTGAGACTTTTGGTATTGGTTATGTAGGGGCTTCGCAGGAGCTTATGAATTTTCTTTCAGCCAATATGTTAACCATTCCCAATGCCGAAGAAGCTGGAGTAGTAGCACAACGTGAAAGAGGTGGGTTTTATGCCCGTTTGACAGAGCGTATTACTTTTCCTATTTATTCTACTTCGGGGGCTATTGTTGGTTTTGGTGGTCGTACGATTACTAATCATCCTGCTAAATATATTAACTCACCTCAGACTAAAATGTTTAATAAATCACGTTTACTTTATGGTTATGCGAAAGCTAAAGAGTCGATTTACAAAAATAAAAAGTTAATTGTTTGTGAGGGTTACTTAGATGTAATTATGTTTCATCAAGCTGGTTTTCATGAGGCTGTGGCTACTTTGGGAACGGCGTTAACAGAAGAGCATTTACCTATTTTACGTAAAGGTGAACCTCATATTATTTTGGCGTATGATGGAGATAAAGCAGGAGTAGCTGCTGCTTTAAAAGCTGCAACTATGTTGACAGGCTCTGGATTTGATGGTTCGGTGGTACTTTTTCCAGATGGGCAAGATCCAGCAGATATGATAGCTGTAGGGCAAGTACAAGAAGTGGCTAATTTATTACGTCATGGTCAGGCACTTATTCCATTTGTTATAGAGATGATGGCTAAGTCTTATGATTTAAAGAATCCTAGAGAGAAAGAAGTGGCTTTTGGTTCTGTAAAAGTTTATTTAGACTCTTTAACCCCTATCATTAGAGAAGCGTATATTGCGCATGCTTCAACCGTTTTAGGGGTGAATGTTGCTCTCTTTGGTGGAAATGCAAAACTTGAAAATACCAAAGCACGTTTTGAAGAAGGGGCGCGTGATGATGTGGGGCAACTCAGCATTATTAAGACGCTTATGGAAAATGACAAATTGGTCAACAAAGTAGTGAATGTTATTGATCCAGCTATGTTTGGGAACTATGCTTCATTACTTCAATCAGCTATTAATGGTGAAACAAATACAAGTTTGACAGGCTTGAGTTTAGATGAAAATATTAAAGTTATGGATGAAGAAGAATTATCTCGTTCTTTAGCTTCATATTTATTTCGCTACTATTCTGCAAGGTTAAAAAGTATTACAACCGATGGGCAAATGCCTTTGAAACAAAAAAGCTTTTTAATACGAAAAATAAAAATGGATATTTTACCAAGGCTCAAACGTGGTGAATTGGTAACTTACAAATTTTAAACATTAAAGGATAAACATGTCAGCATCAGCAAAACATATTTTAGTAGAAACAGAAGAAGAGTGCCAAGCACTTAAAGAACAAATTGCTTCAGGTGAAACAACATTTGAAGACGCAGCAAAAGCAAAGTCTCAGTGTCCATCAGGCGCACAAGGTGGAGATTTAGGAATTTTTGATCAAGGTCAGATGGTTCCAGAATTTGATAAAGTAGTTTTTAACGATGAATTACATGTGGTTCATGGACCAGTTCAAACTCAGTTTGGTTACCATTTACTACTTATTACAAACCGTGACGGATAGATTTATAGTGAAACTTCATGAATGATAAATTCATAAATTCTCTAATGTGGCTGTTTATGGCAGTCATGTTAGCTTATTTCGCTTATTTTAAAGGTTGGATTTTTAATGACTTTGAAAATATTTCTCCTAAAATAGCACATCATCTTCTTAAAAAATCATCTGATATTACCATTGTTGACGTACGTTCTAAAAAAGAATTTGAGAAAGACCATTTAAAAGGTGCCTTGTCTCTCCCTTTAGATACTTTAGAAGAAGTAAACATCAATGCTAAAAAAGTTTTAGTCTACTCAGAGAGAGGAGAACGCTCAGTTGAGGCTTCAAGAATATTAGCCAAAAAAGGTTTTGAGGTTTTAAATCTTGAAGGTGGCGTGGTATTTTGGATTCGTGCTGGTTATGAGGTTGTGAAATAGTTAGGTTAACCCAATCATTGACATAAATCGTCCAGAACAACCACTTTCTTTTCTATAGGAGAAATAATGTTCCACTTCACAAGCTGTACAAACATTAGACATCTCAATATTTTCTTTGTTTAGTCCAGCTTTTAATAGTTGAAGTTTGTTAATGTGGGGTAAGTCTAACATGTACTTCTCTGTTTGTTGTGTATAAGCTTCTTCAATTTCTTTAAAGTGCTGTGCTACATTCCAGTCAACTTCATAACAACATTTCCCAATACTTGGAGCAATACCAGCTAAAATATTTTTAGGATCAGTGTTAAAAACTTCTTGCATTTTTTGGACAGTTTTTAAGAGAATCTCTTGCTGTGTCCCTTTCCATCCTGCATGAACAGCAGCAACTACATTTTGAATAGGATCAAAAAGTAAAATAGGCACACAGTCTGCTGTTAAAATAGTCAGCATCATATCTTTTTGATTTGTAATAAGTGCATCACAATCTTGAATGGCATTCTCTAAAGATTCCCAGCCTAACTCTTCATTCTTATTGACTATGTGGATGTTGGCACCATGTGTTTGGTTAGCAACAATGAACTTTGTATTTGGGAAATTTTTAGAAAGATGTTTTCTATTATTTATAATGTCTTCTTCTTTCTCATTGGTATGTAGTGCCAAGGAGAAAGAGTAGGGTACTGCTTTATTTTTCTGTGTCACCAAATGGTGACAGCTATTTTTTTGAGATAAGTTATGGAAAGTATAAATATCTTTCATATTTTTATAGATCTTTAACAGAAGGGTTTTCTTGAGGGTCAATATAAATCATTGTACGAAGTTTTTCACGATAACCTTCTACATCACATACCTTCATGTCAGTTACCCCATCTTCAAATGCTGCATGTGCAACAGCTGAAGAAACCCAAATAAGTGCTTCTCTTGAGAATGGCGTTGGGATAATATGCTTTCTTCCATAAGTTAAATCGGGGTCATTATAAGCAGCTTTAACATAATAAGGAACAGGTTCTTTTGCAAGTGCTGCTAGGGCTTTAGCTGCTGCCATTTTCATGTTTTCAGTAATTTTTTTGGCACCTGAATCTAAAGCACCTCTAAAGATGAAAGGAAAACCTAAAACATTGTTTACTTGGTTAGGGTAGTCAGAACGCCCTGTTCCTACAATGATATCAGGTCTTACTTCTTCAACTTTGTTAGGATTGATTTCTGGTACTGGGTTAGCACAAGCAAAAATAATAGCATTTGGAGCCATGTTTTTAATCATGTCTTGGCTTACCGTATCTCCTTGAGAAAGACCTAACATCATGTCTGCATTTTTTAGTGCGTCTGTTATGCTTCTGTCTTCAGTTTCTATGGCAAATTCTTGTTTGTATTTGTTTAGGTCAGTACGTTTGTTATGGATAACCCCTTTAGAATCTAGCATAACAATATTTTTAGCACCAAGATTTTGATACATTTTAGCAGAAGCAATACCTGCTGCACCAGCACCAATAACAACAATTTTAATATCTTCGATTTTTTTATCTGCCAATTCTAAGGCATTGAGTAGTCCAGCAGAAGTAATAATGGCTGTTCCATGTTGGTCATCATGCATGACAGGTATGTTTATACGTTCTTGTAATTTTCGTTCAATTTCAAAACATTCTGGTGCTTTAATATCTTCTAAATTAATTCCACCATAAGTATCTGAAATAGCGACACAAGTGTCCACAATAGCATCAATATCTGTAATGTTAAGAATAACATCTACAGCATCTACGTTAGCAAAAGACTTAAAGAGTACAGCTTTTCCTTCCATAACTGGTTTTCCTGCTAGTCCACCAATATCACCAAGTCCAAGAACAGCTGTTCCATTGGAGATAACAGCAACAGTATTTCCTTTATTGGTATATTTGTATGCAAGTGCAGGATTTTCGGCAATTTCTAAACAAGGATAAGCAACGCCAGGAGAGTAAGCCATTGATAATTCTTCTTGAGTTTTACAGGGTTTAGTAATTTGGGTAGCAGTTTTACCATTGATATGGTATTGAAGGGAGTCGTTTTTAAACTTATCCATAGATATTGTCCTTATATTTTTTCAAATAAAATTCTAACATATATTAGATAGTAAAAGGTACTTATATCAATAATATAAGTACCTTTTACATTTTTAGGCTATATACTTAATAATGTAAGTAAATTATTTTTCTTTTGCAGCACAAAGCTTGTCATTGTAAAAACTTCCAAATGGAATAAGTGACAGAAGGGTTAAAATTCCCATTTCTTTTGCTGAGAATGGTGCTTCATCAGAAGCTTTAAACAATTGATACAAAAATGCAAATACAAAAAGACCATGGAGCATACCTACTATTTTAGTTGCCATTGGGATTCCAGCAAAATACTTAAGTGGCATTGCGATGAAAAGTAAAATAAGGAAAGAGATACCCTCTACTTTGTTAATAATACGAAATTTCTTTAGTTCAGTCATGATTTTGTTTCCTTTAAGGAGTGATTTTTCGGGATTATAGCAAAAGATTTAACATAAAATAGTAAAATGAGCTGATAATACACGATTAGTGACAATTTTTATCATAAAATAAATATATCAGAGTTTACTTTAATTATAAAATAATATAATTAATTTGAATGAAAAATAAATATTAAAAGGACAATATTATGGAAAGAAGAGGTTTTTTAAAACTATCGGGAACAACAGCAGCAGCAATAGTAGTAGCACCATCATTAATTACAGAAACATTAAGAGCAGAGGATGGTTCACTTTACGAAACTTATGACAAAGTTATGCTAAAAGATGCAGATGGGAAACCACTTAAGTCTGCAAATTTAGTAAAAGAAGAAAATTATGTATTCAACTTTCCTCATGTAGCAACACCTTGTATTCTTGTTCAACTCGATGGACCAGCTGATAAAACAGCAACACTTAAAGCAGATGATGGAACAGAATATATCTTTAAAGGTGGTTCAGGTAAAGATGGTTCTATTGTAGCTTACTCTGCAATTTGTCCTCACCAATTGACACACCCACAACCAGATACAACTTTCTTCCAATACGTGCCAACTGGTACTAAAACATTGGCTTATGATAAAGCTGTAGGTGGTGTATTTGTATGTTCATCTCACCTTTCTGCATTTACACCAAAAGATGGTGGTAGAAGAGTAACTGGACCAGCAACAGAAGCTTTAACTCAAATTGTTCTTGAGATTGATGAAAACGATGTAATCTGGGCTGTAGGTGCACTTGGACCAAATAAGTTTCATGAATACTTAAAAGCATTTAAAGGTGAGTTTAAAAAGTATTATGGAAACAAACGTAAAGCTAAAAAACTTGTTAAAACAGAAGCAAAAGTTACAACACTTAAGAATTTCTCTAAAGATATTCAACAGTTCTAATAAGTCATTATGGGTAGTAGATAATTTATCTACTACACTTTTGAATCTCCAATAATTATTTCTGTTACAAATTGTAATTATTTATTTTATATTCTTTTTTCTCTTTCTTCTTCTTAACTATTTTTATATTTTCTATTGTATGAAAGCACTATATTGTAGTATTTGCTAGTACTTTAGATCTGATTAAACTTATAATATATATAAGTATAAATTATTGTTACTATTTGTAATAAATTATTTAACTAATCAGGCAATTTTTATCTTCTGTTAAAGTTTTCTGCGTTATCATCAATATATCAAAACATTTAAAAGGATACACATATGAGTATGGAAAGAAGAGACTTATTCAAATTAGCAGGTGTTGCAGCAGCAGTAGCTGTAGTTCCTGCAGTAGTTACAACTGAAGCTAAAGCAGACAAAGCAGCGAAAACATCTGGTAAATCAGTTGTTATCATTGGTGGTGGTTGGGGTGGACTTACCATGGCTAAAGAAATTAAGAAACAAGACAAAACAGTTGAAGTAACAGTTGTTGAGAAAAAAGATATTTTTATGTCTTGTCCTGTATCTAACCTTTACCTTGGTGGTTTAGAGAGCATGAGTCTTGCTCAACTTACACATGACTACTATGCACCTGCTCAAGAACATGGTTATAACTTTCACCAAGGTGAAGTAACAGCTATTGACAGAAAAGCTAAGACAATTACTACTACAAGTGGTGATATTTCGTATGATATCCTTGTACTTTCTCCAGGTATTGCTTATGATTACGAAAAACAATTCCCAACATGGGATGCAGCTAAAATTAATGCAGTAGCACATGCTTGTCCAGCAGCATTAATGCCAGGTTCAGAACACCTTGCACTTAAAAGACAACTTGACAACATGGATGATGGTAATGTTATTATTGTTCCACCAGAGTCAGGTAAATTTAGATGTCCACCAGCTCCATATGAGAGAACTGCGATGGTAGCTAACTACATGAAAAAAGAAGGAATCAAAGGTAAAGTTATCGTTCTTGATAAAAGACCTGGTAAATTTGCTAAAGCAGCAGCATTTAAAGAGTCTTGGAAAGATGCATTTGCAGACATTATTGACTACAGAGGTTCTACTACTGTTACTGATGTTGATACAGCTAAAAACACTATTACATATACTGATGGTGAAGGTAAATCTCATACAGAAGAGTACCAAGTATGTTCACTAATGCCAATTAACAAATGTTCTCCAATCACAACTATGGCTGGAATTAAAACTAATGGTGCTGGTTATGCAGCAATGGAAGGTTATACATTCCGTTCAGCATCTGATAAAAATGTTTATGTTATTGGTGATGCAGTTGGACATAAAATTCCACCATCAGGTCAAACAGCTATCTGGGGTGCTAAAAGAGCAGCAGGTCAAGTAGTTGATCAAATTAATGGTAAGAAAAATGATCCAGTTGCTGGTTTACCAGAAAAAGCAGCTAACGTATGTTACTCAATGGTAAATGGTGCTCCTGAAGAAGCGATTATGGTAACTCATACATTCTCTGCTGACGAATCTGGTGTACTTAAAGGTAAGGGTGCTGTTCCAAAGCCTAAAGATGGAAACGGTAAATTTAGATCAGAAGGTGTTGGTAAAGCACTTCACGAATGGTATAACGGTTCAATCAGAGAGATGTTCTCTTAGTAGAAGCTTTTTGATTCTTTACACTTATCTCTTTGAGGTAAGTGTAGCCATGCATTTATATATACTTCGTTATTCCCTCAAAAAATCAATTATCACAATTTAAAAACATATCTATTTTTCTTATTTTTCATCGTTCTAGAATATGATGAACTCTCATGATTCTGAATAGGTTTGAATATTATGTTATTGCTGAGAGTGTATTGTCTTGGTTACTGTTGTCTTTAATTTAAGTAGAGTTTTCTATAGATAAATAGGGGATATGGGCTATCCTGATTTTTATTTTGGGAATAGTATATAGTTTTGCTAAAAGAGATTAATTATTTGACTGATATAGAGGGAGAATATAATTTAGTGGTGACCCCTAGGAGATTTGAACTCCTGTAACATGGATGAAAACCATGGATCCTAACCGTTAGACGAAGGGGCCACTAAAATAAAAAAGTTACAAGCTATAGATGGTGACCCCTAGGAGATTTGAACTCCTGTAACATGGATGAAAACCATGGATCCTAACCGTTAGACGAAGGGGCCATTAACAGCTTGTGGACGAAATTATAACTAAAAATACTTAAAGTAATCTTAAATATTAATGAAAATAAAATTTGATATAATATCCACATTAATCAAACAGAAGGTTCAAAAAGATGTTGAAAAAATTATTACTTATTATTACGCTTGCTTTTGCTTTAACGGCATGTACAGGAAAAGATGCGAAGAAGCAAGAAAGTGCTTTTATTGTTATGAAGACTGAGAAGATAAAATTTGCCGATATGGGTTTTATTTACAATAGTCCTTCTTTATTAAAAGTCGAAGTTTATGCTGCTGGACAACCTTTGGTTGATTTACAAATTCATGATGAAAATATTTGTTTATCATTACTGAAATGTATGGATAAGAAAGATTTTAATAAAGATGTTTTAGTGGCTGAATACCCAGTGACTTTATTAGAAAATATATTTAGAGCTAAACCAATTTTTTCTGAAAAAAATTTAGAGAAAGTAGAAGGTGGATTCCAGCAGAAGATAAGCAAAGAAGGTGTTTATGATATATCGTATTCAGTGGTAAGTGGTAATAGAGTTTTTCGTGATACAATAAGTAAAATTTTAATCAAAGTGAGAGAGCAATAATGAAATTTGTAGGTGCACATGTAAGCGCAAGTGGTGGAGTAGATAATGCTCCTTTAAATGCTATGAAAATAGGGGCAAAAGCATTTGCTCTTTTTACTAAAAATCAAAGACAATGGGTTGCTAAGCCTTTAGAAGAGAAGATGATTGAGAGTTTTAAAGCCAATCTTGAAAAGTCAGGTGTGTCTCCTAAACATGTACTTCCTCATGATAGTTATTTAATTAATCTTGGGCATCCTGAAATAGAGAAGCTAGAGAAGTCTAGAGAGGCTTTTATTGATGAATTAGAACGTTGTGAACTCTTAGGCTTAGAATTGCTAAATTTTCACCCTGGAAGCCATTTAGTGAAAGTTGGGAAAAAAGATCCAGAATATGCTGACAAAATTATGGAAGCAGAGTTAAATTGTTTAGATGTTATTGCTGAGTCGTTAAATATAGCCATTGAAAAAACAAAAGGTATGAATGTTAAGTTGGTTATTGAAAATACAGCTGGACAGGGAAGTAACTTAGGTTATAAGTTTGAGCATCTAGCACATATTATTAATAAAGTAGAAGATAAGAGTAGAGTAGGGGTTTGTTTGGACACTTGTCATACTTTTACAGGTGGTTATGACTTACGTACACGTGAAGCTTATGATACGACTATGAATGAGTTTGAACGTTTGGTTGGGTTTGAGTATTTGTCTGCCATGCATATTAATGATTCAAAACCAAAACTTGGATCTCGTGTTGATAGACATCATTCTTTAGGTGAAGGTGAAATTGGTTGGGATACATTTAGGTTTATTATGAATGACGAACGCATGAATGACATTCCTTTAGTTTTAGAAACAATAGATGAAAGCATTTGGGATAGAGAGATAGAAGCTTTGTATGACATGGTTGAAAAGTAGAATTTATAGGCTATTTTATCTTTTCTGTACCACTTGGTTCATAATTTAAATTAACGTTCAGTTCATCTTGATACCATATAGTGAATGAATTTAAATTAGTATGGAGTACAAGAATGCATAAAAAGTTAGAAAACATAATGAGTCGCTTTGGCTCATTTATTCATGATAATCCTTTTAAGGTCTTGTTAATACTGGTAGTTTTACTTGCCTTTCCAATCTCTCATGTACCACAAATAAAGATGGATACCTCAACAGAAGGTTTTATGCACCCAGATGATCCAGTTTTATTAACATACAATGACTTTCGGGCACAGTTTGGACGTGATGAACGTATTATCTTAGCGATGGAGAGTGATAACGTCTTTAGCATTGACTTTTTATCTAAGTTAAAAAGAATGCACAAAGAGATTGAGTCAAGTGTTCCTTACATTGACGATGTTACTTCTCTCTATAATGTGAGAAATACACGTGGTGAAGGCGATAAGCTTATTACCGATGACCTTCTCGAAAAATTTCCGACAACCCAAGCAGAAGTAGCTGAGATTAAAAAACATGCCATGGCATCTCATTTTTACAAAGATTTATTGATAAGTCAAAATGGGAAGATGACTACGATGGTTATTGAAACTGATGCTTACACCCATATTGGTGAAACAGAAGTTTCAGTAGAAGATGAGTTTTCAGAAGGTTTTGAGGATGAAGCCACACAAAATAGCGTTGAAGAGAAAGTATTTTTAACAGATCAAGAGAATTCTGAGTTACTCGCTAAAATTACTGAGATTGCAGACAAGTATAGGGCTGAGGGTTTAAAAATCTATATGGCAGGTTCTCCAGCTGTAAACAATGCACTTAAAGCACAAATGAAAGCAGATATGCAGAAGTTTATGCGTATTACCTTCTTAATAATTTTGGTTTTCTTATTTATTGTTTTCAAACGTTTCTCGGCTGTTTTCTATCCTTTAATGGTTATTCTCTTCTCACTTCTTGCAACAGTTGGAACCATGGCTTGGGCAGGGGTTGCATTTAAGCTTCCAACTCAGATTGTGCCTTCATTACTCCTAGCTGTTTCTGTTGGGGCAACGGTGCATATTTTGTCGGTCTTCTTTGACAGGTTTAATGAGAGTGGTGACAAAAAAGGAGCTTTGTCTTATACCCTAGGACATTCAGGTCTTGCTATTGCTATGACATCCATTACAACAGCTATTGGGGTCGGTACTTTTGCAGGTTCACAAGTTGCGCCTATTTCTGATCTTGGTATATTTGCTTCTTTGGGGGTGATGATTTCATTGCTATTGACGTTAACATTATTACCAGCACTTTTAAGTATTACTAAACTGAAACCAAAAACGAAAAGAGAAGCTGGGAGAATAGATCAACTGATGAAAAGGTTAGCAAGAATTCCAGTGTATCATACAAAAGCTGTACTGATTACCAGTACTGTTCTTGTGCTGCTTTCCCTCGTAGCAGCGACACAGGTAAAACTTTCGCATAATCCCTTGAATTGGTTTCAACCAGACAACATAAATCGTGTTTCTACGGAAGTGATTGATGCGAAGATGAATGGTACTGTTACCATTGAAGTAGTGGTGGACACAGGAAAAGTAAATGGTTGGTACAGTCCAGAAAAACTAGCGATATTAAATACTTTCTCTGAACAGATGGAGGCGTACCAAGATACGTTTACGCATATAGGAAAAGTTGTATCATTAGCAACGATTGTGAAAGAAACAAACAGAGCATTACATGAGAACAAAGAAGAGTTTTATACCATTCCGAGTGATGCTAATTTAATTTCTCAAGAATTGTTGTTGTTTGAAAACTCAGGTTCAGATGACTTAGAAGATGTTGTTGACTCACAGTTCCAAAAAGCAAGAATTACATTGAAGTTGCCTTGGCAAGATAGTATTGAATCAGAAGATGTTTTAGCTTATGTTAAGAGTGAGTCGGCAAAAGCATTTAAAGATGATAAAGTTGAGATTACAGGAATGGTTCCTTTACTGAGTAATACTTTTTCTCAGTCAGTTCGTTCGTCTGTTGTAACCTATGCTTTGGCAGGTGTTGCCATTTCATTTATGATGATGTTGATTTTAGGTTCAGTTAGATTAGGGCTTTTAAGTATGATTCCAAACTTAGTACCAATTATCATGGGTTTAGGTGTTATGTACATTGGAAGTATGTCTTTAGATATGTTTACACTCCTGATTGGGTCGATTGCGATTGGATTGGCTGTAGATGACACCATACATTTTATGCACAATTTTAGAAGATACTACTTAGAGAGTAAAGACAGTGCAAAAGCAATGGAGCAAACGTTTTTTACTACGGGTAAAGCAATGGTTATTACAACCATCGTCTTGTCCTTAGGTTTCTTTGCCTACATAGCTGCCTATATGATTTCGGTACAAAATTTTGGAATCATTACAGGTTCAGTTATTATTTTTGCACTGTTAGCTGACTTGTTTTTAGCCCCAGCACTGATGGTGCTGGCTGCTAAACGTGGTTGGATTAAATAAATTAAATTACAAATAAAGGATTATAAAATGAAAGCAAAAAAAATATTATTTTTATTAGGAGTAGGAGCAACGCTTCTTACGACAAGTGCCATCGCAGATAATGTAGATGCAAGAGCGATTATGGAGAAAGTTGATGCCCGTGATGATGGAAAAACATTAGAGCAGGATATGTTGATGATACTTATTGACAAAAATGGGAATGAGCGTACACGTGACTTAAAGTCTTATGGAAAAGATTTTGGAGAAGATGAGCATAGAACACTTTTTTTCAAAAGCCCAGCCGATGTTAAAAATACAGCTTTTTTAACCTATGATTATGATGATGGTGCGAAAGATGATGACCAATGGTTATACCTACCAGCACTTAAAAAAGTAAAAAGAATTCCTTCTACGGATAAGAGTTCAAGTTTTATGGGTTCAGACTTTTCATACTTTGACATGACGGATCGTGACTTAGAGAATTATGACTTTAAGATTTTAAAAGAGACAAAAGTTCGTGGACATGATGCATGGATGATAGAGTCAACACCAAATAACCAAGATGTGATTGATGAGTCAGGGTATGAAAAGACCATTGCCATTGTAAGAAAAGACAATTATATGGTTGTTCGTGCCATTAACTTTATGACCAATGGTAAGAAAAAGTATCTTGACCTTACAAAAATACATGAAGAGAATGGCATTTGGTTGGTAGATGAAATGACCATGACGACTAAAAAAGGTAAGAGTACTGTACATAAAACGACTTTGTCTTTTGATAACATCAAGTTAAATGGAGGCATAGAAGATGGTGTATTTACAACTAGAAGACTTGAAAAAGGTTTATAATGTTTAGAACTTCTAGGGTCGGCTTTCGCCGACAGTTAATAAGTTCATGTCTTTTAATCTCTACGCTAAATGCAGAAAACTTAGATGACCTTTTAGAGGGTTTTGATGATGCACCTAAACAAGTTGAAACTCTTAAAGCAGTAGCCAAAGAGACTAAGGTTGAAGATGACTTGATGGATGGATTTGATGATGCGACAAGTTCAGAAAGTACCCTAAAGAAAACACCCGAACTTGTTAAAGCGAAGGATGAAAAGTCACTAGGATTTTTATCTGGCGTAACAGGTAAGCTAACAGAACAAATGGCTTTTGCTTATGGTGATGATGCTCCTCATGACAATATCTCTTCTTTAAAATCTTCATTACTTTTAGACTACGAACATAAGTTTGACAATGGTTTTAGAGTAAAGACCAATGCGAAAGCATATTATGATGCCATTTACGGCATACGAGGACGTGATAAATACTCGAAAGATGAGTTAGATGAGCTAGAGAGTGAAGTAGAGCTTTTTGATGCGTATGTTGAGGGTTCTTTAACTGATAACCTAGATATGAAACTCGGTCGGCAAGTAGTGGTTTGGGGTCGTTCTGATACCATTCGTATTACTGATGTACTAAACCCTTTAGATAATCGTCGTCCAGGTATGGTTGATATTGAAGACTTGCGTTTGCCAGTGGCGATGGCAAAGTTTGATTATTTTGTAGGTGATTGGCGTGTCACGCCTATGGCTGTGTTGGAACAACGTTTTTCTAAAAATCCAGCAGCAGGTTCAGCTTTTAATCCAAGTCCAAATGCTATAGACCATAATGACTATTCAGACGTAACGCCTGCTTTAAGTATTGGGGCTGAGTTCTCTGGTTGGGATGTGAACTTTTATGCTGCGAATACACGTGATGATGCTGGTTATTTTTCTAATGGAAAATTACAACATGACAAAACAAAAATGTTCGGTGCAGCTGTCAATGTTCTCAGTGGCTCATGGTTACTCAAAGGGGAACTGGCACACTTTGATGGCTTGAAATATACTAATATAAAAGATAAAGAGTTTAAAAGAATAGATGGTCTTGTTGGTGTTGAATATAATGGAATATCAGATACTTTAATTTCTTATGATGCTTCTGTACGAAAGTTGAATGATTATGATACACGTTTAAAAAACTTAGCCGTAGAAGTAAAAGAAGAGACGTATCAACATGCCTTTCGTGTGAGTTCTGACTTTATGAATGCAACGTTAAAAGGAAATTATCTACTTTCTTTGTTTGGCTCTAAGTTTGATGAGGGTGGTTTTCAACGGGCATGGGTGAAGTATGATATTTCGGATGGTATCTTTGCAAATGTTGGTGTGGTAGATTACATTGGTGGTTCGGAACGTTTTGATGCTGTGTCAAATAATGATATGGTATTTTTGGATGTTTCTTATAGTTTTTAAGAGTAAAAATAGAAAAGATATTTTTCTAAAGTTTTAACAAGTTCTCATAAGTTATCATACATTAAAATGAAAAATTGGGAGAATAGATGAAGAAAGTGTTATTATTTACAAGTATGGTAGTATTATTTGTTGGGTGTGAGACGGGTGTTAAAAATAAAGAAGTTAGTAATGAACCCGTATTATCTGGGATTGTTGATCGAACGGATCTTGGCACACAACGTTTGCCCAGTGTGATTAATAAGTCAGAACAAAAAGCTAATGGCACTAGTTCCAATAAAATATTTTCAAAATCTGCACAGCCAGGGTTTTATTTACAAATGGCTGTATTTGCAAAAAACAAACCAACTAAAGCTTTTTTAAAACCTTTAGATAGCTCAATATTTCCTTATATAGTTTTAAATAAATATAATAAAGACTATGTGTTAATTGGTGCATATAAGTCTTATAATGAAGCTAAAAGTAAAGCGCCTTCAGTGAAAGCTAGATTAGGTAAACAGACATTTGTGGTGCAAGTTCTTAGACCATAAAAGTTAGCTATAATTCGAAAAAATTCGATAATTTGGAGAACAAACGTGTCACAAAAAAAATTACATCTAGTAAGCTTAGGCTGTACTAAAAACCTTGTTGATTCTGAGGTAATGCTAGGTCGGCTTAGAGACTATGAAATTTCTGATGATTCAGAAGCTGCTGATGTAATTATTGTGAATACTTGTGGTTTCATAGATGCTGCTAAAGAAGAGAGTATTAATACCATTCTAAATCTTCATGATGTTAGAAAAGAGAACTCTTTGTTGGTCGTTTCTGGTTGTTTAACAGAACGTTACCAAGAAGAGCTACAGAGAGATTTACCTGAAGTAGACATCTTTACAGGTGTTGGTGATTATGAAAAAATTGACAAAATGATTGCTGAAAAGAGAGGGGTTTTCTCTCCTTCTGTTTATTTAGCCAATGAAAATTCTGATCGTGTTATTACTGGGTCAAATACACATGCTTACATTAAAATTGCTGAAGGCTGTAATCAAACTTGTTCATTTTGTGCTATTCCTTCTTTTAAAGGTAAGTTGCTTTCTAGAACACTCGAATCAATTGAGAAAGAGATTAAAGCTTTAGTGGCTAAAGGTTTTTATGAATTCTCTTTTATTTCACAAGACTCTTCTAGTTTTGGACGTGACTTAAAACTTAAAGATGGACTCATTCATTTGGTGAAAACCGTTGAGGGTATAGAAGGGGTTAAAGTAGCAAGAATACTTTACTTATACCCAAGTACAACCAGCTTTGAACTTATTGATACCATTGCAGACTCTCAAGTGTTTGAGACTTATTATGACATGCCAATCCAACAGATAGATGATGGTGTTTTAAAAGCGATGCGTCGTGGTTTTGGTGAACAAAAAACCATCGCACTTTTAGAACATATGAAGTCTAAAAAAGATGCTTTCATTAGAACGTCTATTATTGCTGGTCACCCTGGTGAAAGTGATGAAGCTTTTGAACGTGTTTGTGACTTTCTAAAAGCATTTAAATTTGACCGATTTAATGTGTTCTTTTACTCTAATGAAGAAACAACTCCAGCTTTTACCATGAAACCTGTTGAAGAAGAAGTGATAGAAGACCGTGTTGAAGTGCTTGAAGAGATTGCTAATGAAACTACAGAGTATTCTTTAAAAAGTATGCTTGGAAAAACCATTCAAGTTATTTTAGAGGGTGAGAGTGATGAACATGAGTACATTTTATCAGCTCGTCCAACCCTTTGGGCAAAAGACATTGATGGTGATATTTTAATTAATGACACTTCTGACCTAGAGATTTTGTATGGGGCTATGTATGAAGTGAAGATAACCGACTTTACTGGAGAGAGATTGCTTGGAACACTCATTAAAGCTCTCTAGTGAATTACTTTCTTACCTTGAAGGTAAGAAAAACTTACTTGCCTTCTCAGCAGGAGTTGACTCTTCTGCTCTTTTCTTTCTTTTAATTGAACATCATATTATTTTTGACATTGCTTTGGTAAATTATGGATTACGTGAACAGAGTAAAGAAGAAGAAGCTTATGCACTATTTTTAGCCAAAGAGTATAATCTTCAAGTTTATACCATTCAAGCACCTTCTTTCCAGCAAAATTTTGAAAAAAATGCCCGTGACTTTCGTTATGGTTTTTTTGATGAACTTATGTCTAAATACAACTATAATAACTTATTAACAGCTCATCAGTTAAATGATCAGTTAGAATGGCTCTTAATGCGTCTTACTAAGGGTGCTGGGACATCTGAGCTACTTGGGTTGGAAACCTATTCAGCACGAAAAGAATATGTGCTTGTGCGTCCTTTATTGGAATACAGTAAAGATGAATTATTGAATTATTTGAAGTCTCATAATCATCACTATTTTGTGGATGAGAGTAATAGTAATAATAAGTATGAACGTAATCTTTTTAGAAATGAATTTTCTAATAAGTTGATTGATAATTATGCTGATGGGATTAAAAAAAGTTTTAAGTATCTTAAAGAAGATAAAGAGATTTTAAATCGAGGGTATATAGAGTTGTTTCATGATAAGGAACTGTATGTACTCTCTTATGAGTCAGAGCATTTAGTGGTTCGACTTGTAGATAAATATTTGAAAAGATTAGGCTATTTACTTTCGGGACAACAAAGAGCTGAATTAAAGAAAGAGACTTCTTTAGTATTTGGACATTTATGGGCTGTTGAAATACAAGAGAAGTATATTTTCATCGCACCATATAGAACCTCAGCAATGCCAAAAAAGTTTAAAGAAATATGCCGTAAACTTAAAATACCTATTAAGGTCAGGGCATACTTGAATGAAGAGGAGATAGAACCTATAGTACTTCTAAATTCATTTTAACATTGACTATCTCATCATTTGTTACAAACTCTAAATCATTATTAACTTGTACATAATATTTTAAAGAGATGGTCTCAACAAAAGTGTGGAACTTCTTTAAGTCTTCTTTCCTCATTGTGATATCTACTATATACTTTTTCTCACCAAGAGAGTTGATTTCAACTTTTGAAAAAAGTAATTCAGTATCTTTTTTAAAAAGTATTTCTGAAAAATCTTGTGTATTATTTGCAATATTGTGTTTACTAGATATATTTTGTAATTCTTGTGTACTTTGTTGATATTTATTGACATTGGAATAGTAGCTACTCATTTTAGGAATAACCCAAGCAACAAATAAAATTATGGCGAATAGATATAATAACTTTGTTATTAGTGATATATTTTTAAATTTCTCTAACATCTTAAGACCTCTTATACTTTAGATTTAAATGAAAATTCAGTCATGAAGTTTTCAAGTGGTTTAATGATGAACTCACCATCATTATGAAGCTCAGTTAATGCATTTCGGAGAGGCTCAATACCCCAAACTACACCTTTAAGCTCAACTTTTTCATTTGATATTTTAGCAAATTTTAGTTCAGCACTTTTACCCATAGCCGAAAAGATATCTTTTGAATTTAGTGATAGTAAAGTATTGTTTGTTTGTGCATAAGATTGAGATTCAACGAGTTCAAGCTTTTTTTGTATTGTCTCTTCTTGTACCGTAAAGTATGCTCCTGCTAACAGTACAAAAGTTAAAGGAATAAAAGATAGCAAACTAACGGAGTTAGTCTTTTGTGTCTCGACTTTTTTACTTGAACCAAACATTGATTTTATTTTATTCATTGTTTGGGTTTGTTTTGAACCATTTAGTCTAATATCATCTAAACTATTTAAGGCAATATCTTCTGTTGTCTCAGTATTAAAACCTGTAGCATTAGGGTTATTTTGTATTTTTACGTTTTCTTGATTGGTTGATAAAAATGATTTGATATAAGAACTTGAAAATCTACGTGGTTCAGCACCCATAAAATGTAATAGTTGGTGTATGGTTTTTTGAGTAGGTAAAATACTCATTGATAATTCATCTCTTAATACTTTTAATAGTTTAGGTGAGTCATCACTTACTAGCATTTCTATATGATCTGCAAATTTAAATGAGATTTTATAGTAAGCTTTCATACTTTTGTAAACTCGATCTGCAATTTGTTTTTCAGTGAGTCCACGTGTTCCCATTGTCCAACTTTGATGAATCTTATCTTGTGTTGCAAACATAATGAAAAGTTTACGATCAAAAAGACCAATCATGAGAGTTAATTTGTCATCTAATTTATGTTTGTACTCTTGGTAAAGCAGTGCATAGGGAGAAAAGTAGAGTGTTGTAGGAACATTTCCAATGTCTATCTTTTCTTGAATAACATAATTTTCTTTAAATATTTTTGCAGATGCTTGGCTTGGGTCTTCCTTATCTTTTACAACTTGATTTGCTGTTAACGATAAAGAAATTACTTGATGAGTAGGGTATTGCGCTTGTAGATTACGGATACGTTCAATAAAACTTTCTTTTTCACTTTCATGAAACTGCTCAATGCCTTTTGTAATAAAACCATCATTAGTTTGAATTGCATGATTTAAAAAAAAGAATTCTCTTTCTTTATAATGGGTAATAGTTACATATTGTTTACTTGACATCGTTTTCTTTCCTTTTTAATTATTATTTAGTTGGCACAATGGATGGGCCTTTGAATATTCATTTAATTTTTTACTTGAACCTAGTTCAGTATAGATTTGAGTTGAAACCATAGAACTATGTCCTAAAAGTTCACTCACATCTGAAATCCTTGCTCCATGTTGGAGTAAGTGTGTTGCAAAAGAATGGCGTAGTTGGTGAGGAGTTGCTTTTATCCCGGACTTTTTAAATACCTTAGTAAAGAGGTAACGGATTTGGCTGGTACTCATTTGTTCACCTTCTTTTTCAAACAAAAACACTTTTGGATGTTTAATTTGTTCATACTTTTTAATCTCTTTATAGAGGGAGGCAAGTAAAGGAATTTGTCTACTTTTATTTCCTTTTCCTATTACTTGAATCCATTCATTTGAGATGTCAGTCATTTTTACTGTAGAAAGTTCCGAAATTCTTAGTCCTAAACCATAGAGTAGAGAGATAATCAAATGCTCCTTTACATCGGCACATTTTAAAATCTCTTCAATTAGACTCTGATCAATAGGTTTAGGTAAAGTTTTTGGTACTTTAATAACGGAATCACCTATAAGTTTAATTTCTATTTCTTGTTGTTCATGCATGAACTTTACAAAAGAACGTATTGCACTTAATTTTTTGGAAATAGTCTTTTTAGAATTCTCAATATTTTTTAATCTTAAAGGTGTGATATCTAAAATGACTTGTTCATTTTCTTCATAATAATGACTGAACTCAAGGAGTTCAGTTAAAGCACTAGAATAAGTAACAATAGAACTAGGGGTATAACCACGAACCTTTTCTAAATAAAGTAAAAAGTTATTAAAATTTTTTTTTAAACTAACCATAGTCAAAGTATAACCAACCTTTAGTATTTAACACCTTATGTTTTTTTATATTTTTATATAATTTTAAATATAATTATTTAGTATTATTATTAATATTACTTTAATAATAATACTATAACTCTTTAGGGTAGCTTTATCTCTGCAAGAAAGCAGAAGGGGAGAGTGATTTTTCTGAAATAGAAAAGTGAACACTTAAACAGAAAACATACTTATATAGCATGTGTTAACATCTGTGTTAAGAGTTGTTCTTTCGCTTCTTCTTTTTTCATATACGTAAGTGTGCTTACTTGATGATAGATGTCTAATCTTGTAAAAGGTTTTGGAATAACAAACTTGTCCCAGCTTTTTAATTGCCAGAAACTTTTGGCTTTATAATTTACTATCATAATAGGTAGGTTTGAACGTAGTGCAAGTGCAACAGCTCCATCACTCATGCTGTATCTTGGACCTTTTGGTCCATCAGGAGTAATCATGACAGAAGAACCATCTTTTAACGCATTAATCGCAGCTATAAGCACAGCCTTTGCACCTTTTCTTGATGAACCACGTAAAGGGCTAATACCAAGAAAACCTAAGGTACGGGCAATGAGTTCTCCATCATAATGTTGTGCAATAATGGCAGAGGTTTTTTGTTTTTTACGAAGTTTTTTGTAGACTTGAGGAGCAATCAATAGTTCAGAATGCCATGTGACGGCAATACATTGACCTTCTATTGGTTCATCTATAAAATGATATTTCTTTCTATAGCTAAACCATAAAAGTTTCATTACAACGAAAATAAGAATAGGAATAAAAATTACGCCTACTTTTCGTTTAAATTCTTTACTCACTAACTGTCCCGTTAAGTGCACCTCTGGAAACTTTGGTGACTTTAACATTTAGAATTTTTCCAAGTAGTTCTTCACTACCTTGAACGTAGAACAGTTTACCATCATCACTTCTACCAGACACTTTTCCATCTGCTTTGAGTTCATCAAAGTAAACCATGTGTTCTTTGTCCATTTGTGCATCCATAACTTCATCTAAGATTTCTGTATGGCGTGCTTGAAGTTTTGTTAAACGTGCTCCTGCAATTTCATTGGGAATTTGATTCTCAAAGTTTTGTGCAGCTGTATGAGGTCTTGGAGAGTACTTGAAAGAGAACAGTTGTTCAAAACGTACTTTTTCTAGGACATCCATTGTATCAGCAAAGTCCTCTTCTGTTTCTCCTGGAAAACCTACAATAATATCAGTAGATATAGTTGCTTCAGGGCAGAGTGTTCTAATCTTTTCACAACGATTAATAAACCACTCTTTTGTGTAACCACGTCGCATGCTTTTTAATAAAGAGGTTGACCCACTTTGTAAAGGAACATGAATTTGTTTACATATTTTAGGATTAGAAGCAAACTCTTCTAAAAACTTATCTCCCATATGTAAAGGGTGAGGTGATGTAAATCTAATACGTTCTAAACCATCTATCTTAGAGATTTTTTGGAGTAGTTCTGTAAAGTTACATTGTTCATCTTCTGCTTTAAAATACTTACCATAGTTATTAACATTTTGTCCAAGAAGCATGACTTCTTTAGCCCCTGTATTAACAGCTTTAGTAATCTCTCTTACAATTAAATCTGAAGGAATGGAAACTTCATCTCCTCTTGTGGCAGGAACAATACAGAAAGTACAAGACTTATCACAACCTATAGAGATATTTACCATAGATTTAAAAGTATTGGTTCTGTATTCAGAAAAGTCATAAGTACTATCATCATTATCAATGTCAATTTCAACGGCATGTTTCTGTTCAATGACTTGTGTAATTTTAGAGATATTCCTAGCTCCTAAAACAAAGTCAACAGAAGGTGCACGTTTGATAATGTCTTTACCTAAATGAGAAGCTGTACAGCCAGTTACACCAATCTTTGCACTTTCTTTTTTGTGTTTTTTGAAAACACCAATTTCAGAAAAAAGTTTTGAGACAGGTTTTTCTCTTACAGAACAAGTATTGATAATGATAAGATCAGCATCATCTAATTTTTTTGTAAGTTCGTAGGGTTCTTTTGAATTAAGCTCTGCTATCATATGTTCGCTATCGCGAACATTCATAGCACAACCTAATGTTTCTATGTATAATTTTTTCATTAATACTTATTTTACGATATGTACCTCATATAAGTACTCGTCATCGTTTAACCCAAATTTCACTTCTCTCATGTAGACAGAGTATGTTTTTGTTTCAAAATGCTCAATAAGTGCTTTTAAATCTTTGTGTGTATTCTCTTTATCAAAATAAAAAATAGACTTCTTTTCTAAGTCCTCTTCTATCTTATCAACCTCAATTGCTTTTGGCTTCTTATCTATAGATGCTCTAGCTAGCTTCAATTTCATTTACCCTATCCTTTTTTGTATTACTTTGTATTATATATGTAGATAATATTCTGTGTTGTATTTTATTATTAAATTATACCTCTTTTCCTTAAAGGTTTGTTTAGATATAATTCAACTCTTCAAACAAAAGACAAAATCATACCAAATTGTAACGCATTGTTAAAGTTCCCATTTGTTGATTGCAACAAGTCTGTTTTGAATTATTGAAAAAGGATATTTAATGGAAAAAATTGTAGATATTATAGAAGCGATGGCTCACGAAAAAAATATTTCAGTTGAATCAGCTGTTGATGCGTTTAAAGAAGCATTAATTAAGACAGCAAAAAGATGTACTACTTATACTTCAGCTTTTGAAGCTACAGTAGATATGGACGTAAAAGATTATCAAGTAGAGCAAGTTATTACTATTATTAAAGCAGGGGATGAAAGATTAGAGTTAGAGCCTGATGCATTTATCTCTTTAGCAGAAGCACAAGAAGAATATGGAGAAGATTTAGAACTAGGAGATCAACTACGTTCAGAATTTATTTTAGAAGATCATGGACGTACGGCGTCATTTAACCTTTTTAAAGAGCTTCAGTACCATATACAGAGACAAGTAGAGCAAGATCTTTTTGAAAAATACAGAGAAAAAGTAAATACCGTAATGATTGGTACTGTTAACCGTGTTGATGATGATGAAAATACTTTTATTGAGATAGGTGAACTTAAGGGCTTACTTTCTCAGCGTAACCGTATTAAAGGTGAAAAATTTAAAAGAGGAGACACCGTAAAAGCACTTTTACGTTTTGTAAGCATTGACCCAGAAATGGGAATGTTTTTAGAACTTACAAGAACGGCGCCTAAATTCTTAGAAAAACTTATGGCAAAAGAAGTACCTGAAATTGAGGACGAGTCAGTTCTAATTATGGCATCTTCAAGAATACCTGGACAACGTGCTAAATTAGCACTTAAAACAGACTTCCCTAATATTGACCCTATTGGTGCTGCTGTTGGTGTAAAAGGTACGAGAATTAATGCTGTTAGTTCAGAACTAAATGGAGAAAATATTGACTGTGTTGATTATTCCCCAATTCCTGAAGTATTTATTACAAGAGCTTTATCTCCTGCTATTGCGCAAAGTGTTAAAGTAACTTCAACTACGGAGAAGAAAGCAGTTGTCAATATCACTGCTGATCAAAAAGCAAAAGCCATTGGTAAGTCAGGTATTAACATTCGTTTGGCTTCAATGTTAACGGGGTATACAATTGAACTTAATGAAGTTGAGGGTGTAACAGATAGAACTGGTGAAAGTTCTGGAAATATGATTCCTGAGACAGAAAAAACAACTAATACTGATGCATTAGCTGATTTATTTAAGTAGCAGATGATGAATTGGTATGACGATGTAAGGGCTAAAGCTGAGCCTGTTTTTCAAGAGATTGTAAACCATGGGTTTATTAAAGATTTAATGGCTGGAACATTAAGTAAAGATGCTTTTGGATTCTATGTAAATCAAGACACACTTTACCTAGCAGAGTACACTAAAATACTCTCAAATGTAGGAGTCAAGTGTTATGAAGCTGAGGAAACTCAGTTTTATTTGGAAGCTGCTACGGGTATTATTGAAGTAGAGAAAGCTTTACACCAAGTGTTTTTAGATAAAAAGTATGTACATTCAGAAGTGAGTCCTACTTGTGAGCTTTATACCTCATATATGGCACGCATTGTGAATACTTATTCTGTAGAAGTTGGATTGGCTGCTGTATTACCTTGTTTTTCTATCTATAAAGAGGTTGGTGACTATATGATAGCCAATCAAACAAATAAAGATAATAATCCGTATCAATCATGGATTGATACTTATGCAGGTGAAGAGTTTGCTGCTTCAGTTGCTAAAGCTCTTGAGATTACAAATAAATATGCAGCCACAGCTTCACCTGAAAACTTAAAACTCATGGAAGAAGTATTTATTAAAACTTCTAAAATGGAATGGATGTTTTGGGACTCTGCATATAAGCAAGAAAAATGGGCTCTGTAATGGATAGATATACTAGTGTCTTAAGCATTGCCGGTTCAGATTCTGGTGGTTGTGCTGGTATACAAGCTGACATAAAAAGCATCTCTGCCAATGGTGGATATGCTGCTACTGTAATAACAGCAACTACAGCTCAAAACACACAAGGTGTTACTGACATTCATGCCCTTCCTCTTGCACATATTAAAGCTCAGATGGATGCTGTACTTAGTGACATTGAGTTTGGTGCTGTAAAAATTGGTATGTTACATTCAGCTGAAGTTATTAAAACTGTTAAAGAGACTTTAGCTTCTTATAATATAGAAAAAATTATTTTAGATCCTGTTATGATAGCTACTTCAGGTGATAAACTCATAGGTGATGATGCTGTAGAAACACTGAAAGATTTTTTCCCAAAAACTTATTTGATTACGCCTAATGTTCCTGAGGCAGAGTTAATTATTGGTCATGCAATTACTTTAGAGAACTTGGAGGCATCAGCTAAAGAGATAGGTGAAAAGTTTTCTGTTTCGGTACTTTTAAAAGGTGGACATTTAGAGTCAACAGAACTTATGACTGATATGTTATATATAAAAGAGACAGGAAAGTTAGTAACCATAAATAATCAAAGTGTTGATACCAATCATACCCATGGAACAGGTTGCTCTCTTTCTTCAACCATAGCAACTAATTTAGCTTTAGGTTTTGAGTTAGAAGAATCTGTTGTTAAGGCATGTACGTATTTAAATGAAGCAATTAGTGCTGGTAAAAATAAAGTACTAGGTAAGGGCAATGGTCCTATACATCATTTTTATGACTTAGCTTTGAAGCATTAAACTCTTTCTTCCATGTACCATAGGCATAAATAGCCAAAATAATATAAATAGAAAAAAGAATAACCGTAGCTAAGTAACCTGTCTTGAAGTAGAGAACAGTAGCTACGGAATCAATGACCAACCAGTAAATCCAATTTTCCAATACTTTTTGAGTTAACAACCATGTAGCAATAATGGAAAAAACCATTACAAAAGCGTCCATATAAGCTAACTTTGCATCGGTATAAGTTGTGGAAAGATACCCCAATAAAATACTAATAACAATACCAACCCCTATAAACTTTAGATTCTTAGAAATAGGATAAGTTTTAATTTGTAACATTTTATCTTCTGAACCATTTCTCCATGAGTAATAACCGTAAACAGCCATAACCATATAATAAAAGTTCAAAAGTGAGGAAGAGAACAATGCTCCCTCCCAAAAAATAATGGTGTAAATAATGGTAGAGAAGAAACCAAATACCCAAGCCCATAAAGACTCTTTAGCTGCAAGTACAACATAAGCAACACCTAAAAGGGCTGCTACAATTTCCCAGCCAGACATGGCTAGGAGAGCAGAAGATATGGAGGCTAGGTCAATGTTCATGTTAGACCTTAAAAGTCACGAGAAACAGTTACACCAAATGTTCTTGGCATACCTTGTTGTGTGTAAAGTTCAGATATATACCCATTTCCAGGGTTGTTTCCAAAACTTCCAAAACCTCTGGTGGTGTAGTCTTCATCAGCAATATTTCTAGCCCAAAGGATTGCTGTCCAATCACTGTTTGTGTATTCTAAGCTACTGTTGATAAGTTTGTAAGCATCTGCTTTATAAGCTGGCAAACCAGCTGTTTGTCTATCAGAGTAATAAGCTGCACCTCTACCTTCAATATTTGCTTTTAAAGTCAATGAGTCGCTTAATAGTACGTCTCCACCCACATTAAATTGGTATGAAGGTGATTGTGCTGGTGCTCTACCACTTAAGCTAACATAAGCAGGGTTTGCTTCATTAAAAGTGTCAAATTTAGATTTTAAAAGACCTACATTTGTAAAGAAATGTAATGAATCCGTAGGGTAATAATCTAATTCAGACTCAAGACCATAGTAAGAACCTTTAGCTGCATTAGAAGTAAAGTCAATAAAGTCTGTACTTCCATCTGCACGTACTTGAGTATTAGAACTTTTTATTTGTTGGTCATCTCTTTTTCCGTAGAAAAAGTTTAAACGGCTTGTTAATTTGTTATCCATATGAGATGAGTTTACCCCAAGGTCTAAGTTCCATAAACTTTCAGTTGTATACTCTTTCTCAGCTGCTGTTAATGAATTGTCAGCATTTACACCACCTGGTTTATAACCTTTTGAAAGCGTTGTATAAAATAAAGCATCTTCATTAGCTTCATAGTTTAATCCAACTTTTCCACCAACAAGTGTTTCCTTGGTATTAATATTTACGGCATCAGAATCAGAATAGTTTGCTTCCCATTTCTCAAGTCTCAACCCTGTAATCAATGTAAATTTATCAGTTATTTTAGAATCGAACTGACCATAAGCAGCTAAGGTATCTGTCTGAAAGTCACTCTTAAACTGACTTGGTAAATAGTCATAATTTCGTGTAAGCTCTTCATTTTGATCTCTATAATAAGCACCTACTGTCCATGCTGTACTGGCATTAAAAATACGTCCATCTTCATCTGAAATTAATCTAACATCCATATTTGTTTGTTTCCTATCACGAAGATATTGATCAAAGGCAGCATATGGATATTTATCAGCAGTAAACTCATTAGGATTTGACCAATCAACATCGAAAGAGTATTCTGAGTCTGTACGACTTTGACCTAAGTTTGCTACCAAGTGCATTTTTGAATTAATTTGTGAAGTAGAAGTTAATGAAAATGCATTTGTCTTTTGTGTATCTTTCCCTGGTTGATTGGCAGTTGAAGTACGTGAGTTATCAAGTGTAAAAGCATCATAGCCATTATCAACATCACTGTGTACTAAATTTAAATCAATAGTATGCTGGTCTGTAGCCAACCATCTCAATTGTGCTTTTGTTGCAAACTCATTGATATCATTAGTATCTTTACGATTTAAAAATGAATTTTTCATAAAACCATCAGATTTATTTTTGTAAACAGAGATACGCCCTAAAAGTTTATCTTCTACAAGTGAACCACCTACAGCAGCACCAAATGCTTTAGTATTGTAGTTACCAACAGTTGCTTCTACTCTACCTGTTGTCTCTTTTGTTGGTTCATTTGACGTTACATTAATAACCCCAGCCATTCCATTTGAACCAAAAGTAGTTCCTTGTGGACCTCTAAGTACTTCTACTTGTTTTACATCAAACATACTAATACCTAAAGTATTTTGAGAAAAATCAATACCATCCATGTTAATACCAACAGAAGGATTAATCGGTGTTACAAACTGGCTACGTTCACCAATTCCACGAATTTGTACGTATTTTGCTTTTGAAGCACCAGCTGAAAAGTTTACATTTGGTGTTGCTGCCAAGGTGTCAACAAATGTTTTAGAAGACTTATCATAAAGTTCCTCTTCCCCAATAACAGTAATGGCTTTTGAAGTTTGTGAAAGCTTTGCTTCTCTAAAGTCAGCTGAAACGACAATAGGATCAAGCTCTGTTTCTGCTGTAGCAGTGTTAGTTAAAAGTGCAGATATTGCGACAAATGAGAGTGTTAAGTATTTTGGATTCATTTTTTCCCTTGTTATATTAATCAAGAGAAGAGGTTTTGTAATAGCACATTAAGTAAATAAGCTTCTCTTCCCTACGCTGGAATTATCCAGTTCAAGTTCAACGGGTTTTCTCAGCTTTAGTCAGAAGACTTTAGCACCCCGAGAGGATTGATAAGCGTTTTATACAAGAAATAAGATTAGATAAGGGTTAAGTTTTAAAAAGTTATTGATTTGGATATCTATTTTTTGAATGTAAGTCATAGTACGGATGGTAAGAGTAATGTGTTTGATATTTACCATTATTTTTATAAAATTAACATAAAGATTAAGTACTAATAAAATTATAAGTAATACCAAAAAGCTAAGTAATGTTAAAATATAATAAAAAATGTTACTTATAAGGATGATAATGGACAATACTGATAGCACAGCTCTTTTAAATCCTGATTATTATAGTGCTTCTACTTATGTTGAACAAGAGGGAAACACAAATTACTTACGTATATTGGTGAAGGTTTTGATAGCTGGACTAATTATAGTAGGGGTGGTTTTACTTTATAAATATTTAAGTAAGAATAATTATTTTGAATTTAGTAAAGATTTTACTCCAAAAACACCTATTGTTAGAGAAGAACCGATGGAAGTAAAAGTAACTAAGGTTAAAGATGTTGCGCTTATAGTTGAAGTAGTAAAAGTAGTTGATGTAGAAAAGAGGGAAGTTGTGAAAGTTTATTCAGCTCCAAAAGTACTACAAAAAGTGACTCTACCTATAAAACCTAAAGTAGCAACTAGTAATGAGTTATCAGAGGAATACATTAAATTGGTACAAGAATCTCTTGGGAACTATTAGCTTTTTATTCCTATAGGCATTTAAAAATATTGATAGCTAAGCTAACTCTTATGATATAAAGTATAAAAGTTAGGAATATAACACATAGGAGTCTTGAATGACAAATGAAACTGTCTTAGATGCATTAAAGAATGTAACTTATCCAGGATTTACGAAAGATATCGTAACTTTTGGTTTTGTAAAAGATGTAAATATTGAAGGTGATAAAGTATCTTTCACAGTAGATATTACTTCTTCAGCAGATGAAGTAAAAGGTCAGATTGTATCTGAAGCTACAGCTGAACTTAAAAAGCTTGGTTTTTTAGCAATTGATGTAAATGTTAAAGCGCCAGAAGCTCCAAAGCAAATGTCTAACTCTGTAACGGGTAAAAATATTGCTCCTCATATTAAAAACTTTGTGATGGTTTCTTCAGGTAAGGGTGGGGTTGGTAAATCAACTACTTCTGTTAACTTGGCAATCGCTTTGGCAATGCAAGGTAAAAAAGTAGGTATCTTAGATGCTGATATTTATGGACCAAACATTCCTCGAATGATGGGTGTACATGGTGTAAAACCAGAGATGCAAGGTAATAAAGTTTTACCAATTGAAGCTTATGGTATCGAAATGATGTCAATGGGTGCGCTTGCAGAAGATGGTCAGTCATTAATCTGGAGAGGTTCAATGATTATGAAAGCCATTGAGCAGTTTTTAAGAGATATTTTATGGTCTGAATTAGATGTACTGGTAATCGACATGCCACCGGGAACAGGTGATGCTCAATTATCATTGGCTCAGTCTGTACCTGTTACAGCTGGTATTGTTGTTACAACACCTCAGCAAGTAAGTCTTGATGATTCTAAACGTTCATTAAATATGTTTGATAAGTTCCATATTCCTATTGCTGGTGTAATTGAGAACATGTCAGGATTTATTTGTCCTTCATGTGAAACTGAATCAGATATTTTTGGTATGGGAACAGCTCAAGAGATTGCAGACGAATTTAAAACATCATTAATGGCACAAGTACCAATAGAACCAGCTATTAGACATGGTGGAGATACAGGTCAGCCTATTACTTTCCATAAACCAGACTCTGAAACAGCTAAACGTTATCAGAAAGCTGCGACTGACTTGTTAACATTCCTTGACAAAGTAAGTGCAGAAGGTGGTGTAGACAATGCATCAATGCAACCAACAACACCTCCAGGTGTATCAGCGTGTAGTACAGGTTCTACAGCAGCAGCTGCTCCAGCGAAACCAGCTCCAAAAACTGATGCTGCTCCTGCTGGTGGATGTTGTGGTGGTGGACACTGTGACTAAAAAGTAGAGTATAGTTTTTAACTATACTGTTGAATATAGATAGAAAGTTCTATCTATATTTTGTTGATGAAGATTTGTATTAGGCTACTCGTTGAAGTTGCATGTACCAATCTTCATCACAATCTGCATCAACCACAGTAATTTCCAGTCCTGCTGAACTCATTTCAGCATCTACAATATGTTCTTGAGGAATATCAAGCATTTGCTCACAATAGTCAAGTGCATTGTTTAACTCACTCAAATCATTTATATTCCAACTTTTATCTAACTTTCGTTTTCTTATTACAAAAAACTCTTCCATATCTAACTCCTTTGAAAAATTGATATGTCAAATTTTAATGAATTATTGATTCAAATACAATAGAATTTTAAAAAATAATGATATTTATTATTGTTTTTATAATTATTTTTATAATCAAAAAAATACTCATATACAAAACAATATTATAATATAAAATAAAACTTTAAATAAAATTTTATGTTTATTAGTGTTTTAATCATAAAAAGCTTAGGAGAAAATAAAGATAAATAAAAGTTTTTGAAACACATTATTTAAAATTTTAATAAAATATAATTAAATCAAATATATTTGTATTATTCTTGCTATAATAAAAATGAAACTATTTAAAATTAAAGGATTACACATGGGTACATTAATGTTAGCTATCGGGGCTGGACTGTTATACAATATGATTGTTTTTTATATTTGTGAAGAAAAATCACTCAAAAATGCAGACTTCTCAGATATGAAATGTTTGATACAAGAAGAAGTTGATATGTCAGAGTGTTTTGAAACTTACAATACAATACAGTACATGATGTACTTTTTAGCATCAGCATTTATTTTTGGAGTATTGGCTACGAAGTTCTTTTTAATTCCTGCAGGTGTTGATTTAGCTGGGTTAATGGCTTATGTCTTTATTCCTTCTCTATTAGGTTCACTATTGATTTTACTGGTAAAATGGAGATTTCAACCATTTGTTAAGTTAGTGTCCTCTTTTATGTATGGTAGTGGATATTTGACAGCAACAGGTATAGCTGTTGCTTTAGTTTACTTCTTAGGACAGTAGATATTTTTAGTTACGGCAGCTTTGTCGTAACACTTTTTTTCTTTCAACCTCAACAAATCTCAACTTTTAATTATTTCAGATAAAATTCCTTACTTAATATATGAAAAAGGACAATTATGTCAAACACTGAAAAACTAAAAAACTTTTTAGTTCAAGAAATTATTCCAGATTTAGAGGAAGCAATAGATGAAATGTTTGGATTTATAGAAAAAGCCAAAATGGCTTCTATAGCAGACAAGGAAGAGTTACAAGAACTTCAAGAGATGCATTCAGAATGTAAAGATATTGTTATAGAAATTGAAGCTGGTGACATGGATGATAATGAAGCTGGTGACATTTTAGCCGAGTTTGTAGAGATGAAAACCTCAGACGACGAGTAAGCTTTTGCAAAAAGCACTCTTTCTAGACCGAGACGGTATTATTAATATTGATCATGGTTATATTTACCAAATAGAGAAGTTTGAATTTACAGAAGGTTTATTTGACTTATTAAGACTCTTTATAGAAAAGGATTATCTTCTTTTTGTGGTAACTAATCAGTCGGGTATTGGAAGAGGCTACTATACTGAAGATGATTTTCAAACCTTGACTAACTGGATGCTAAAAGCATTGAAAAAAGAAGGGATTAAAATTTCTTCTGTACATTACTGTAAACATGCTCCTGAAGAGTATTGTTCTTGTCGTAAACCTCAGACAGGTATGGTTGATGAAATTCTTTTTAAACATAAACTTGATTTAGATAACTCATGGCTTATTGGTGATAAACAAAGTGATATTGATTTAGCACAAAATGCAAAAATATCAAATAGTATTGCCATAGGTAAAAGAGTGATAAGTAACTCAACTTTATCTTTTGAAACAATTTTAGAATGTAAACTTTTCTTAGAAGAAAATCAAGTTAAAATTAGATAAAACTTTTATAGGATTTTTGATGGATAGAATACGAAAAAAAAGACCCAATATCGCAGTTATTGGGGATTTAATGATAGATCATTATATTTGGGGTTCTTGCGAACGTATTTCTCCTGAAGCACCTGTACAAGTGGTTAATGTGAGTAAAGAAAGTGCTGTTTTAGGTGGTGCTGGAAATGTTATTAATAATCTAATCTCTTTAGGTTCTGATGTTTCTATTTTTTCGGTGATTGGAAATGATGCCAATGCTAATGAATTAGAAGAACTTCTCTCTAGTATAGCTAAAGAGAAAGTTACTTTAATACATGAGTTTAATCGTCGTACTACTAAGAAAAGTCGGATTATCGCTTCTAACCAACAAGTCATTCGTTATGATGATGAAACAGTAGAAAATATATCTCTCTCTTCTGAAGATGCTTTACTTCAAGCATTAAAACTTAATTTATCCGATTTTGATGTTTTATTATTGTCTGACTATGGAAAAGGTGTTTTAACAAAAAGTTTGACACAAAAGATTATTACTCTTGCTAAAGATATGAACAAATTAGTCTTAGTAGATCCTAAAGGGCATGATTACTCAAAATACTTTGGTGCAACACTTTTAACACCTAATAAAAAAGAAGCTGTAGAGGCAACTAAAATAGATATTAGAGATGATGAGAGTTTATCTAAGGCATTAAATCAACTTAAAAATAGTTTGGACTTAGATTATTCATTAATTACACTTAGCGAAGATGGTATTGGTCTCTTAGATGATGACGTAAAGGTCATTCCTACGGTTGCTAGAGAAGTATTTGATGTAACAGGAGCTGGTGATACAGTATTGGCTTCATTGGGTATTGCTATGGCATCTGGTTTTAGTATTGTTGAAGCTTGTGAATTTGCCAATAAAGCAGCAGCTGTGGTTGTCGCTAAAGTAGGATCAGCTACTGTTACTTTGAATGAAATTGAAGAGTATGAACACTCATTAAATCAAGGTAAGTCAGAAAGTAAGATTAAAAACTTTGAACAGATAGAACGTATTGCTAAACGTCTAAAAGAGCAGGGACGAAAAATTATTTTTACCAATGGTTGCTTTGACATACTCCACCGTGGGCATGCTACTTATTTACAACAAGCAAAAGAGTTAGGTGATATTCTTGTTTTAGGACTTAATAGTGACGAAAGCATTACCCGACTAAAAGGTAAAGATAGACCCATTAACCAGTTAGAAGACAGAGCTTTCTTAATTGGGGCATTAGAAAGCATTGACTTTGTTGTACCTTTTTCAGAAGACACACCCTATGAACTTATTAAATTAGTTAAGCCAAATATTTTGGTTAAAGGTGCAGACTATGAAGGTAAAGAGGTAATTGGTTCGGATATCGTAGATGAAGTTAAATTGATAAGTTTTGTAGAGGGTAAAAGTACTACTGCAATGATTTGTAAAATTAATGGGGAAGGATAAAAATTGAAAAATATTAATTTTTCTCTTTTCTTTAAAATAAATCTTTTTCAAAGTATAGTATTTTTTGTTATCTTTTTGTTTTTTAATGAGCGTTACACAGCCCTTAGTTTTGTAATTACATTATTGGGTGCTATTTCCAGTGCGACTATTTTATACATACTTTTATATGTTTTACTCTTTGTATTTACTTTTTCTAAGCGATTAGTACTTTACTTGTCGATGCTTTTATTTATTCTTATTAATATCTCTTTAATTGTTGACCTTTTTATATATAAACTGTTTAATTTTCATATTAATGCAATGGTTTTAAATATTTTAACATCATCAGATGCTATGGACTCTGTTCAAACAGGCTTAGCACCGATTATTGCATTCTTAGTTTTTATTGTGGGACTTATAGGGTTTGAATTCTTTTTAATTAAAAAGATTGATGCGATGAATGATGTTTCTAAAAGACTCTTAAACAGTAAATTAAATAGAAGTATAACAATTCCATTGATTCTCATTGTGTTGAGTGAAAAAGTAAGTTATGGGTTAGCCTCTCTCTTTTCTAAAAATGAAATTGTCTCTAAATTTAAAGTTATTCCTCTTTATCAACCTTTAACCTTTAGAAGAATTGCTGCTAAGCACTTTGGATTTAAAGCAGAAGAGCAAGCTAAATATAGTATTAAGACAGAAGCAGATTTAAATTATCCTTTGGAAGCATTAGAGATTAAGGATAAGGTGGAGAAGTTCAATATAATTATTGTTGCGAGTGACTCAGTTAAGTATTCGATTATGGGAAAAGAGACAACGCCAAATGTTAAGAAGTTTGAAGAAGAATCTTTAGTCTTTAAGCATCATTTTTCTGGAGGAAACAGTACACGGTTTGGAATCTTTTCTTTAATATATGGGTTAAATCCAACGTATTGGTTTTCATTTTTAAATGCCAACCAAAAACCAGTACTTTTTGACGTATTAAAAAAATTAGATTATAAAATAGATATTATCTCTTCAACGAATACAAACTGGCCTGAGTTTAGAAAAACTTGTTATGTAGATGTACAATCTTCGATACAAGACAAATTTGATGGAAAACCTTGGAAAAAAGATGAACAAAATATGGATTTCTTTCTTCAAGAACTAGATACACATTCTAAAGAAAAACCTCTTTTCTCATTTGTCTTTTTAGATGCACCTCATGGTTACTCTTATCCAAAAACGCATAATAAATATAATGCACCTGAGGGGGAAGTGAATTATCTTAGTATAACTAAGGACTCAGAAGAGTTGAAAATAACGGAAAAACGTTATAAAAATGCTGTTTACTATAATGATATGCTTTTTGGAAAGATGGTATCTAAATTGAAAGAAAAGGGACTGTATGATAATTCATTGATTATTTATACTTCTGACCATGGACAAGAGTTTTTTGAACAAGGCAACTTTGGACATAATACTTCTTTTTCTAAAGGACAAGTACATATTCCTTTTGTTCTGAAGTTACCGAAGTCTTTAGAAGGATTAGGCTTAGCCGAAAAGATAAATAGTTCCATGACATCACATCAAGATGTAGTTCCTAGTTTGTTAAGTTTATTAGGGGTAACAACAAATGCTTCAAAATATAGTAATGGAAAGAACTTTTTCTCTGAAGCTTATGAACGAGATTATATTTTTTCATCGAATTGGAATAATAATGCCATTGTTACAAAAGACTTTACGTATGTTTTCTCAAATTTACCCAATAAAATGTTCTCAAATGAAGTTCGTGACACTGAAAGTTATAAACGATTAGAGAATCAAAAAAGTAACAGTAAATTAATTTTAGATACAATGAACGAAAATAGAAAATTTTTAAAATAGTGAGATAATCTGATGTTAAATATGATAGAAAAAGAGCTAGAAGAACATAGAAAAACCATAGAGAAAACCATAGAGGTTATGATTCCTAAAATAGAAGAAGCTTCAAATCTTTTAATTGAAACTTTAAAGAATGGAAATAAAGTTTTACTTTGTGGTAATGGGGGTTCAGCCTCTGATGCTCAACATATTGCAGCTGAACTTACAGGACGTTATAAAACAGAGAGAAGAGGTTTATCTGGTATTGCGTTAAATACAGATACTTCTGCCTTAACAGCCATAGCGAATGATTATGGGTATGATAGAATCTTTGATCGACAAGTAGAGGCATTGGCAAGAGAAGGGGATTTACTTATCGGTATTTCTACTTCTGGTAATTCTTTGAATGTTATTTCTGCATTTGCAACAGCTAAACTATTGGGATGTAAAACATTAGGCTTAAGTGGAAAAGAGGGTGGAGATATGAATCGTATTTGTCATTTAAACCTAGTTATACCTTCAGATGATACCCCTCGTATTCAAGAGATGCATATACTCATAGGACATATTCTTTGTCAAGCTGTAGATGATGCTTTTGAGGTTTAAAGTCTCGCTCAAATTACTTTAAGAGATTAACTCTTTTAAGGTATAAAAAGCTTTAGTCTTGCGTATTTTTCCATCTCTGTTATCTATAAGACCATAACCAGGTGCTATTAGTTGGTGCCAATAAAGTTTTTCTATTTTATTTGTTTTTATGGCTATATTGATGTATTCTAACATATATTGGCTATAGAGTGTTTCATCAACACATTCTTTTTCAGAAGTAGGAGCATAGGGTGCTGTGCCACTTAATGGCCAGTTTGCTTCGGTAATGTAAATAGCGTTGTCAGCCTTAGATGAACTTTTTACAATGGTATCTAGAAACTCTATCTTATTTTTGAAATCAAAAATTCCCATTTGAGTGGAGTAGGGACTACCTCGACGATCAACATAGAGTAGCGATGCTACTTTATCATAATGAATTTTAAATCCATTAAATAGCGTACGAATGGTAAAGTGGTATTCAAAGTCTATAATAGATGAACCAATAAGTTTAAGTTTTGGGAATTGTTTATCTCGAATTTTTTGAATGACTTGATAAAATGCTAAATACTCTTCCATAGAGACAAAAGACCACTTTATACGGTTAACAGCATTCCCTATTATAAATTCGCTAGCTATCCCATCAAACTTTTGAAATATTGTTATTATATCTTTAGTTAAGAGTTCATGGTTCTCTATGTGTTTACGATCTTGGATGATGGTTATCAGTATCTCTTTGTCTGTACCGAAACCTTTTACAAATGTTACATAGTCATCTATATTTATAATGTCATTTAAAAAGACTCTAACTTGAAGAGACTTAATATTAAGTTCTTCCACTAGTGCAAACTGGTCCTCGCCTTTGTCTAAGTTGACACATAGACCTAGTATTTGCTTGGTTTTTTGATTGGAGTCATGCTCATTCGCTTCATTTTTATTACGTTTTAGTAGAAACTTTATAAATAGATAAGGAAAATAGATGAGATTTGTGAGTATTAGTTTTAGGTAATCTAATTTGTGACCTTGTCGCAAGATTTTTTTGTTGGCGCGTTTCAGTATATGTGGTTGGTCTGAATATTGATCCCAAGGAAAAGAGTTTTTCATTATTCTTCTTTATAATCTAAATTTATACGATTATATCCTAATTGAAATTATGATACTATTTCTCCTTATAAAGGAATTGATATTATGGAAAAGAGTCCCCTCTCCTCAGTTAAAAAAAGATACTTGTTTTTTATTTCACAAGACTATAGTTTTCCTGTATTACGACCACTTCAAGATGCTATTTTGCAAAGAGGAGATGAGGTGAAATGGTTTATGTATGGTGATGAAATCACCCCTAATTACTTGTATGAAAATGAAATTAGATTATCAACAATTGAAGAAGTTCTAAACTATAAGCCTGAGGCAGTTTTCGTTCCAGGTAATGTTGTTCCTTCTTTTATTGGGGGTTTAAAAGTACAAGTTTTTCATGGTTTACCCAGTACCAAAGCTAAAAAGAATGGGCAACTTTATCATTTTATTATTCGAGGAATGTTTGACTTATATTGTACACAAGGTGAAAGCTCTACAAAAATTTTTGAAAGATTAGCTGACAAATATCAATATTTTAAAGTCAAAGAAACAGGTTGGTGTAAACTAGATCCTCTTTTCCCTTTAGAATCTAAAAGTAATACAGCAAAAACCATATTTTTTGCATCAACTTTTAGTCCTCGATTTTCGAAAGCTAAAATACTTTATCCTTTTATTTTAGACATGATAGAGAAGTATGATTTTACATGGTACATTACCTTACACCCAAAAATGGATCAAGAGATAGTTGCTTTATATAAAAGTATTGATTCTGAAAATGTAAGCTTTATTGAAACCCCTTATATTATAGAATATTTTAAAAAAGCTGATTTAATGCTATGTGATACTTCTTCTATAATTTATGAATTTCTAACTCAAAAAAAACCTGTTATTACCTTTCAGACAGAAAAGGATGAAGACTCTCTTCTTAATGTTACAAATATTGATGAACTTGAAGAAAAAATAATTTCTTCTTTAGATAATCTGACAATTAATAATCAAAATATTAATAATCATGTGAGTCAATTTCATCCTTATGAAGATGGTAAATCGAGTGAAAGAGTATTAGATACGGTAGAAGAAATGCTTGAGGGTATAAACTTACCCCTTAAGAAAAAACCATTTAATTTCATTAGAAATTTTAAGTTACGAAGAGAACTTGGTTATTGGAAGTTTTCATTCAGATGACTTCTGGCAGTTGATATATTGTTTTAGATATTTATAAAAGCGACGATTAGCATTAGAGCTAGCAATAACAAATCCCCTCCATCCATTAATAAAATAGAAACGTAAAAAATAAGTTTGGATAAATGCAAAGAGTGATTTTAATATAACAATCACAAAGAAACAAGTTTTTTTATTCTCAGCACCTAAGTCAGTATATTTTATCATTTTTGTAAGGGTTTGGTTAATATCTGTAATATTATGATGTTTAAAACTCGTTTTGAGTTTGATTTGTTTACTTTCTTTATTGACGATGATTTTTTCATGTACTAAATTATCATTAAATTGTGTATGTAGAGTATTATAAATACGAACAATATAGTCTTTACTAATTGTCTTAGCACCTAAGAAATAGTTATCTCTTTTTAAAATAAAGAGATTTGTTTTATCGAGAAAATCTTGTGCCTTAATTTCTTCTATTAATGCTTTATTAAGTACTTCATCACTATCTAAAGAGAGTATCCACTCATTTGTTGCATAAGTAGATGCTTTGTTTTTTGTGGGACCAAAACCTATGAACTCTCCTTCTATTATTCTAACATTTAAAAAAGTTTCTGCAATCTCTTTGGTATGATCTGTTGAGTTGTTTAAATAGAGGATTACTTCATTAAATGAGTTTAATGAGGCTAAAGATTCTTCGATGGTTTCTGCTGAATTTTGAGCAATAATAACAACTGAAATTTGATTAATCAACAACTTTCTTTCCTTTAAGTCTCTTTTTAAAATTCTTTTTATCTTTATGTTTTTGTGAAGCTTTTAGTGCGATGAGTAATGCTTCTTTCTCATCTATATGATTTATTTTGGCATACTCTTTGATTATAATACTTAAATCTTCATCTGTTGCCCAAAGTTTTGAGAAGTTCTCTAATCGTTCTTGTTTATTAAGCGTTTTAAATTGCATTCGGTTAATGTCAATGATTTTGAAAATATATATTTGATCTTCTTTTTTTATTAAAATATTTCCTGGTGAATAGTCAAGGTGCTTTATTCCTTGGTTATGAAGCTCATTTGTAAATTGAGCAAAGGCTTGATAGATTTCGTTTTTATGTTTGAACTCTTTATGGGTCAAAGGTTCTCTAATAGTAAAATCATAGGCAAAATGTTCACTTATAAAATAACTTTCATGAAGTAAAGCATTCTTTTTAGTTTCAATATAGGCAATAGGTTTTGGTACAAAATTCATAATTTTTAAACTATTTATATAGGACTTTTCTGCTTTACTACTTCTAAAAAAAGTATAAGCAATTTTATTAATTATATGGGGTATCTTAAATGATTTAATAACGAAATTTCTAGGTTCTTGTTCAACAATCTTAATCTCATTTCTCGCCTTGTGAATGGAGTTTTGTGTCTCTTCAAAAATGTTTTTTATATTTTGACAAAATGAAAGATATTTTTGATTTATGGTTATAATTTTCACTAGGTTCCTTTATTTGTATGATATTTCTTTTACTAACTACAGTTCAAAAGAAGATTTATTGGGTAGTAATGATTCTAAAGCATTATTAATAATACTTTTAGAAACGTCAAAGTCATTAGTATTATCAGTTAAAGCATCATTAACACAATACATTTCAAACTTACCACTAAGTATATGTTTAGCAACCATTTTTGCATCTTCTTGTGTTCGTATATTTTTAAATTTTCTTTTTTTGTATGCATTTTTAACACTATCTGGATAAAACTTCCCTGTAATAAATTGCCAATGTCTAAATAGATATTGGTTTATTTCAGAATTTGTTCTGAATTTTGATTTGGAAACTTTTGTAAGTAATTTTTCTTCTTTTTCCCAAAGTTCAATAAAAGTATTTTTTAAAAAAGGTTGTGGCTGGTGATAACTTTTAAATCCAGTAAATTTAGAAGTTGGTAAAAGAACCATAGTTCTGAAAAGCTTAAATCCATATCCTTTATATAACCATTTTGAAAAGTCCTTTAAAATTATTTTGTATTTAGAACTCTTGGTATGTTTATTAATAATTGAAAGATTATTAGAAAGAGTATTGTCCTTAAAACTGTTAGACATAAGTCCTAAAAGAGCTACATTTACGGGTAAGTCTTGCTTGAAAAAAGTCTCTTCTTTAAGTGGACTCAAAATAAAAGTATCATCATTAAAGTAAACAAATTTTTCACTTAATCCTTCTATCCTATGCATATTTATTTCAATTGGATGGCTATTAAAGACAGGTAGGTTATTTTTATCCATATAATCTTCATGCTTTACTATTACAAGTTTCTCATGATGGATATTAAGCCATTTTGGGACATGTCCATATGTAACAAAATAAATCTTATTGACCCAAGGAGTAAACTCTTCAAAAGAACGGAATAGATATTGTAAGTTATCCCAATCTCTAAATCTTGAAATTCTTTTATCTCCAGATACTTTTTGATGTGTATAGAAATTTTCTTGCCATTTTAAATCATTACCATCAACCCATGTTACTACAAAATCAATTTTATTATTCATATAAGATCTTTTTCCTTTAGTCATTTCAAAATTTTAAAGACATGATTAATATTTTGGATACTTACCTATAAAGTTCAGGATTGAATTCTTTCCAACGCTTATGCATCCAAAACCATTCTTTAGGGTTTTCTTTGATTATTTTTTCCATAACATCTGCCTGTGCTTGTGTAAGTTTAGCCAAATTTTTCTCTTGATTATCTGTTTTAATACTTTCAATAGCTGGATAGATTTTAACATGATAATTTATGTAATCATTCGTTGATATAAAGACAGGTATTAAGTCAATGTCAAATTTTCGAGATAAAATAGAAGCTAAAGGAGTATGGGTGGCAGGGGTATTAAAAAAGTTTACTGTTATTGATTGGTTTTGTCTAATACTTTGGTCAACTAAAATTCCTACAGCTTTATTTTGTGATAAAGCTTTAATACAGCCTTTCATGGCACCTTTTTTATAGACCATCTCTACATTAAAACGTTCACGGTTTTCTTTTAAGACTTTGTCCATAAGGTCAGAGTCAAGCTTACGTCCGACACCTACTAATGTTAAGTCAAATTTGATGGCAATAGATTGAGAGAGAAGTTCCCAGTTTCCTTGATGTCCGGTAACAAAGATGATTTTTTTACCTGCATCTTGATACTGTTTAACAATGTCTTCACCTTCGAATGTAATATTTTTTATAACGTCACTTTTTTTCATACCATCACGTTTTATAATTCCCAAAGTAGTATCAAGTAGATTTATAAAAGCAGAGACCCCATAAGCTTTCTTTTCTTCTTGTGTTAGTGTGTTTTTGAAAGCAAGATCAAGATTCGTATGAATAATACGACGATGCTTAGCACTGACTGTATAGGCGAACCATGAAATGGCTTGCATAAGTTTTATCATAATAGTACGTGGTAATAACCAAAGTATAAAAGAGAAAATTTTATAGATGGCTAAATAAAAGTAATCAAGCATTGAGTAACTCTTTGGCAATTAAAGTAATTTCATTTGAGTCTATTTCATTTATAGAGAAGTCATTTTTATTGAGTTTATAATGATTTATTTTACTATGTGATTTTATAACCTTATTAATAGAAGTTTGATAGACACGGTTAATAGGGGTTGGACCAAATATGGTAATAGAAGGGATATTTAGTCCCCATGCCATATGCGTAGGTCCAGTATCATTCCCTATGAGTAAATCAGACTTAGCTATGACAGCTTTGAGTGTATTAAGATTTATTTTTGGTAGGACTTTCGCATGGTTAGAGTTTGCTTCTATCCACTCAGCCTTTTGCTTTTCTTCTTCACTTCCCCAAGCTATTAAAACATTCTCTTGGAGTGTATTTGCGATTTCTGCAAACTTTTCTTTAGGGTAGTTACGGCTCTCCCATGTCGAACCAATGACAAATATAATATTTCTTTTTTCAGTTGAGAGGTAATTATAAATAATAGCATCTTCATCTTGGTAAAAGAGAAAGGGTTTTTTATCTATAATCATTTGAGATGTAATTCTAAAATTAAGTGGTTCGCTAAGTATAGTAGCATTTCTATCAATAGTATTGGCATCATAGGCAATTTCTACTTTTTGATTGTAAAAATAACTGGCAACACCTTCACGAATAGATTCTTTGGAAAAGCCTGCTCTTTTTTTACCTAGAAGTTTAGCTGTTAACGCAGACTTAATCAGTCCTTGAGCGTCTAGTACTAAATTATAATTATTTTTGGCATAACGCTTAACTTTTTTTATTTGGCTAAAAAATTCAGACTTATCTTTCTTGATACTCTTTAGATTGAGTGTTAAGATATTATCAATATGAGGGTTACCTTCAAGTACTGAGGCAAAGCCTTGTTCCACTATCCAATCAATCTTAATATCTGGGTGAGCTTCTTTAATGTATTGAAGTGCAACCATAGCATGGATAATATCTCCCATAGCTGAGAGTTTAACGATGGCAATTTTCATGCTAGACCTTATATCTTTTTACTTTTTTTTAAAAATAGCTTGAGAGATTTTTTCGATTTATGATTCATATTATACTTAATGTATTTTAAATACCATGTAAGTTGACTCGGAGTAATGCCTCTTTTCTTAGCTTCACGTTTTAAAATGTATTGGGGTATTTTAATTGGTTTTTTTATGAAGTTTTTTGCCAATTTTTCTACGACTTTATCATGTGAGGTATAGCAGAGTCTACCAAAAACAAAAGGTAACTTGGTTTCTTCATACCATTTTGTGGCGAGATCAATACCTTGACCTCCTTCTAAATAGTACTTGAGTGCTTTGTCTCCAATGAGTACTTCCCCTTCAAGATTTAAGACTTTAGCTAAAGCATTAGAACTTGCAGACTCTTTATCTGGCTTGTTTTCTCCTTCTATTAAAAAGACAGAAAAAACAGCTTTATTGGCAATGATTCCTAGATTTGTGGACTTGTACTTGGAGGATGCAATACTAGAGATAAAGCCTGCATCGATTTGGCGTTTTTGCAGGGCTTTGTTGATTTGGCTTGGAACATCTTTTCTATAATTTAACCCCATTTTCATTCCAGAGTGCTGGATATAACGTTTCATGAAAACTTGAAAAGGTAAAAGATTGAGGTAGCTAATTGAGCCAAATATCACAGTTGTTTGCCTAGAATAGTAATTTAAGCATGATTATATCAAACAACTTTTATAATCACCTAACTTCGCTTTCTACCTAATTTTAGAGTAAAAGAAAGCTTTTATATAAGACGTAAGTGAGAAAATTATTATGATAAAAGTAGAATTTTTAGGCCCCATGGCACAAGAGATTATTGAACTTGAGGCCCAAACTTTAGCTGATGTGGCAACACAACTTCAGAACATTGAATCTGTGGCTCCTTGGCTAGATAAATGTGCTGTGGCTGTGAATGATGAAATGACGGCTAATCTTGGTATGGCGTTAAAAGATGGAGATAGAGTTTCCATTTTACCTCCTGTGTGTGGTGGATAGTTTGGAATTATATGAGGGTCCATTAGCGATAGAAAGTATTTTTTCTAAATGGTTACATGAAGAAGCTGAATCAAACTATGGAGCATATATTCCTTTCGTAGGAACAATCCGTGCTGAAGATGAGATTGATGCTTTAAGTTTTGATATTTATGAACCAGTATTACAAAAATGGTTTGATGACTGGGAAGAGAAAGCAGCTAAAAGAGGTGCTAAAGTGAAGATGGCACATGCCATTGGTGATGTGCCAGTACATGCTTCTTCTTATATCTCAGCAGTTTTTTCACCTAGAAGACGGGTAGCTTTAGAACTTATTGATGAGTTTGTAGAAGATTTTAAAGCAAATGCGCCCATTTGGAAGTATGACGTAAAAGATGGAAAACGTGTTTATGCTGCAGATAGAAGTACTCCGATGGTGGGGTCTGGGATTTTGTCCAAATAAATAGTTAATTATAGTAAGGGAAAAAGAGAATGGCATTTATGCACTTCGATGAGTCAATTGAAATTATTAAAAATATAGAGATTAATCATTATAAAAAAGAGAAACGATATCTGACCGACACTTTAGGTTATGTATTAGGAGAAGACATTGTAGCTGACCATAACTCACCAGAGTTTCCAACGTCTGCTATGGATGGCTATGCTGTTAAGCATGAAGATTTAGCTTTAGGACGTTTAAAAATCTCAAGTATTAATCCTGCTGGGGCTAACTTGGTAGATGAGGTGATTGGTGGATGTTGTATTAAAACATTTACAGGTTCACTTATACCTGTTGGTGCTGATACATTGATTCCTATAGAAAATGTAACAGTAGAAGGTGATGAAATTGTCATTAATGAAGAAGTTCCTTTTGGTTTTTCAGTAAGGGCTATTGGTGAAAACTATGAGAAGAATCAAAGCCTTATAAGAGAAGGAACAAAGATAGACTTTGCAGAGATTGGGGTGATGGCAAGTTTAAATGTTGTTTCGCCTTTAGTATATGAAAAACCTAGAGTAGCTATTTTATCTACAGGGTCTGAATTATTAGAGTTAGGTGAGACACAAACTTCTGATGCTCAAATACGAAGTTCTAATAATTATATTTTAGAAGCTTTAGTAAATAAGTATGATGGACAAGCCTTACAGCTTGGATGTATATTAGATGATAAAAAGACTATTCTAAATGCTGTTAAATCTGCGTTAGTTCAGAGTGATATAGTGGTTACTACAGGAGGTGTTTCTGTAGGTGATTTTGACTTTGTTAAAGATGTTATTGTTGAACTTGGATGTGAAGTACTTTTTAAAGGTGTACGTGTAAAACCAGGGCAGCATATTATGGTTGCTAAAAAAGATGATAAGTTTATAGTAGCTTTACCTGGCTTCGCTTATTCTTCTACTGTTACAGCCTTACTATATATGCTACCATTAATTGCTAAGTTACAGAATGGAAAGTCTTCACTACGTATTGTTGAAGCAACTTTACGTAAGGGTTTCAATAAACGGCAGAAAAAAGCAGAATTTACAGCCTGTAATTATACTTTAGAGCATGGAAATTATTTTGTAGATTTTCAAGGTAAGAAGGCTGGTTCATCAGCGATACTGACAAACATGTTAGGTTCGACAGCACTTTTGATTACTTCTGAGGAAGATGAACCAAAAACTGTTGGGGATAAAGTTCAAATTCTTCTTATAGACTAAAGGCTAGTAATATGCATGGTTTGCATATTACTGTGTCTCTTTATATATAGAGCCAACTCAGCAGCTGTCTTACATCCACTATTTATTGCTTCATTTAATAATTTTTTATTGACTTTTATATCCATTTTAAATCCCTTTTATCTATAAATATATCAAATTATAATATTATTTTCTTATTTAAGTAAAAAATATGTCATATTGTCATATAATTTATAAATAACAGTTATGAAAGGCTATATATGTATGATTTAAGAAATGTAATTACAAAATTAAAAGAGATAATCTCAGAAGAGAAGAATGTTAAAAAAGTTTTTGATAAAGATGTTGCTGATGCATTGGCTATACCTCAAACGACTTTTGCGACCATGAAAAAACGAAATTCTATACCTTTTAAAGAGATATTGGAATTTTGTGCAAATAAGAGGCTGAGCATTAACTGGTTATTTTTTGATCAAGCAATAGATATGTTAGCAGAGGAGACAGAGCGTTTCTTTCAAGTTCATTACTTTTCTGATGTACGTGCCAGTGCAGGTGGGGGTGCTTTTAACTTTGAAGAAGATTATGAAATATTGTCAATAGATAAAACAATTATGAGTAGTATGGTTCCTAGTAACAATCCTACATTAGAAGCTATTAATGTCGACGGAGAATCAATGGAGCCAACATTGCAAGATGGTTCAATCGTATTTATAGATAGAGAGCAAACAAATATTAATAAAGATGGAATATTTATTGCAGCTACTACAGCAGGTCTTTTTATTAAGAGAATTAGACAGAGAGCTGATGGTATGGTTGAACTTATATCTGACAATAAGGCATATAGTCCAGAAATCATTACAGCTCAAGAAGTTGAAATAGTTGGAAGAGTAGTTGGGAACATTGAAAGCTTGTAATACTATCTTAGTATAATTATGTAATATAATTATGTACAAAGGTTAGAAATGAAGAGTAATATAATTCTTATTGGTTTTATGGGTGTGGGTAAAGGAACAACTGCAAGAGCATATGCCAGAAGATATAAATGTTTTAATATTGATACAGATGACTTGATTGAATCAAAAGAGAATAATAAAATTAAAAATATTTTTGCAGAAGATGGTGAAAAGTATTTTCGTGCCTTGGAACAGGAATGTGCAGATTGGATTGAATCTTCAGTAGATAATTCGTTAATCTCATGTGGTGGTGGTTTCTATAATATTAATAATTTAAAAAGTCTTGGAACAGTAATATTATTAGATGCTTCATATGAATGGATATATAATCGTTTATCTACAGCAGAGAATTCCAAAGCAAAGTTAAAAAAGAGACCACTCTTTTCAGAACCAAAGAAAGCAAAGAAACTATATAAAGAAAGAGAAAAAGAATATAAGAAACTAGCAGATATTGTTATTAATGTTGAAAAAAAAGATATGCAAGAGATTATAAAAGAGATTAATACGAAGGTCAACTAAGAGTCATTGATAACGATTAAAGGAAGCTGAAAAGTAATTAGGATGTATCAAATTCCAAGAAATTAAATAAAATAAAAAGAATTTAGGAAAACCCTTGACAACAAAGAGTGAATTGTCTATAATACGCGTCCAAGAACAATGGGGACGACTTAGCGTTTAAGTCAGAGAGTCAACAGGGTTCAAAGAGTGATCTTTAACAACCAAATATAAGTAA
>CACVAP010000062.1 GCA_902727895.1 uncultured Sulfurovum sp.
TCTATATTTCGGATGATTCTTTTTTATATCGTTTAAATTAGCTTCTTCTAACTTATTTATTTTCTCTACTCTTTTCATTCTGATATTTTATCTTATTTTGAATTTAATTTTAGGTAGGTACTTAGAAGTATTAGATGACTTCATTTATACTGAGAATCTAGGTATCCAGGCAGATTATACTTTAGTTAAACAAATTAGCATAGCCTCTTTAGTAATTCTTCTATTAGCCCTCATTTGGATAAACTTACTTAAAATACACAATAAAAAGCTAAAGACTATCCAAGACAAACTAAATGTATTAAACAGTACTTTAGAACAAAAAGTTCAAATAGAAATTGAAAAAAATAGAAAAAAAGAGCTTATGATGCTACATCAATCCAGACTAGCTCAAATGGGTGAAGTTATCAACATGATTGCACATCAATGGAGACAACCTCTCTCAAGTATCAATGCTTTAGTACTCATAATGGATATGAAAATATCAAAACAAAACCTAAAAGATAAACAATTTTTACAAAAAGAGCTAGATGACATAGAAATGCTTACACAACACATGTCAACCACCATCAATGATTTTAAAGATTTCTTTCTTCCTGAGAAAGAAAAAGTACTCTTTAATATACAAGACATGTCCAATCATGTTACAAGCCTACTTCAGCCTATTTTAGTATACGAAAACATTCAAATAAAAATTAAACATGATGATAATATTGAATTCTATGGGTATCAAAATGAATTTGGACAAGTACTTATAAATGTACTCAATAATGCTAAAGATGCACTGCTTGAAAAGCATACTAATAAAGAAAAAGTAATTTATCTTAGCACCCTACAAGAAGAGAAGAAAATCATTATAAGTATTCAAGACAATGCTGGAGGTATTGATGAAAAAATTATTAACAAAATTTTTGAACCTTACTTCAGTACTAAGTCAGAAAAGAAAGGTACAGGACTTGGTCTCTACATGTCAAAAAAAATTATTGAAGAGCATATGGGAGGTAGACTGTTTGCGACAAACAGCCTAGATGGGGCTAAGTTTACAATCGAGTTTGATCTTTCTTAAATGCTATTTCTTTTTTCCTGTAACTACAGAAAATGAAAGTTCTGCTATCTCTTTATGTTCTTTAATAAAAGCATTAATTTCTGATAGTTTAATCGCTTCTATTTTCTTAAGATTCTCAGTAGCTGAACCTAAAGGTTTGTTGGTATAAAACTCTTGAAAAGCACGACCAAGACGTTGAGAAAGTGTTTCATTTCTAAGAGGTTCAGAACCTAAAATAAACTGCTGTGCAGCTGTCAACTCTTCTTGACTAATACCCTTGTCTAAGAATGTATTAACTACTTCTTTTACAGAGGCTACAGCTTCATCTCCAGTCTCTATTTTTGTTTGTAAATAACCAGAAAAATACGAATGTGTTTTGTTAATATTAAAACGACTATACGCAGAATACGCTAACCCTTTCTTTACCCTAATCTCTTCCATCATACGTGAACCAAAACCTGAACTACCTAAAACAAATGAAGCTACTTGTGCAAGGTGACGTTCTTTAGAATCATAAGCAATATCAAGTGGTGCACCAAAGTAAACATAAGCCTGTTCACTTTTCAGTATTTTTTCTTTTACTTGCTTTTTACCTAAAGCTTTCATCGTTTCAAGCTTAGTTGAACTTACATTGGAAAGTAACGTTAAAGTAGCACTTGCAAATTTTGAAGCCTCTTTTTCAGAGATATCACCACCCATAACAACAATGGCATTGTCAACACCTAAGTGATCACCTAAATGCTTGTCTATGTCTACTAGCCTAATACTCTCAACACTTTCTACCGTTCCAGCTGATGCTTTAGCTAAAGGAGTATTTGGGAAAAGCATCTTTTTAAGTTCTAATCCTGAAATATAATCAAAATCACTCTCTTTTCTTTTCAAAGTACCAATAACTTGTGTCTTAATCTTTTCTAGTGTTTTCTCTGTATAGTTTGGATCTTGTAGTAATTCTTTTAAACGTTCAATGGCATAAGGAAACTCTTCTTTTAATGAACCAACTTCAATAACAAAAGTCTCTTTTCCAGCATGTGTACCTAAAGAAATAGCTCGATTCTCAAGCTTTGTCGCAAAACCTATGCTTCCATCTTTCTTTGTTCCTTCATTAAGTAAAGCAGCTGAAAGTTGAACCAAACCATCTTTAGTATCTGAAAGTGATCCAGAATTTTTAAAGATTAATTGCATAGAAACAATGGGTAAGTTTTTGTCTTCTTCAAATATAAAGGGTACTTCTGTATTGTTAACTTTTAATTGGCTAAGATTAGCACTCATTAAAATTCCTTGTGATAGTAGTGTTATAATTGTTAATTTTTTTATCCAATTTATTTGTATCATGTATTAAAATCTTTCTAAAATTTCATAAGCAGTATTACGCTTTGCAGGGTTTTCACCTATATCACGAATTAGCTCTATCATCTCATCTTGATTCATAGTGTTAGCTGCTCCAGCTGCTGAAACAACATTTTCTTCCATCATGGTTGAACCCAAATCATTTGCCCCAAACTTTAATGCCATTTGACCAACATAAGAGCCTTGTGTTACCCATGAACTTTGAATATTTGGTACATTGTCCAAGAACAAACGTGCTACTGCTAAATAACGTAAATACTGATTTGGTGTTGTTTTTGAAATGGTTGGAAGTTCCCGTTTTAATTGTGTATGGTCACTTTGATACGACCACATAATAAACGCTCTAAACCCACCTGTTTCATCTTGTAATTGTCTAACATAATCAAAATGTTCAACAATTTCACGTGTCGTTTCAACCGTTCCATACATCATGGTAGCTGTAGACTTTACACCAAGTTTATGCGCTTGTCTATGCACTTCTAACCATTGATCTTTGTCATGCTTTTTAGGTGCAATAATATCTCTAACTCTATCCGAAAGAATCTCAGCTCCAGCACCAGGAATAGAACTTAAACCCTTAGCTTGTAAGCGTGACAATACTTCTGAAAGTGAAATTTTAGAACGCTTTGCAATATAATCTATCTCAATAGATGAAAAACCATGAATTGTTACTTGTGGATACTTCTTAGAAATATGCTCTACTAAGTCTTCATACCATTCTATTTCAAGTTTAGGATGCACTCCTCCTTGAAATAAAATCTGTGTTCCACCAATAGCAAGTAACTCATCTATTTTTTGGTCAATCTCATCAAAGGTTAAGATGTAAGCATCTTCTTTTTTCTCATGGGTATAAAAAGCACAAAACTTACAATCTACCCAACAGATATTAGTATAGTTAATATTTCTATCAACCACAAAAGTTGTTGTTTTCTCAGGATGTAGTTTGGCTTTCATTTCAGATGCCATACGACCCAAAGTTTTTAAATCTGCTTTTTCAATGAGTTCTATCGCTTCATCAACCGTCATTCTCTTGTTATTTAAGGCACTCATTTGTTTTTCCTTTTAACTACTTATTCTGGTTTTTCTTTTGGAACTTCAACCTCTACAGGTTTTTCAATTTCTGCTGATTCTTCTTTTCCCAAAGCATCTAACACAGCATTAATAAAGTGGGGAGATCTATCATCAGCTAAAGCTTTTGCTAATTCAATTGCTTCATTAATAATAATACGTTTATCCGTTCCCTCAATCATAATCTCAAAAGCAGCCAAACGCATAATTGCCTTTTCTACTTTACCAATTGATTTATAATCCCAACCTCTAAGATGCTTTTTAATCTCTGTATCAATGGTATCCAAGTTTGCAATGGTACCATTAAAAAGAGTATGTGAAAATTCTCTTTGTTTGTTTCTAATTTTATCTTCTTCTAAAATATCATCCGTAAATGTTGAAATATCTTCATTACCTAAATCATATGCGTATAAAAGTCCTACTACTGCTGTTCTTGCTTGGTGTCTAGTTGCCATATTTTATGCTTACCTTTTTTACATTTTTAAAATGTATATAAAAATTCATGTTTTGAACTTTTGTATATATTTTATTAGCGTGGGCTGAAGCCCACCCTACGAATTACAAACTTCAATACTATTCGAAACTTGACTATTAGTCTTCTAATGCTGTATATAGATTCATCAGCTCTATAAGTCCAGCCATTGCTTCTCCACCTTTGTTACCAGCTTTTGTACCAGCACGCTCAATAGCTTGCTCTATACTGTCAACTGTTAACACACCAAAAGTTGCTGGTTTACCATGTTTCATAGTTGCTGAAGCCACACCTTTTGTTGCCTCTGCTGAAACATAATCAAAGTGAGGTGTTGCACCACGAATCACTGCACCTAAACAACATACAGCATCATACTTACCAGAAGCCAAAGCTTTGTCTAATGCGAAAGGTACTTCAAAAGCACCTGGTACTAAAATTAAATCTAAATCATCAGCATTTCCACCATGTCTAGCATATACATCTACAGCACCTTCAACCAATCTATCTGTAATAAAATGATTAAATCTCGCATTAATAATCGCTACTTTTTTGCTCTTGTCTACTT
>CACVAP010000063.1 GCA_902727895.1 uncultured Sulfurovum sp.
GTATTGAAAAAGACAAATTTTATTACTACGCTTTAGCCTACAAAAACCAAACAGATGTGGTAATTGTAAAATCACCCTCAAACAACAATGAAAATAAAAAGTTTTTGGGTTATGAATGGAGCAATGCGAAAGGAAATGAAGGAATTCACTATATCACCAAAAGTACTATAAAAGTAAAGGATGAATCTTTAGAGGAAGAAGATAAGCGAATACTTGAAAACCTCCAAGGTCTAAAACACATTAACACCCCACTTTATAATCCAGAAGATTTAGAAGATGAGAGCAAAATAAATAAAATCATCAGAGATAATTTTAACAACATCAAAGCTAACATTTCCACAGAGTTAGAAGCTTTTGTAAGTCGTGCAAGGCTTGTAGATATGCTTGATTTTAATCGAGTGGATTTTAATAAGGCTATCTCTTTAACAGAAAAGAAAGTACAAAAAGCTATGGATAGTAAATGGGAGTTGATAAAATTAGGAACAATTGCTCCATATATCACTGATAAAATTGACTTTTCAGATATTAAAGTGAAAAACTATATTTCAACTGACAACTTATTGCAAAATAGAAAAGGAATGATTGAATTTAGTGGGAATCTAAATGTCACTCGAATCACACAATATAAAGAAAATGATATTCTTATATCTAATATTCGCCCTTATCTCAAAAAAATATGGTTTGCAGATAGAAATGCTGGATGTTCAAATGATGTTATGGTTTTTCGTAGTTCAAATCCTAAAAAATATCTTCCTAAATATATCTTTTATATTTTGAGTACAGACATGTTTTTCAATTATGTAATGTCTGAAAAACAAGGTATAAAAATGCCTCGTGGTAATAAAAGTAAAATTCCTCAATTTTTAATTCCTACTCCAAATACTAATACACAATCACAAATAATACAAGAGTGTCAAAAAGTAGATGATGAGGTTGTGGAAGCAAAAGAAATAGTAGAGCAAATTAAAAAAGAAATTGATGATGTCATAGATTCGATAAGTGGAAACCTAATTAAACTTGGGGATATAGTAAAAAATCTAGACAACCTAAGAGTTCCTATAGCTAAAAATAAAAGGTCAAAAGGTATTTATCCATACTATGGGGCATCAGGAATTGTAGACTATGTAGATAAATATGTTATTGATGATTATGTACTTCTAATTTCAGAAGATGGTGCTAATCTAAAAACAAGAAATACACCTATTGCTTTTACTGTTAAAGGTAAAGCTTGGATTAATAATCATGTTCATATTTTAAAGTTTGATAATAAAAGTACTCATAAATTAGTTGAGTTATATTTAAATAAAATTGATTTATCAAACTTTATAACAGGACAAGCTCAACCAAAACTTAATCAGAAAAATATGAGTCAAATCAAAATCCCATTTCCTGCACTAGAAACCCAAAAACAAATAGTAGCAAAAATAGAAATACTCGAAAGTAAAATAAATGATGCTCAAAAAATCATAGATGAAGCTCAAAATAAAAAAGAAACTATCTTAAAAAAGTATTTGTAAAAATACTTTTTTGGAAGTCTTAGGTACTTTCTCTAAGCAATTACTTCCTCATCCCCTCAACAAATTATTCAAAAACCCTTGCTTCAATGTTCTATAAATATCAAAATCACTATCTATGCTAATAATGTCTTTTATGTTCTCTTTATGAGCAACAAACATTAAAGTACTATCTGCTAAATCCATTGGAACATTTGTATATTTTGTCATCATGGGGATAATCTCTGACAAATCATTCTGTTTTATATCATAAATCTCAACAGCTCCCAACTCTAGCCACTTTAAAAAGTCTAATTGAACATTTAAATTAAAATCTAGCATATGCGTAACTTCTGTAACCACAGCCCATGTAGTTACAAACTGACCTTGATACTCTTTGAAAAAAGCTAATACATCTTGATGATACTTATCGCCTTTATCAAAAAGAGCTATAAGTGGTCCACTATCTACTAAGGTTATATTTTTCACTAAGCTTCTCTTTTAATCTCTTTTTATAAGTTGAGGAAAGATCTTCAGAACCAGAGTCATGAACACCAAAAAAATCTTTTCCCAATTCATAAGCAGACTTTTGATTGTTCTCTCGTTGTGTTTTAAAGTAAAGTTCTAATGCTTCTTTCACCACATCTGTTTTTGTTTTAGTATGCGACTTTGAAAAAGAAGTGAGTTCTTGTTCTAACGCTTCGTTAAGTCTTACAGCTAACATCATAACTCCTTTATGTGTATTACAAAGTGTAATACACAAAGACTTACAAATAGCTTCAAGCAGTTAAAACAAATAATTTGGAAAAGGTGTTATTGGTATGAAAATTGTATTGTAAGAGGATATAAAGAGGGAAAGGTTTCCATGGAGATTTAGGTTAAGTACCTATTCTCCATGATTCAACTAATATACATATAAGGTTTGATTCGGGATAACTAAGGCTTACTATTTTCTAGGTTTTCCTAGTGCCTGTACAAACTTTGTTTGTTGTTCAGGTGTTAAGATGGCTAAAACTTTTTCCATCATCTCAGCTTTCATGCTTTCTCTAAACTCTCCTCTTTTTACTGGTTTTTCACCTGAAGCTTTCATCTCTGCACGTTTTGCTTTCATAGTTTGTTTCATTTCTTTACGTACTTCTCTGATGGCTCTCTTTTGTTCTGATGTAATCTCTGCTGCTTTAAGTGCTGCTTTCATTTTCATCATGCCACCTTTATGATGCTTCGCACCTCTTTCACACTTACTACTACTTTTACAGTTTTCTTTTACGTCGTTTGCACTTACTGCTGTTGTTGCCATAATTCCTGAGATTGTTACGATTGCTAATGTTTTTAAAACTTTCATTTTTAGTCCTTTAAGTTGTTTTGATAACCGTATTATGAACCATGAACATTAACAGAGTTCTCAAGTTTTATTAACAAGTATTAATGGGTAAATTTACATCAAAACAAATAATTAACCTCAAACCGAATATCCGTATAAGAAGGGTTTAATTTCTTTGTTCCATCTAAAGCTACGGTATTCTCATCACCCAAGACCCTAACCATACGTAGCTTAGTGTAAAGGTTTTTGTAGTCTTCAAACTTCTTTATTAAATCCAATTGTAAAACATTGGAGTCGGCTTGTACTCCAGCTTTATCATCATCAAAGTCTTGAATACCAAAACGCATTTGAGCATGAAGGTTTTGTTCCTTAAAGTCGTAATCACCTTGAAGCACATAAGAAGTAGTGTTCGCGTACCAATTGTATTGTAAAAGCGTATAGCCATAACCATTGGTAGGAAAAGAACGCCAAGGCGAAATAATGTCTGCTTTGTCTGCTATTTTAGAGACACCTGAACGAATTTGCCATCTGTCTTTTCCAACATCAAACCGAATACCATATAAATCGGTCTCTACAGAATCTATATTATTATAAGCCACATTATTAGTTTTTAAATTCGCTCCACCTATTGTTCCTGCTCCATGGTCAAACTGATGCATGTAACGAAATGAAGGAGAAAGTAGATAGCCATTTTTTGTTCTGTATTTATACGTTAAGTCCGTTCCAAAAGTAGAAAAAAGTTCAGGAACAAGTGTGTAAGATACTAAGTAGTTAAAGTCATTCTCTTTAGGATTTGAAAACTCCATAAATAGCAGTCTGTCTTTAATGCCTTTTTCATTTAACTTAGAAAGGGTAATTCCTCGGTGCATGGCTGTGTCATCATTTTCTCGCCATTTATCGTATTCTCCTGCTCCATCATCATAAGCAAAGAGATGATGAAAGTCATTGTGGTCACGAAGTTTTTGTTTAACTAAATAGCCTGTCCAAAGTTTATGATTTGAAATAGCATTTGAAGCCCAAGTAATCCCCTCAAAGGTATTGGGAATCATCTTAATGTCATTACTTTTAGTTAGGTAACTTTCAACTATTTGTCGTCCAACTTTAACAGAGTTCTTTTTGTCTTTTAACTCCAAGTAAGCCACAGCTAAGTTGGTCATACCATACTTGTTTTTAGTGGCTACATCATGACGGTTAAGTACGCCTTTTCCTACTTTATAATAAGCTAAGTTTTCCTCATCCATGTGCCAAGGGTTTTGTGAGGTGTATAAACCTGTTGTAAACCCCACACCCTTAAAATAAGTACTCTTATAATGTAGACTTCCACCTACCCCTAAAGTTTGGTGGTCACCTCTTTTAGCGTCTACCTCTTCATCCCAATCAAAAGAAAAAGAGTTCAGACGAAAACGTCCATAAAATTCACCCTCTTTAGATGTTTCTAAAACAGTAAGGGTTGAGTTGTTATTTAGTTTTCGCTTTACATTATCAAGAGCAAATGTATTAGAGGTGAGAATCAAAAGTATTAAAAAAGTTTTTGGGTGCATTATATTCAATCTGCCTATGTTAAAAAGTAGAGATTTATTTAAACTGTATGCAGTAGTACATACAGTTTGGCTTAACTCTTAAAGAAAGTTCCACCTACTTGTT